>JBJTBE010000017.1:0-11827 GCA_046091165.1 Solirubrobacterales bacterium | reverse complement strand
GGCTGGCCGGTTGGGGGTGGCTCCTGCGCAGCGGGGGGCGCCTGCTGGGCCGGCTCCTGGGGCGCGGGCTCCTGGGCGTCCTCGGGCTGCTCAGGGTTCTCGGGGGGTTCGGGCGTGCTCATGGCCATGAACTCTAATGGACCTCGGCCATGGCCCGCGAAGGGTCAGGCCGCCTGGACCACAAGAACGGCCACGACCACGCCGTGGGCGCTCCACGCCACCGTGCGCACCCAGGAGGCGCGCACCAGCCGGGCGTGGACCCCGGCGTCGAAGCCCGCGCCGAGCTCGGCGTGGCGCGGCACCGCGAGCAGCGCCGTGGCCAGCCAGGTGGCCAGTGCGAGCAGGAAGCCGGCCGCCACCAGCGCCATCGAGGTGCCTGGGGGGCGGCTGAAGAGGAGCCAGAACGAGGTGGCGAGCTCCACGGCCATCGCCGGGAAGACGATCGGCGTGATCCGGCCCGAATGGAGCCGGTGGTACTCGGTGAAGCTGTCGCGGCCCACGGCGGCGAAGAGCGGGTACTGGACCACCTGAACGATCCAGCCGACCCCGGCCATGAACCAGGTAGCGGCGGCGCAGGTGATCAGGACGGCCACGCCCTCAGGTTCGCGCGCCGGGCGGATGGCGCGGGAGGCCGCCCGAGCCATTACGATGCCCGACATGCTCAAGCGTTCGGTTATCTGCGTCGTGCTCGCCTCCGTCGCCTTCGCCGGGCTCTCGGCCCCGGCCCTGGCCAAGACCAAGATCCCGCCGTGGCGCCAGAGCCCGCCGCTGAACATCGCCCACCAGGGCGGCGAGGATGAGTTCCCCTCCAACACGATGTTCGCCTTCAAGGAGGCCCTCCGCGCCGGCGCGGAGATGCTCGAGCTCGACATCGTCGTAACAAAGGACAACCAGGTGATCGTCATGCACGACACCACGGTCGACTCCAAGACCAACTCGACCGGCCTGGTGAGCGAGCTGACGCTCGCCGAGATCCGCAAGCTCGACGGCGCCTACTGGTTCTCGAAGAGCTCGCCGAACTACGACCGCAACAGGCCCGCCTCGGCCTACGTCTACCGCGGGGTCGCCACCGGCCAGAGGAAGCCGCCGAAGGGTTACAAGGCCTCCGACTTCCGGGTGACCACCCTCAAGGAGGTCCTGAAGGCCTTCCCGAAGACCCCGATCAACATCGAGATCAAGGGGCGCACCAAGGCCGAGAAGGAAGACGAGTACGTCTACAACGCCGAAGTGCTGGGCAACCTGCTCAAGAACAACCGGCGCAAGGACCTGATCGTCGTCTCCTTCCGCCAGGGCGCCGTGGACCGCTTCCACGCGGTGGCGCCGCAGGTTCCCCTGGCCCCCGGCAGCTCGCCGCTGATCGGCTACTTCCTCGAGAACAAGTCCCTCGGCGAGGGGGTCGTGGCCGTCCAGGTACCGATGACCTACCTCTTCAACGGCGCAAGGATCGACGTGCTGAACCCGGCATGGGTGGCCAAGACCCACGCCGACGGCCTGGCCTGGCACAGCTGGTTCGACGGTCCCGACGTTGACGGCCCCGAGGGCTGGACGAAGCTCGTTGAGCGCTGCGTCGACGGGATCATGACCTCCAAGCCCAGGGCGCTCGAGAGGTTCCTGAAGAAGAACAAGTCGCCTTCCACCTGCAGGGTGAAGTAGCGTCTGCGCTGTGAGCGGCGCCAAGAACAGGACCGGGACCTGGGTCCTGGCGGCGATGGTCTTCGCCGTCGGCATGACCTTCATCGACATGACGATCGTCTCGATCGCCATCCCCGACATCCAGCAGGACCTCAAGCTGAGCGAGACGGGGATCCAGTGGATGATCAACGCCTACCTGCTGGCCCTCTCGGCGACCTTCGCCCTCGGCGGGCGCCTGGGCGACACGCTCGGCAAGGTGCGGATGGTCGTCCTGGGCGTGGTGATGTTCGCCACGGCGTCGGCGCTCTGCGGCCTTACCCCCACGGGCTCGTTCGACGAGACGTGGATCATCGTCTTCCGCGCCATCCAGGGCATCGGCGCAGCGCTGATGCTCCCGGCGGCGCTGGCGCTGATCATCTCTGCCTACCCGATCGACAAGCGCGGCAAGGCTTTGGCCATCTTCTTCGCCATCACCGGCGGCCTGACCTCGATCGGCCCGATCGCCGGCGGCTACCTGACCGAGGTCGACTGGCGCGCAATCTTCTGGGTGAACATCCCGATCGCGATCATCGCCCTTGTCCTCATCCGCGTTGCCAACCCCAGGGACGAGCGCAACCCGCAGCCGATCGACTACCGCGGAGCCGTGCTGGTCACCGGCGGCATGGCGCTATCGGTGCTCGGCCTCCAGCAGGCCAGCGACTGGGGCTGGGGCAGCTGGCAGACGATCGGCTCGATCGTCGCCGGGACGCTGCTGCTGATCGCCTTCTTCGCCCACGAGCTGCGCACCGAGGACCCGCTGATCCGCGTGCGGATCTTCACCGACCGCTCCTTCGCCGCCGACAACGTCGTGCTGCTGCTCCTCTCGGCGGTCTTCATCCCCCTCTTCTTCTTCTCCAGCACCTACGCCCAGCTGTCGCTCGAACAGAGCGCGGCCAACGCCGGCCTCTACCTGCTGATCTTCTTCGGCGGCTTCGCCGTGGCCTCGCAGTTCGGGGGCCGGATCCTCGACCAGCAGGGTGCGCGGCCGGCGATCGTGCTGGGCTCGGCGCTGGGGGCGGTCGGCTTCTACCTGTGGGCCGGCTCGATGACCGACCTGAACATCAGCGCCCAGTGGCCCTACATCGTCATGGCCGGCGCCGGCATCGGCCTGATCCTCGGGCCGGCCAACACCGACGCGATCAACCGCGCACCGGCCTCCACCTACGGCGAGGCGACCGGCATCACCCAGACGATCCGCAACTACGGAGCCAGCATCGGCCTGGCGATCATGGGCACGATCCTGATCACCCAGAACCGGGTCAACCTCGAGGAGACCCTCGGGAAGGTGGGAGTCGGCAAGGAGCAGGCCGACGCGATAGCGGCCGAGGTGGCCGGAGGGGGATCCTCGGCGCGGAGCGGCGGCTCCGGCGGCGCCGAGGTCTTCAAGGCGATCCAGGACGCCTACGCCCAGTCGACCCAGACCGTGTTCTACATCATGGCCGGAATCCTGGCCGCGATCTTCATCTTCTCGATCATCTTCGTGCCGCGGGGCAAGGTCGAGGCCCCCGTCGCCGAGGACAAGTTCGACAACCCCGACGAGGCTGACAGCGTCCCCGCCGGCGGCAGCTCGGCTCCGGCCTAGCCGGTTCCCGCCGGCTCAGGCCGCTTCGAGGATCTCCGAGGCGGCCCGCTCGCCGGAGCGGATCGCGCCGTCGATGAAGCCGCCCCAGGTGGGCGAGCTCTCGGTTCCGGCCCAGTGGATGGGTCCGCAGGGCTTGCGCAGCGCGTCCCCGCCGGCGGTCAATGCCCCGGGCGGGGCGATCGCCACCGGGCCGCCGCCGCTGAACTCCTGCGCCGCCCACTGCCTCTCTGCCCACCCGGCCGGCTCAAGGGCCTTCGGGCCGTAGAGGCGGGCAAAGCCGGCCAGCACGTTGGCGCGGCGCTCGGCCTCCCCCATCGCCGCGTAGGTGCGGGCGTCGTCGCCGCCCACGAATCCCACCAGCACCCCGCGCGAGCCGTCGGGCGGGGAGAGGTCGAAGGTCAGCGAGGCCAGCGAGGCGTCGCTGAGCGACTCGCCGCTCAGGCCCTCACCACGCCAGAACGGCTCGTCGTATACGGCGATCGCCTTGGTCAGGGCGCCCATCCGCATCCGCCGCTGGATCTCGTCGCGCCGCGCCGGGAGCGGCGGGTCGAAGGCAACCTGCTCGCAGAGCGGCGGAGCGACGGTGACGACCACGCGGCCGGCGGTTACCCGTACGCCCTTGGCCTCCACCACCGCGCCCGAGGCACCCCACTCGACCGAGCGGACCGCCGTGCCGAAGCGCATCCCGTCGCCCAGCGGGGCGGCGAGACGCTCGGCGAAGTCCTGGGCGCCGAGCCGGAAGCGGCTCTCCTGGGCGCCCCCCTCGGTGTCGAAGAGGGCGCTGGTGCCGCCGCCGCCGGCTACGTAGGCCATCGCGTAGAGCGCGGAGAGCTCCGAGGGCTCGGCGCCCCAGGTCGTCCGGCCGACGATCGTCATCACCCTTTCGGCCGTGCGGCCAAAGCGCCGGCTCCTGAGCCAGTCGGCGAAGGTGACCGCGTCCAGGCGGCCGGCGTGGCGGTAGTCCCAGGGTGCCTGGGTGTCGATGCGCCGGGCGTGGCGGTTGACCGCGGCCTGCATCCGCCCGAGGCCGGCGAGGGCCAGCGGGCCCAGGCGGGGAACGGTTCCCGAGTAGCGCCGGACCTCGCCGTCGATGTCGATCTGGTTCTCGCCCTCGGCGTACTGGGGGAACAGGGAGGCGCCAACCTCGCCGGCGAGCTCCAGCGCCCGGGTCTGCGTGGGGCCGACCCAGGTGCCCCCCAGCTCGAGGAGCGCGCCGTCGCTCTCGCCCCTCTCCACCCGGCCGCCGACCCGGTCGCGGGCCTCGAGCACCACGACCTCCCGCCCGGCGGACGCGAGCGCCCGGGCCGCCGAGAGCCCGGCGAAGCCGGCTCCGACCACCACCACGTCGGCATCGAGGGTTTCCAGGTCGGCCACGCCCCAAAGCTAGCCGGCGGTGCTGGCGCATCGCCGCGCAGCACGGTTTCCGGTACGTTCGGCCTTCAAGCCAGCCAGGAGGGCCCGATGGCCGAAGTAGTCCCGATCTCAGGAACGCAGTCGACCGCCAAGCTCCGGCACCCGCTGGGGATCCTCGGCCTGATGCTGATCACGCTCGGGATCTACTTCTGGTTCTGGTGGTACTACGTCAACCGCGAGATGCGCGACTTCGGCGAGGCGCGCGGCACCGACGAGTGCGGCACCAGCCCCGGAACCTCGCTGCTGGCGGTCACCCTCGGGGCGTTCATCATCGTTCCCCCCTTCGTCTCCATCTTCAAGGGCTTCAAGCGGATGAACGCCTCCAGCGCGCTCGCCGGCTCGGGCGACGGCTTCGACGCCGGCCTGGGCCTGCTGATCTGGATCTTCATCTCCCCGATCGCCATCTACCTCTTCCAGGACAACCTGAACAAGGCCTGGCGTGCCCAGGCGGGCGGCGGCGCCCCGGCGGTCGAGGCCGCCGCGGTGGTCACCGAGACGGTCTCCGAGGCGCCGGTCGAGCCGGGCCAGCAGGCGTAGCCAAGCGCACATATCCGCGGCAGCGACCTGCGATCATCCGGGTGATGTCCAGGAACGCAAGAATCGCGACCCTCCTCGCCGCCGTGGTGATCGTCGTGGCCGCCTTCGTGGTCCTTCGGCCCGGGGACGAGGGCAGCACGACCACGACCACGGATGCGTCGACCCAGGCCACCACACCGCAGGCCACCACCACGGAGGCGGCAAAGCCGAGGCCCGAGGTGGCGACGATCCGGATCTCCGGCGGGGAGCCGGTCGGCGGGGTGCGCAAGCTCACCTTCAAGGAGGGCGGGACGATCCGCTTCCGGGTGACCGACGAAGCCGACGACGAGGTCCACCTGCACGGCTACGACGTCGAGAAGCCCGTCGGCCCCGGCAAGGCGGCGAGCTTCAGCGTGCCGGCGACGATCACCGGGCGCTTCGAGGTGGAACTCCACAACAACGCCACCCCGATCGCCGAGGTGACGGTCGAGCCCTAGGAGGCGCCCGGTCCCTCGCGGCGAGCCCGGATGGCCGCCGCGTGGGCCGGGAAGCCCTCGTGCTCGGCGAGCGCGAGAACCGCGTCGCTGAGCGATTCGAGCGCCTGCCCGTCGGCGCGGGCGATCGAGGTCTTCTTCATGAAGGTCTCGGCGGTGACGCCGCCGGTGACCCGGGCGAACATCCCGGTAGGCAGCGCGGCGGGAACCCCGATCACGTAGTTGGCCAGGGAGACCGGCGTCGACTGCCCGAGCAGGACCTCGCCGGCGTGGTCGATTCCGGCGAGCACCGCCTCCTCGTCGCGGGCGACGATCTGCATGTGCTCGGGGGCGTAGAGGTTGGCCACGGCGATCGCCTCGTCGAGGTCGCCGGTGAGCACGGCGCCGCCGTTCTCGCCCAGCGCGGCCGCCGCGTAGGCGCGGCGCGGCTCCGGGAGTTCGGCGAGCTGGCGGGCGAGCTCGGGCTGCACCGCGTCGACCAGCGCCTCGGAGTCGGTGACCAGCACCGACGATGAGTCGGGGCCGTGCTCGGCCTCGTTGAGCAGGTCGGCGGCGAGCAGGCGCGGGTCGGCGCTGTCGTCGGCGAGGATCAGCGACTCCGACGGGCCGAGCAGCATCTGGGTGTGGCAGCCGTACTGCTGGCAGGCGATCTGCGCCGCCTGGACCGGCGGGCTGCCCGGGCCCAGGACCTTCCTGACCTTCGGGATCGACTCGGTGCCGAAAGCCAGGGCGGCGATGCCTGCCGGCCCGTTGACCCGGAAGAGATTGGTGATGCCCAGCTCGGCGGCGACGCAGAGCACGGCCGGGTCCACCTCGCCGCCGCCGCCCGGTACCGGCGGCACCACCACGGCCAGCTCCGGCACCCCGGCGACCACGGCCGGCGTGCCGATCTGCACCAGCACCGACGGGAACGACCCCTTGCCACTGGGTACGAACAGCCCGGCGCTGGCCACCGGCGTCATCTTCTCCCCGACCATCAGGCCGGGCGCGATTTCCTTGCGCCACTCGCGCTCGCGCACCAGCTCCTCGTTGAAGGCCCGGACGTTGGCGATGCCGGCGGCGATCGCGCCCAGCACCGCGTCCGGCACCTGGCTGCGGGCCTGCTCGAACTCCTCCTCGCTGACGCGCAGGCCGTCGGGGGACACCTGGCAGCCGTCGAACTCCTCCAGGGCGCGGCAGACCGCGGCGTCGCCGTTGGCGCGGACATCCTCGACGATCTCGCCGACCGCCTCCCGCAGGACCGGGTCGAAGATCGCGCGGATACCGCGCTCGAGCAGCTGGTCGCGCTCCTCCGGCGAGAGGGCCGACCAGCGCAGGACGCGCATCGGCGTTCCTTCGGGCATCGCGCTCAGTCGAGCGTGCCCTTGACGCCGGCGGTCATGCCGGCGCGGCGGGGGTTGGCGGAGAGGGCCGCGCGCAGCGCGCGGCCGAAGGCGCGGAACCCGGCCTCCCAGGCGTGGTGGGGGTCGCGGCTGCCGTCGCGCAGCTCGAGGTGCACGGTGCAGCGCGCTCCCTGGGCAAAGCCCTCGAAGAAGGCGGCCAGGTCGGCCGAGAGCATGTCCTCCACGTTCTCCAGGGCACCGGCGCCCTCGCGGGTGATGAAGCTGTTGGAGCGCCCCTCGAAGGAGACCTGGGCCAGCGCGCTGGCCTCGTCCATGACCGCCCAGGCGAAGCCGGAGGACTCCACGCCCTCGGCGATCCGGTCACGGATCGCCTGGGAGACCGCGGCCCCGATCGCCAGGCCGGTGTCTTCCGTTACAACGTGGGTGAGGCGGTAGGTGCGCACCTCGTAGGAGGCGTCGACCACGAAGTCGCCGTACCAGCCGAGCATCTCGAGCATGTGGTCGAAGAAGGCCAGTGTGGTGGCCAGCTGCGGCTCGCGGCGCGGGCCGAAGTCCAGCCCGGCCAGCACGAGGGCCTCCCGGCTCTCGCGGCGGGTCAGGTACGTGTCGCCGTCGCGCTCGACGGCCATGCCCTCATAGTCGGCCATAGGGCTCCTGAATGTAGAGGGCGTCAGTAGAAGACGTAACGAAAGAGCGTTCCGTTGCAGAACCGGCGCAGCTTGGTTCCGAGCACCGAGCCGTGGGAGCGGTTCTCGGAGCTCGGCACGTACTGGACGCTGGCCATCCAGCCGGTGGGGTTGTCACCGCGGGTAAGGCCCTTCCCCTTCCCCCGGCCGACGGCCGGCGGGTACTCGTCACGGTCGAACCCGCTGCGCGTGAAGACGTTCTCCAGCAGCCGGTCGCGGCGCGCGTCGGCTCCGGTGCGGTTGACCTTCAGGACCTTCGGCCAGCCGGCCTTCACCGCCCGCGCGAAGTGCCGGAAGATGTTGGGGTACTTCGTCGAGCTGAAGCCGATCGGCTGCACCCCGCGCGGCCGGACGCAGCCCTGCGGGGAGGAGCCCCGGTTGCCGTCCCCGGAGCCGCCACCGCCCGAATTGCCGCCGGCCTTCTTGAGGCACGGGCACGGGAGCGACTCGCAGTAGATGCCGTCGCCGTCGGCGTCGCGGGTGTCGGCCGCCCGCTGGGCCGCGGCCTGGTTGGGGTAGTCGGCGCAGGTCTTTGCCTGGGCCGGCGACGCGCCGGCCAGTAGCAGCAGGGCGGTTGCCGCCAGAACCGCGCGGCCAAAGCGCGCTTCTCGTTTCATGCCCGCAACAAACATCCGTACCGAGGTTACGCAGACCGGGGGTCGGCGCAACCTCCCTGCCAAGACGGCTACCGGAACCTGCGTAGGCCCCACTCGGTTATCCTACCTCGTCCCCCACTACCGAAAGTGACCATGACCCGACGCCTTCGCACCGCCTCCCTTCTCGCCGCCGGCGCCGCCGCCCTGGTGGCCGGCGCCCCGGCAACCGCCTCCGCCGAGCCGCGGCTCGAGGTTCCGGCCGCCAAGCTCAAGGAGGCCCTCCACTGCTACGGCGACCAGAAGGCCCCCGGGAAGGTGCCGATCATGCTGGTCACCGGAACCGGCGCCTCCGGCCGGGAGGCCTACACGATCGGCAAGGGCGCCTTCGACGAGTACGGCGCGCCGGTCTGCACCGTCGACTTCCCCTTCTTCACGACCGGCGACATCCACGTTTCGGTGCAGTACCTCGCCTACGGGATCCGCGAGCAGTACCGGATGGCCGGCCGGAAGATCGCCGTCTTCGGGATCAGCCAGGGAGGCCTCCTGCCGCGGGTGGCCCTGACCTACTGGCCGAGCCTTCGCCCGATGGTCGCCGACGTGATCGCCGCCGCCGGCACCCAGCACGGCACCACCGCCAGCGCCGACCAGCAGAGCACCTGCCGGACCAAGGGCTGCATCCCCGCCGGCTGGCAGCAGCGCGCCGGCTCGAAGATGCTGGCGACGCTCAACAGCTACCGCACCGAGACGCCCGGCCCGACCTCGTGGACCACCCTGCGCTCGACCGACGACGAGACGGTCAAGCCGACGACCGGTCCCAAGCCGACCTCGTCGCTGAAGGGGGCCACGAACATCCTCATCCAGGACGTCTGCCCCGGCCGCGTGGTGAGCCACATCGGGACCGCCGTTGACTCGGTCACCTTCGCGGCGATCCGCGACGCGATCGAGAACCCGGGCCCGGCGAAGGTCGACCGGTTCCCCGCCGGCCTCTGCTCGAACCTCTTCGCCCCCGGGCTCAACCCGGCGTCGACCGGAAGCCTCGTCGGCGCGGCCGGCGGCCTCACCGGCGGGCGCAACTCCGGCGCCAACGGCGGCGCCCCGCTGGTCAAGGCCGAGCCGAAGGTCCCGGCCTGGGCGCGCAAGGCGGCCCGCAGCCGCCGCTGACCGGGGGCCGGCAGGAGCCGGCCGGCCGTACTCAGGCAGGAAGCTGCCGGCTCAGGGGGCGCCCCAGCGACCGTCACCGTGGTCGCGGGTGCGCTCGTCGGCGACCGCCGGGGAGCCGTCGGGGTTGTAGCCGGCGTTGGCGAGCATCCGGCGGAGGTCGACGACCATCTGGGTGTCGATGTCCTTGTGGCGCGGGCGGTGAAGGGTCTCGGTCTCGGGCCCGAGCGTCACCTTGACCTTGCCGTTGTGCTCCTCCTCGACCTCGCCCACGTGCTCGAGCAGCGAGATCACGTGGCGCCACTCGATGTTGTGGCTGGTCGGGTGGGCGAAGATCTGCTCAACGGTGTCGCGGTGGCGGCGGGTCAGCTTCTCGGACATGCCGCCACTCTATGGAATCGGCGCCCCGCCGGACCGGTGATCAGCCGAAGATGCTGACCGCCCTGGCCGCCACGAGCAGGATCGTGAGCGCGGCGATGCCGGTCTCGATCGCCATCAGCACCTTGGCCCGGCGGCTGAGCGGGAGAGTGTCGGCGGCGCTCCAGGCGATCGCGGTCACGAAGGCGAGGTAGGTGTAGTCGAGGAGGCGCGGGTGCCAGGCGCTGGGGGCGCCGGGCTTCTCGTCGTCGGGAAGGCGGGCCCGGCCGTCCTCGCCCATCTCGGAGAAGAGGAAGTCCCGGGGCCCGTCGGGCTTGAGGGCGCGCATCCGGGGCCCGCCCCCGTCGAGCTCCCAGAACAGGAGGCCGAAGTTCAGGACCAGCGTGGCCAGCACGACGGTGGCCTCGGCAATCATCTCCGAGCCGGTGCGGACCTCGCCGGTGAAGAGCTCGAGGATCAGGAGGATCACCGTCACCGCGTTCCAGGCGGCGATCAGCGCGAGCAGGACGATCACCGTCGTGCGTCGCGAGCCGTCCTCGAGGATGTCGGGCTTGCCGGCCCGGTCCCGGGCCACAAGCGCCACCAGCAGCAGCTCGGGAAGCACCGGCACCCACCAGATCCACCCGTGAACCTGGAAGAGCGTCCACCCGTTGCGCATGCTTATCAGGGCCAGCGCGACCTGCATCGCCACCACGATGGCGATCGCGATCGCGACCTCGCGCTGCGTCTCGGTGGCCTCGCGCTCGAGCCCGGAAGGGACCCCCGGGCTGCCCTGGTCGGCGCCCACGGGGCTCAGTTGCTGTTACAGGCCAGGTCGTAGATCGCCTTGGGTACCTCGGAGGGCTCGGGGCAGACCTTCGCCCGGTCCTGCGGCACCCAGAACTGGCCTTCGGCCTGGAAGACCAGCGTCGTGGTGATCTGCTCCTGGCCGGTACCGACGTTGGCGAAGGCGACCGCCCAGCCGTCGGCGCACTTGTAACTGTCGGCGCCGGGGGCGAGAACCGCCTCGCCCGACTCCTGGCTGCCGGTCTGCTCGACCGCCTTGGAGATCTCGCTCTCGGTGCACTTGGCCATGCCGGTGGTGACCATCGGCTCGGTGGTGGTGGCTCCGCCGCCGGTAGTTGCCGGGGGCGCGGTGGCGGGGGTGGTCGTCTCCTCGCCGGAGTCGTCGGAGCCTCCGCAGCCGGCCACCACGAGGGCGACGGCGGCGACGGCAAGGAGAGCGGGGAGCCTGCGCGCAGTGGTCATGGCGCAAACCGTAACGGCGGCACAGGTCGCAACCGCAGGCCGGGCCGGGTTGACTGTAAACACAACGTTCCCTTTACTGGAGAGAGCCATGGAGACCGTACGCACCCCCGACGAACGCTTCACCGACCTGCCCGGCTACCCGTTCGAGCCCAACTACGTCGAGATCTCCGACGGAGAGGGCGGCACCCTGCGGATGCACTACGTCGAGGAGGGGCCGGCCGACGGCGACGTGATCCTCCTGCTCCACGGCGAGCCGACCTGGTCTTACCTCTACCGCAAGATGATCCCGGGCCTGGCCGCGGCCGGCCACCGCGTGATCGCTCCCGACCTCATCGGGTTCGGAAGGTCGGACAAGGTGGTCGGGCGGGAGAACTACTCGTACACCAGGCACGTCGGGTGGGTCGAGGCGTTCATCGAGGCGCTCGACCTTCGCGGAATCACCCTCTTCGGGCAGGACTGGGGAAGCATCGTGGGGCTGGCGGTGGCCACCCGCATGGAGGACCGCTTCGACCGGATCGTCATGGCCAACGGGACGATCGCCGACCCGCGCCGGATGGAGCGGATGGTCCAGGTGCTCCAGGACTCGCCGATGCCCGAGGCCTTCGCCGCCTGGCAGGCCTTCGTCGCGGCGGCCGACGAGCTCGACGTGGCCCTGATCATGAAGGGCGGTCCCGAGGAGGCCGAGGCGATCCCCGGCTTCGACCCGGGCCTGAGCGACGCGGAGGCCGCCGCCTACCAGGCC
>JBJTBE010000016.1:0-13248 GCA_046091165.1 Solirubrobacterales bacterium | reverse complement strand
CGGCGCGCGCTGCGTCGCGGCCCTGGATCAGTGCCGCGGCGCCGGCGGTGGCTCCGTGGCCCGCAAGCTCGCGGGCCACCCCGGCAGCCCGCTGCCGTCCACCACCGCAAGCCCGCCGCGGGCGCTCCGCCCCCCCCGGCGGGGCCCCACCCTGGCCGGCGCCCCGCCCCGGGCTGCGGGGGGGCCCCGCGCGCTGGCGGGCCACGGAGCCACCGCCGGCGCCGCGGCACTGATCCAGGGCCGCGACGCAGCGCGCGCCGCCGAGGAAGCGCTTCCCGGCTGGGTGCGCCGGCGGGCGAAGGTGACCGTCGACGGGCGCCGGGTCAGCGTTCGCGTAGTGCCCCCGGGCGCAGGGCCGCTGGCCCGCCTGCTCGAGGCCCGCAGCCTCGCCGACGCCGGGCCTGCGCCGTGAAGGGCTCGGCGCCCGGGCAGGCCGGCCTGCTGATGGTGGCCATGCTGATGGCCCTGGCTACCGGGAGCCTCGGGCTGGGGATGCTCGCCCGCGGCCTGGGGGCGCGGGCCGACCGCCAGCAGGCCGCCGACCTCGCCGCCCTGGCGGGGGCGAGGGCGCTGCACGAGGGCGCCATGGCCCCGGCGCCCGGGGACCCCCGCGTCCGCGCCGGGCAGGTGGCCCGGGAGACGGCCCGTCGCAACGGGGCGCTGCGCACGGCGATCTCGTTCGACGGTGACGGCCTCCCGGACCGGGTGCGCGTGACGGTCACCGACCCGATCCGAGTGCCGGGGGGCGGGTCGGTGGCCAGCCGGGTCAGCGCCGAGGCGCAGCTGGCCTTCGCCCCGGCGGCTCCCGCCGGCGACGGCGAGTACCGGGGGCCGCTGGCCGTGCGGCAGGGCAAGCCGATGCGCCCGGACACCGCCCTGGCCTTCGACCGCATGAACGCCGCGGCACGGCGCGAGGGGGTGGCCCTGGTCATCGCCAGCGGCTGGCGCTCCAACGCCGAGCAGGCGCGCCTATTCGCCGCCCACCCCGACCCGAAGTGGGTGGCGCCGCCGGGGCGCTCGCTCCACCGCCTGGGCACCGAGCTCGACCTCGGGCCGCCGGCCGCCTACGGCTGGCTGGCCCGCAACGCCAGGCGCTTTGGCTTCGTCCAGCGGTACTCGTGGGAGCCCTGGCACTACGGCCTGGTGAGCAACGCCGGAAGCCGGTCGGTGGGCTTCGCGCCGGCCGGCGGCGGGCTGCCGGCCTTCGTTCCGGCCCGCTACGCGCCGGCCATCCGCCGCGCGTCGGTCCGCTGGTCGGTCGGGGCGGCGATACTCGCCGCCCAGCTGAAGGCCGAGTCGGACTTCAACCCGAGGGTCGTCTCGCCGGTGGGGGCGCGGGGGATCGCCCAGTTCATGCCGGGCACCGCCCGCACCTACGGCCTGCGCGACCCGTTCGACCCGGAGGCGTCGATCGACGCCCAGGCTCACTTCATGCACGACCTTCTTCGCCGCTTCGGCTCGGTACCGCTCGCGCTGGCCGCCTACAACGCCGGTCCCGGGCGGGTGGCCGCCTGCGGCTGCATCCCGCCGATCCCGGAGACCCAGGCCTACGTGACGAAGATCCTCGCGCTGGCCGCCGGCGCGGCCGACGGCCCGGTGGTGAGGCTGGTCGGGTAGCCCCGGCGCGGCTCAGGGCGTGCCGAGTCCGGCGCGCTTGAGCTCACGGTCGAGCACGGGGGCCAGGGAGGCGTTCCAGGTCGCGGTCATGTGGCTGCGGTCCTTGAGCACCAGCGCCCCGCCGATCACCGCGAAGCAGCGGTCCTTGTCGCAGTAGTTGTCGGTGAGGTCGATGATCGAGAAGCGGGGCTCGCCCGGCTTTCCGTTCAGCTGCTCGGCGGCGAGCACCTGCGGGTCGGGGAGGACGGCCTTCGAGCGCGGCTGCGCGCAGGCTGTGTCGGTGCGATCCCCGGCCGAGAGCGTCGACTGCACGCAGGCCAGGGTCGTATTGGTCTCCCCGGGCGTACCGGGAGCCTCGGGCTGGGGATGCTCGCCCGCGGCCTGGGGGCGCGGGTTGTCTCGGAGGATCCCGACCTGCTTGATCGTCGAAGGAAGCTTGGACCACTGGGCCTTGAAGCCGTCGGCCTCGCGCTGGACCGAGCGCTTGCGCTCCTCGGCCGACTGGCCGCCGGGCGTCGCGGCCACGGCGGAGAGCAGGATCGTGTCCACCTCGGGGTGGTCCTTGAGCCAGTCGATCGTCTGCTTCTTGATGAGGGTGCACTTGCGCCGCTCCTCGACCGTGTCCAGGCGCTGGGCGGTGGTGAACGGGCAGCCGCCCTTGGCCAGGACGACGCCCCGCCAGTCGTTGGCCTGCGCCACGCGCGAGAGCCCGGGGCGCCAGTGCTGGGCGTGGCTGTCCCCGATCAGGACGATCGTCCCGCGGGCCTCATTGGCCCCTACCCCGACCTCGCAGACGGGGAGGGCCCCCTGGTCCTGGACCCCGCCCTTGCAGAAACTGGTGTGAAGGACGTTCGCCGCGGTGGCCGGGGTCGGGACCGACTCGTAGCGCAGCGTGGCCAGCTGCTGGGGGGTGCAGCCCGACTGCGGGTCGCGGGCGCCGGCGCCCAGGCACGGGTTGCCGCTCTTGAGGACCTTGGTCGCCTGGGCCTTGAGGTCGTCGTTGCGGGTGTCCAGCACCTGCCGGGCGACGGTTACGGCCAGCAGTACGCAGGCCATTCCCACCAGCGCCATGGAGAAGGTGACCCGTGGCCGGCGCCGGGTCAGGACCGGGCCCGAGCGGATCGGGTCCTCGACGTACTTCTTGGTCACGGCGGCCAGGGCCAGCGAGGCGGCCACGAGGATGATCTTCGTTACGTTGCCGAGCTTCTCGTCGAGCAGGAAGGGGACGAGGATCAGCAGTGGCCAGTGCCAGAGGTAGACCGAGTAGGAGACGTCGCCGAGCCACTGGACCGGCCTGGCACCCATGGCGCGGGTGGGTGCCCAGCGCACCTCGGGCGCCCCGGCCCAGATCACCGCCACGGCCCCGAAGATCGGCAGCATCGCCGCGACCCCCGGGAAGGGGGTCGTCTCGCTGTAGGCGAAGACGGCTATCCCGATCGCGAGCAGGCCCAGCCACGAGATCGCGGCCCGGAAGGGCGCCCGGATGACCTGCCTCGCGCCGGTGGTGGCGTAGGCGAGCAGGCCGCCGGCGGCAAACTCCCAGATCCGCGTCGGCGTGATGAAGAAGGCGGCCGGGGGGCTGCTGGCGGTGTAGACGATTCCGAAGGCGAGGCTCGCGGCGGCGATGACCCCCAGTACGGCGAGCCCGACGTTGCGGCGCCGGCCGGCGGAGGAGCGGCGCAGGACGAAGGTGAGGGCCAGGATCACTATCGGCCAGACGAGGTAGAACTGCTCCTCGACCGAGAGCGTCCAGTAGTGCTGGACGGGGGAGGGCGGAGCGTCGGCGCCGAGGTAGTCGACCGCCTGCCCGGCCAGGTACCAGTTCTCGACGTAGAGCGTGCTCGCCGTGATCTCGGCGTAGTACTGCGACCAGAGGTTCTCGGGGACGATCAGGAAGGTCACCACCGCCACGAACAGCAGGACCAGGAGCGCGGCCGGGAGGATGCGCCGGGCGCGCCGGGCCCAGAACCCGGCCAGCGAGATCGCTCCGCGGCGGTCGGCCTCGCGGACCAGGTGGCCGGTGATCAGGAAGCCCGAGATGGCGAAGAAGACGTCGACCCCGACGTAGCCGCCGGGAACGAGCTCGGGCCAGTAATGGAAGAGGACGACGGCGGCGACGGCCAGGCAGCGCAGGGCCTGGATCTCTATCCGGACCGGCTCACGGCTCCCCCACCGGGCCTTGCCCTCCTCGGGCCCGGCGTCGGGCAGGGGCGTGCCGGGCTGCGACTCTGCGGTGGCAACGCCCACTGCGTGATTGTCCCAAAACCGGCGGCGGGCCCAGCCGCTTCCCGTCCCGGGCTCCGGTACTTGACGCGTCGCCGTTGCCGCCCGGCCCGGCGTCGCCTGAGGCCCTGGGTGGTAGGCTCGGCAGGGGAGAGGACGTGCGCAAGAGCCTGGCCATATTTGTCGTCGCCGCGACGCTTCTGCTGCCCGCCGTGGCGGCCGGAAAGAGCGGCTGCGACCCGATCGATGACCGGGCCTGCCTGCTGCCCTGGCCCAACAACCACTTCACCGCCAAGCAGAAGGGCTCGGCCACCGGCCTGCGCCTCGACCTCTCCGCCTCGATGTTTCCCCGCAACGCCCAGGGCCGGCCCGCCTTCCCGGCCGACCTGAACCGCAGCGACGGCTTCAGCCCCGGCCCGCAGATCATGACCCACGTCAAGGGGCTCGACCTGGAGCGGAGCGGAGCGGTTCCGCTTACCGACCTCGCCGCCTACGCGCGCAGCGACCAGCCGGTGCTGCTGCTTGACGTCAGGACCGGCAAACGCCAGCCCATTTGGGCCGAGATGGACGCCAACCCCGACGGGGAGCCCGCCAGCGACGGACTGCTGATCATCCGGCCGGCCCGGAATCTCGCCGAGGGGCGGCGTTACGTCGTCGTCCTCAGGGACCTCAAGGACGCATCGGGCGCGACGATCCCCGCACCGGCCGCCTTCGCGAGCATCAGGGACGGCAGGGCGAGCGGCGCCCTGGCCGCCCGTGGCCGGGAGCTGCGGAGCGCCTTTTCGGTCGCGGCCCGGGCCGGCGTGAAGCGTTCGAGCATCTACCGGGCCTGGGACTTCACGACGGGCAGCGAGCGGGGCCTGACCGAGCGCGCGCTGGCGATGCGCAACCAGAGCTTCGCCGCGCTCGGGGACAGGAACCTGAAGGACCTGAAGGTTGCCGGGCGCTCACCGGCCTTCAGGATCGACAAGGTCACCGAATACACCGCGCAGGAGAACGAAAACCTCATGCGCCGCGTGGAGGGCACCCTCACCGTCCCCTGCTACCTGAGCAGCGCCAACTGCGCACCGGGCGGGACCTTCCGGTTCGAGCGCCAGCCGGCCGGCCGCTTCGCCTCGATCCCCCGGCGGACCGGCTCGATGAGCTTCCCCTTCTACTGCGCCATCCCCCGGGCGGCCGAGCGGGCGCCGGCCCGGCCGGTGATCTACGGCCACGGGCTGCTGGGCAACCCGGCCGAGAGCTTCGGCTCGGGCAACCAGACCTTCGCCCGCCTGCACAACATCGCCTTCTGCGCCACCCGGGAGATCGGGATGGCCGACGAGGACGTCCCCAACGCGATCAAGCTGCTCGGCGATATCTCGCTCTTTGCCTCCTTCCCCGACCGGCTCCAGCAGGGGTTCCTCAACCAGCTGATGATGGGCCGGGCGATGATCCATCCCAAGGGGTTCACCGCCGACGCGGCGTTCAGGGGAGCAGGAGGCCAGCCGCTTATCGACACGGCAAAGCTCGCCTTCAACGGAAACAGCCAGGGCGGGATCCTCGGCCCGGCCATCACCGCGCTGGCCCCGGACTTCACCCGCGCGGTCTACGGGGTGCCGGGCATGAACTACTCGATGCTCCTGCCGCGGAGCATCGACTTCGACGACTACGAGCTGATCTTCAAGCCCGCCTATGCCGGGCGCCTGGAACGGACGATGATCCTGGGCATCATCCAGACGCTCTGGGACCGCGGCGAGGCCAACGGCTGGGCGCTGCACGCCACCGACGACCCGCCGCCGGGCACGCCCAAGCACCAGGCGCTGCTGGAGATCGTGGTCGGCGACCACCAGGTCAGCCCGTACTCCGGGGAGGCGCTTGCCCGGACCGTGGGGGCGACGGTGCGGACCCCGGTCTTCACCCCCGGGCGCAGCGACGAGAAGACGCCGTTCTGGGGCGTGCGCACGACCGGCCCGAAGGGTGGCTCGTGGGCCGTGATGTTCGACAGCGGGCCGTGCCGCCAGGCATCCGACCAGCAGGCGATCGAGTGCCTCTCCTCGCGGGCCTTCCGCAGCGCCGGCGGCGTGGGAACGCCGCTGCCGCCGGTCGCGCCGGCCCCGCCGCGGCTCGGCCAGGACCCGCACGGGATCTTCGACCTCTCGCGCGGCGAGCAGGCAGCGGCCTTCTTCGACGGCTCGTTCCAGGACGTCTGCCCGGCGGGCGTCGCCTGCCGGCTCTCGATGTGGCCCTACTGAGCGCCTAGCGCCCGGCCGTGCCGCAGCGTCAGGCGGGGGAGAGCTCAACCGGGATGCCGTTGAGGACCGCGGTCCCGGAGAGCGGCTCCATCAGCCCCGCGTCGCCGAGCTCGTTGACGTTGGCGCCGGCGTGCTCGCGGGCCACGCTGAGGCGCGTGTCCTTGAAGTCGTGGCCCCACCCGTGCGGCACCGAGACCACTCCGGGCATGATCGCGTCGGTAACCACGGCGGTCAGCTCGATGCTGCCGCTCGAGGAGCTGACCACCGCTGCTTCGCCGTCGGCGACACCGCAGCGCTCGGCGTCCTCGGGGTTGACGAAGACCGTGCAGCCCTCGGGCCCGGAGACCAGCCCGGGCAGGTTGTGCATCCACGAGTTGTTGGAGCGCAGCTGGCGGCGCCCGATCAGCACCAGGCCCGGACCGCCGTTGCGGGAGGCGGTCTCGGCCACCAGCCGGCGCAGCTCCGCGGCCATCTCCGGCGGCGCGACCTCGACCTTCCCGCTCTCGGTACCGAGGATCTCCGGGATCCGGGGCGTCAGCGGCCCGAGGTCGATCCCGTGCGGGTTCCCCTCCAGGGCGGCCAGCGAGAGGCCCTCGGGGTCATCGCCGAAGCCGTCGCCCCAGGGGCCCGAGCGGATCATCAGGTCGAGCAGGCGCTCCGGCCCGCCATCGGGACCGGTGGCGGCAAGGACCTCGGCCGGGTCGCGCCCGGAGACCTTCGTGCCGTCCACGGCGGTGAACATCTTCGCGATCTCCAGGCCGATGAAGTCGTCGATCAGCCCGGTGTCGGCCTCGGCGCCGGCGCCGGCGGCGATCGCCGTGAGGCGCAGCAGGATCTCCCACTCGGCCATCGCGCCGTCGGGCAGGGGAAGCACTGCCGGCGAGTAGTTGGCCACGTTGCGCACCGAGAGGGCGTAGAAGGCCAGGTCGTACTGCGACTTCTCCAGCGGGGAGGGGGAGGGGAGGATCACGTGGGCGTGGCGCGTGGTCTCGTTGAGGTAGATGTCGACACTGACCATCAGGTCGAGCGAGCCGAGCGCCTCGTCGAGCCGGTCGCCGTTGGGGATCGAGAGGACGGGATTGCCGGCGAGGGTGAAGAGGGCGCGGACCTGCCCCTCGCCGGGCGTCTCGATCTCCTCGGTGAGGCAGTTGACCGGCAGCTCGCCCAGCGCCTCCCCCCGGCCGCTGACCCGCGAGCTCCAGCGGTGGAGCCTCACCGCGGCCTTGCCGTCGGCCGAGGGAACCGATGCCGCCGGCAGCGGGAACATCGCCCCGCCCTCCCGGTCGAGGTTGCCGGTGATGATGTTGAGGACGTCGACCAGCCAGCTGGTCAGGGCGCCGAAGGCCTGGGTGGTCGTGCCGATCCGGCCGTAGACCGCGGCCGACGGAGCGGCGGCGAGCTCGCGGGCCATCGTCCCGATCGTCTCCGCCTCGATCCCGCAGGCGCCGGCGGCCAGCTCGGGGGTGAACGGGGCGAGCAGGCCCGGAAGCTCGTCGAACCCGAGAAGGTGGGGGGCGAGGTGCTCGCCGGGGTCGGCGAGGCCCTCTTCAAGGATGACGTTCGCCATCGCGGCGAGCAGGAGCGCGTCGGTGCCGGGGCGGATGAAGTGGTGCTCGCTGGCCTCCTCGGCGGTGCGCGAGCGCCGCGGGTCCACGACCACCACCTTCCCTCCGCGCTCGCGGATCGCGCGGATCCGCCCGCGCATGTCGGGGGCGGTCATCAGCGAGCCGTTGGAGACCGCCGGGTCGGCGCCGAGGACCAGGAAGTGGGAGGTGCGGTCGACGTCGGGAATCGGGATGGTCAGCGAGCCCCCGAACATCAGCCCGGTGGAGACCTGCTTGGGGAGCTGGTCGACGCTGCTGGCGGTGAAGATGTTCCGGGTGCCCAGGGCCTTCATGAACGCGCGGCCGTAAAGGAGGGCCGAGTGGGAGTGGGCGTTCGGGTTGCCCAGGTAGACGGCCGACGCGTTGCGGTCGCCGTCGGCGGCGATCTCCTTCCAGCGCTCGTCGATCTCGGCGAAGGCCTCCTCCCAGCTGCACTCCTCGAAGCTGCCGTCCGGCAGGCGCCGCATCGGCGAGCGGAGGCGGTCCGGGTCCTCGTGAAGGGCCTTCAGGTTCACGCCCTTGGGGCAGATGAAGCCCTGGCTGAAGACGTCCTCGGAGTCGGCCCGGACCTTCACCACCTCCTCGCCCTCGTAGCTCACCTCCAGGCCGCAGGTGGCCTCGCAGAACGGGCAGGTCCGGTAGGCGGTCTCCATGGCCAGACCATATATGGCCCCGATCACCCCATCCTCCTTATCCTCGCCCTGTGGCCGACGCCGGGCAGATGACCGATCGCGAGCAGCGGCTCAGCGAGCAGCGCCGCGCGCTGCCCGACTCGCCGGGCGTATACCTCTTCGCCGACGCGGCCGGGGAGGTGATCTACGTCGGCAAGGCCCGGTCGCTGCGCAAGCGCGTGGCCAGCCACTTCTCCAACCCGGTCACCCGGGGCGCGGTGGAGATGGTCGCGGTAGCCGACTCGATCGACTTCATCGCCTTCGACAGCGAGGCCGAGGCGCTCCTGGCCGAGCAGCGGCTGATCAAGCGTCACCAGCCCCGCTTCAACGTTCGCCTGCGCGACGACAAGAGCTACCCGTACATCGCGATCTCCACCGACGAGGCCTTCCCCCGCGTCTACTTCACCCGCGAGAGGCACCGGCGCGGGCGGCTCTACTTCGGCCCGTACAGCAACGCCAGGCGCACGCGCGAGACCCTCGACGTGCTCGGCAAGGTCTTCCAGATCCGCTCCTGCACCGGCGCCGAGCCGGGCCGGCGCACCGGCTCGCCGTGCCTGGACTTCCACATCGACCGCTGCGGCGCCCCCTGCGTCGGCTACGTGAGCGAGGAGGAGTACCGCGAGGCGGTCGACGGCGTAGTCGCCTTCCTCTCCGGCCGCTACCGCGAGATCGAGGAGGAGATCGAGGCGCGGATGGACGTCGCGGCGCAGGAGCAGGAGTACGAGCGCGCCGCCGTCGAGCGCAACCGGCTCAAGGCGGTCCGTTCGCTGCTCGAGCGCCAGCGGGTGGCCAGCGGCTCGGTCGGCTCGCTCGACGCGATCGCCGTCGCGGTCGACGGCACCGAGGCCAACGCCCAGCTCTTCCAGGTCCGCGACGGCGTGCTCGCCGACCGCCAGTCCTTCTACCTCGAGAACGCCGGGGAGCTCGGCGTCGCCGAAGTCGCCACCGAGTTCATCGCCCAGCACTACGCCGGGCGCCCCGGCATCCCGCCCCAGGTGATCGTGCAGGCCGGGATCGACGAGGCCGAGCGCGAGGCGCTCGCCGCGGCCCTGGCCGAGAGGAGGGGGTCGGCGGTGGAGGTGCGGGCCGCCGAGCGGGGGGACAAGCGCCGGATCCTCGAGCTGGCCGAGCGCAACGCCGCGCTGGCCCTCGACCAGGAGCGCCTCAAGAACGAGCGCACCCGCCGCCGCCGGGTGGAGGCGCTCGACGAGCTTCAGCAGGCGCTGGGGCTCGAGAGCCTGCCGATGCGGATCGAGTGCTACGACATCTCCAACCTGATGGGCACCCACACCGTCGCCTCGATGGTGGTCTTCGAGGGCGGCGCGGAGAAGAAGAGCGACTACCGCCGCTTCAACATCCGTTCGCTCGAGGACGGGCAGTCGGACGACTTCGCGGCGATGCGCGAGGTGCTCGAGCGGCGGATCGGGGCCTGGGAGAGCCAGCAGGACCTTTCGCCGCACGACCCGGCCTGGAACGAGTCGTTCGCCGCGCTGCCCAACCTGGTGGTGATCGACGGCGGCAAGGGCCAGCTCTCGGCGGGGCTCGAGGTGCTCGAGCGCTTCCGCGAGCGGGGGGTGGCCGTGGTCTCGCTGGCCAAGCGGATCGAGGAGGTCTTCGTGCCGGGGCAGCCCCGGCCGGTGCTGCTCGAGCACGACACCGCCGGCCTCCAGCTGCTGCAGAGGGCCCGCGACGAGGCGCACCGCTTCGCCGTCTCCCACCACCGTTCCCGGCGCGACAAGGCGATGACCGCATCGGCCCTCGACGGGCTGCCCGGGGTGGGGCCGGCCCGCCGCAAGGCGCTGATCGCGCACTTCGGCACCCCCGAAGCGGTGCTTTCCGCCAGCCGCGAGGAGCTCGAGGGGGTTCCCGGCCTGCCGCAGAAGGTGGCCCGCGACCTCCACGGCCACCTGAGGCCGCCCGAGGGCTGAGCGGCGGCTTGCGAGGCGCCCCGCCACGGCGGCCATACTGGGGGCAGCGATGAGCACCGCCGAAGAGCAGCCGGTCACCCCGGAGACCGAGGAGGCCCCGCTGGAAGACCTGGTGGTGATCACCGGCGTCTCGGGCGCCGGCAAGTCGACGGCGATGGACGTCTTCGAAGACGCCGGTTACTTCTGCGTCGACAACCTGCCCCCGGAGATGATCTCGGGCCTGGTCGACCTCTTCCTCCACGAAGGCTCGAAGGTGCGCCGGGCGGCCGTCGTCTCCGACGCCCGGGGCGGGGAGTACTTCCCGCAGATGAACGCCGTGCTGGACGACCTTCAGGGGGCCGGGATCTCCTGCCGGGTGCTCTTCCTCGACGCCGACGAACAGGAGCTGATGACCCGTTACCAGGAGACGCGCCGCCGCCACCCGATGAGCCCGGGCGGGAACGTGCCGGAGGGAATCGCTGCCGAGCGCGAACTGGTCGAACCGCTGCGCGCCCGCGCCGACCTCGTCGTCAACTCGACCGGGCTCAAGGCACACGAGCTCCGCGCCAAGCTCGCCGCCGAGATGCTCCCGCGCGCCACGGTGGCCAAGCTCGCGGTCACGCTGGAGAGCTTCGGCTTCAAGAACGGCCCGGCCCGCGACGCCGACCTGCTCTTCGACGTGCGCTTCCTGCCCAACCCGCACTACGTGCCGGAGCTGCGGCCGCAGACCGGGCGCGACCCCGAGGTCGTGGCCTACGTCGGCCGGGACGCGCGGCTCGAGCAGCTCTACGGGCACCTCGGCCCGATGCTCGACTTCCTGCTCCCGCAGTACGTGGCCGAGGGCAAGGCCCACCTGACGATCGCGGTCGGCTGCACCGGCGGCCGGCACCGCTCGGTGGCGGTGGTCGAGGAGCTCGCCGGCCGGCTCGGCGAGCGCGAAGACATCGTCCTCGACGTGCGTCACCGCGACGCCGGCTTCACGGATTGACCGCAGGGCGCGGCGGGCGCCTCCCCTATAGCCTGCCGGGCACCCCTTCCACGCGAGACAGGAGCTCGGCAAGATGGCTGTGAAAGTGGCAGTAAACGGCTTCGGCCGGATCGGCCGCAACGTAGTGCGGGCCGCCAAGGAATCCGGCGCCGACATCGACTTCGTCGCGGTCAACGACCTGACCGACCCGGAGACGCTCGCCCACCTCTTCAAGTACGACTCGATCCTCGGCCCCTACGACGGGACCGTCGAGGTGACCGGCGACGGCATCGCCATCGACGGCGACGAGATCAAGGTCTACGCCGAGCGCGACCCTTCCGACCTGCCCTGGGGGGAGATCGGGGCCGAGGTGGTGGTCGAGTCGACCGGCCTTTTCACCAAGCGCGACGACGCCGGCAAGCACCTCCAGGCGGGGGCGCAGAAGGTGCTGATCTCCGCGCCGGCCAGTGGCGAGGACATCACCGTCGTGCTCGGGGTCAACTTCGACCGGTACGACAAGGAGACCGACGAGGTCATCTCCAACGCCTCCTGCACGACCAACTGCCTCGCCCCGATCGCCAAGGTCGCCAACGACACCGTCGGGATCAAGCACGGCCTGATGACCACGATCCACGCCTACACCGGCGACCAGGCCCTCCAGGACGCCCCCCACAGCGACCTGCGCCGGGCGCGGGCTGCCGCGGTCAACCTGGTGCCCACCTCGACCGGCGCGGCCAAGGCGGTCTCGCTGGTGCTGCCCGAGCTCGAGGGCAGGCTCCACGGCTACGCCGTCCGCGCCCCCGTCATCACCGGCTCGGTGGTCGACCTCACCTTCGAGGCCGAGCGCGAGACCAGCGTCGAGGAGATCAACGCGGCGCTCAAGGCGGCCGCGGAAGGCCCGATGAAGGGGATCCTCAAGTACACCGAGGATCCGATCGTCTCCTCGGACATCGTCACCGACCCGCACAGCTCGATCGTCGACGGGCAGCTGACCTCGGTGATCGACGGAACGATGGTCAAGATCGTCAGCTGGTACGACAACGAGTGGGGCTACTCCAACCGGGTCGTCGACGTGGTCCAGCAGCTCCTCTAGGAGCTTGCGCACCCTCGACGACATCGACGTTGCCGGGCGGCGCGTCCTGGTGCGCGTCGACTTCAACGTCCCGCTCGAGGGCGGGGAGGTGGCCGACGACGCCCGCATCCGCGCCGCGCTGCCCACCCTCGAGCGCCTGCGCGCCGAGGGGTGCTCCCTGGTCCTCGCCTCGCACCTGGGGCGCCCGAAGGGTGTCGATCCGGAGCTGTCGATGAAGCCGGTCGCCGAGCGGCTGGCTCAGCTGACCGGCTGGCCGGTGAAGCTGGCGCCCGCCGTGGTGGGCGAGGAGGTCGAGGAGCTCGCCTCGGCGCTCGCGCCCGGCGAGGTGCTCCTGCTGGAGAACGTCCGCTTCGAGGAGGGCGAGACGGAGAACGACCCGGAGCTGGCGGCGGCCTACGGGCGGCTGGCCGAGGCCTACGTAGACGACGCCTTCGGCGCGGCCCACCGGGCACACGCCTCGAACTCGGCGGTCACGAAGGTGCTCGAGCCCTCCGCGGCCGGGCTGCTCCTGCAGGGCGAGGTGGAGACGATCTCCGCCGTCGTCAGCGAGCCCGAGCGCCCGCTGGTCGCGATCGTCGGCGGCGCCAAGGTCACCGACAAGATCGGGATGCTCGACGAGCTCCTCTCGAAGGCCGACACGATCCTGGTCGGCGGCGCGATGTGCTTTCCCTTCCTGAAGGCTCTCGGCCACCCGACCGGCGACTCGCTCTGCCACGAGGAGGACCTCGAGCCCGCCACCCGCGTGCTCGCCGACGCCAAGGGCTCCCGCGCCGAGTTCCAGCTGCCGGTCGACCTGGTCATCGGGGAGGCCTTCGATGCCGCCACCGCGCACCGGGTGATCGAGTCGGTGGACGTGCCGGACGGCTGGATGGGCCTGGACATCGGGCCCGCCACCGCCGGGGCCTACGCCGACGCGAGAGCCGGGGCGGGAAGCG
>JBJTBE010000015.1:0-5430 GCA_046091165.1 Solirubrobacterales bacterium | reverse complement strand
GGTCGGGACGGCCCGGGGAAGCGCCAGCGGGTCTTCGGCGCGGTCCTGCGCGCTCACCGCTCAGTCGCCGCCGGCAGCTGCCGGCCGGGGGGAGGCGACCGGCGCTCCGACGATCTCGTGGATGCTCTCGATCACGTAGTCGAGCTGCTCTTCCGAGAGGCCCGGGTAGACGCCGACCCAGAAGGTGTTCTCCAACACGAAGTCGGCGTTGTCGAGCTCGCCGACGACCCGGTGCTCGATGTCGCGGTAGGCCGGCTGGCGCAGCAGGTTGCCGCCGAAGAGCAGCCGCGTGGCGATCCTGCGCTCCTCCAGGGCCTGGACCAGCTCGTTGCGGCTGACCGGCGCCCCGGGGCGCACCGAGAGGGCGAAGCCGAACCAGCTGGGCTCCGAGCCCGGGGTGGCTTCCGGCAGGACCAGGAACTCCTCCAGGCCCGCGAGCCCATCGCGCAGCCGCGCGAAGTTGGCGCGGCGGGCGGCGATGAAGCCGTCGAGCTTCTCCAGCTGGGAGACCCCGACGGCGGCCTGCATGTCGGTGAGCTTGAGGTTGTAGCCGACGTGCGAGTAGGTGTACTTGTGGTCGTAGCCCTCGGGCAGCTCACCGAACTGTTGGCAGAAGCGTTTGCCGCAGGTGTCCTGCATCCCCGGCTCGCACCAGCAGTCCCGGCCCCAGTCGCGGAAGGACTCGGCGATCACCTTCATCTTCCCATCGTTGGTGATGACCGCGCCGCCCTCGCCCATGGTGATGTGGTGGGCCGGGTAGAAGCTGCAGGTCGCGAACTGGCCGAAGGAGCCGACCGGGCGCCCCTTCCACGTGGAGCCCAGCGCGTCGCAGCAGTCCTCCACGAGGAAGAGGTCGCGGGCCTCGCAGAAGGCGGTGATGGCGTCCAGGTCGAACGGGTTGCCGAGGGTGTGGGCGAGCATCACCGCGCGGGTGCGCTCCGAGAGCGCGTCCTCCAGGTGGGTGACGTCGACGTTGTAGGTGGGAAGCTCGACGTCGAGGAAGACGGGCACCGCCCCGGCCTGGACGATCGGGTTGATGGTGGTCGGGAAGCCGGTGGCGACGGTGATCACCTCGTCGCCGGGCCGCACGCGCCGCTCGCCGAGCTTCGGTGAGGTCAGGGAGGAGAAGGCGACCAGGTTGGCCGAGGAGCCGCTGTTGACCAGGACTGTGTGACGGCGGTCGAAGCGCTCGCGGGCGAAACGCCGCTCGAACTCGGCGGCAAAGCGCCCGGTGGTGAGCCAGAAGTCCAGTGACGAGTCGACCAGCGACTGCACGTCGGCCCCGTCGAAGACGCGCCCGGCCACCGGCACCGGGCTCTGGCCCGGGACGAACGGCTCGGGCTCGAAGGCCTCCTGCGCGTAGCGGGAGGTCAGCTCGAGGATCTGCGCGCGCAGGTCCTCCGCGGATCCGCGCAGCGGCTCGTCGTTGCCCGGACCGCCCATGGGGCGCAGACTCTAGCCCTGAGTGTCGGGAATAACGGTTGCTTCCAGCCGGTAGCGGCGCATCAGGAAGAAGCAGGCCACGGCGCCGGCCAGCGAGATCGCCGCCGCCACCCACATGGCGTTGGCCAGGGCGTAATCGAAAACCGCGTCGATCGTCTCCTGGGCCCGGATCCCGCCGGGCAGGCGCAGCTCGGTGATGTTCTTGGCCCCGGTCAGCACGTCCTTCATGTCGGCCAGCAGCCTGGGCCCGGCTCCGGCGACGAGCTCGCGGACCTTGGAGTCCGACGAGTGCTGGAAGACGGCGGTCAGCGTGGCCACGCCGAGAGAGCCGCCGATCATCGAGGAGGCCTTGTAGACGCCCGAGGCGACCCCCTCGCCGGCGTCGCCGGCGTCGTCGACCGAGACGCGGGCGGTCATGGTGATCTGCAGGCCGACGCCGATCCCGAGCAGGACGAAGGGCACCAGCAGCTGGCCGTAGCCGCCTCCGAGCGTGGTGAAGAAGGCCGAGGAGGCGGCGATCACCACGAGGCTGACGCTCACCGGCAGCCACGGCCCGTAGCGGCGCCCGAGGGCTGCCCCGATCGGGGTCACGAGCAGGATCGGGACGGTCGCCGGCAGCAGCAGCGCACCGGCGGTCAGCGGGCTGTACTGGAGCACGACCTGCAGGTAGAGGGCCATGAAGAAGACCACGGCCCCGAAGACGAAGTTGGAGAGCAGGTTGGCCAGGACCGCGCCGTCGAAGGCGCCGCGCCGGAAGATGCTGAGCTTCACCAGGGGGACCTTCGTGCGGCTCTCGATCAGGACGAACAGCCCGAGCAGGGCGAAGGCGGCTACGAAGAGCACCGCGAGCGTGCCGCCGGCAGCGGTGTCGCTGTCGACCAGGGCGTAATTGAGCAGCGCCAGGCCGGCGAAGATCGCGATCGCGCCGGGAACGTCGACCGAGCGGCCGTTGTCCTGGTCGACCGACTCCGCCGTGGTCCTCCAGACCAGGAGCAGGGCGCCGAGGGCGAGCGGGAGGTTGACCCAGAAGATCGCCTGCCAGGAGAACGCCTCTATCAGGGCGCCGCCGACGAGCGGGCCGACCGCCTGCGCGCCCCAGCAGACGGCGACCCACGTGCCGATCGCCTTGTCTCGGTTCGCGCCGGGAAAGGAGACGGCGACGATGGCCAGGGCGTTGGGGAGCACGGCGGCGGCGCCGACGCCCTCGATGATCCGCCCGGCGATCAGCAGCTCCGGGCCCTGCGCCAGGCCCGCGACGACCGAACCGGCGATGATCAGGAGGGTGCCGACCGCGAACATCCGCCGGCGCCCGAAGACGTCGCCCAGGCGCCCGGTGACGATGATCAGCGAGCCGGCCAGGAAGTAGCCGTTGACCGCCCACTGGAGCTTGTCGGCATTGTCGCCCCCGAAGTCGGCGCCGATGGTCGGCAGGGCGATCGAGATGTCCGACGCGGTCACCCAGACCAGCGCCGTGACCACGCAGATACCGGTCAGCGACCACCACGGGCGGGGCGTCGAGGCGCCCGCGGCCGGGCTGGCGGAGGCGGCTTCCACGGGCCGGGAACTTATAAACGCCGGCGGTCGGAGCGTTCACATCGCCGGTGGGAGTGGTCCGGGGCCCGCTCTAGCTTTCGCTCCGTGGTCCCCCAGCCGGTTCAGATCCCGATTTGGCTGGACCTGCTCGCCGTCGTGCCCTCGGCGCTGGCCGGCGCCCTGGTGGCGGCCAGGGCGAAGTTCGACCTGACCGGGATATTCGGGGTGGGCCTCCTCTCGGGGATCGGCGGAGGGCTCCTGCGCGACGTCCTGCTCAACCAGATGCCGGTGGCCTTCAAGTCGCCCTGGTACATCGCGACGGCGCTGGCCTGCGCCCTGGTGATCGCCCTTACCGCCCGGCGGATCGAGCGCTACCTGTGGCTCGTCGTCTTCCTCGATGCCGCCGCGCTCGGCCTTTACGGCGTGACCGGTGTGAACAAGGGCCTGATCAACGGGCTTGCGGTGCTGCCGGCGATCGTCCTGGGCCTGATCGCCGCGACCGGCGGCAGTGTGCTGCGCGACCTGACCCTCTCCCGCCAGCCGGAGATCTTCCAGCGCGGCCAGCTCTACGCGACCGCGGCCCTGGCCGGCGTCGTCACCTACGCGATCCTCGTCAAGCTCGGCGTCGACGAGGCGGTGACCGCGCTGGTTGCGGCCTTCGTCACCTTCGTGGTGAGGATCACCGCCTGGCGGATGAACATCAGGCTTCCGGGCGCGGTCGACGTTCCGGGGGCGATCGCCGACCGGGTCGCCGACTCGCGCCGGGAACCGAAGCCCTAGGAACCCAGGTCGGCGGCGAGCCAGTCGCTCAGAAGCTCGGCGCAGGCCTCCACCGACTCGCTCCAGCTGGTCGCCGCCTGCTCGTCGCCGTCGTCGCTGACGTGCTTGACGAGCCGCACCGGCACGCCCGCCGCCGCCGCGGCGCTGGCGATCGCGTAGCCCTCCATGTCGACCAGGTCGGCGTGCCCGGCCAGCTGCGCGCGGACCGCGCTGTCGGCCACGAAGCGGTCGCCGGTGGTGAGGGTGGGGCCGTCGCCGAGCGCGAGCGGGGCGCCGAAGTCGCGCCCGGTAAGGGCGAGGATCGCCTGCTCGTCGAAGTCGTGCTGGGTGACCCGGCCGACCACGTGGGTCCCGTGGAGCCCGTCGCGGAGCGAGCCTGCGGTGCCGAGGTTGATCACCTCCGAGGGCGTGGCGCCGGCGAGCAGGCGCGAGACGCCCAGGGCCGCGTTCACCTTGCCGGGGCCGCAGACCAGCAGCGGCAGCCCGTGGCGGCGCAGGTGCACGCCCTCCTCGTGGAGGGCCACGACCAGCAGCGGGCGGCCGGGCTCAACCTGGCCGTGGATCTCGATCTCCTGCACGGCGGCCGATCCTACGCCAGCGGCGCCGGTCAGCCGGCCGGCGGGGGCTGGCGAGTGAGGTGCCAGTCGCCGCAGAGGTCGCAGCGGTAGGGGTAGAAGCGGTCCCCGTACCGGGCCCGGTCGGCGGCGGCGACCGATCGGGCCTCGGCCTCGCTGGTGAAGGCACGCTTCTCCCGGCACTGGCGCTCGCGGTCCTGGCCGCGGCGCCGTTCGCGCTCGAACCACGTCTCGATCCCGCTCACGGTGCGCCGCCGGTGACCTTCTTGCCCGGGTTGAGGAGCCCCTTCGGGTCGAAGGCCTCCTTGACCTGGCGGTGCAGCCTCACCCGCGCCGGGTCCCAGCCGGCGCCGAGATGGCCGGCCTTGGCGGCGCCGATCCCGTGCTCGCCGCTGATCGTGCCGCCGAGCCGGTCGGCCAGCTCGAAGAGCTCCTGCGCCGCGGCCCGGGCCCGGGCCAGCGCGGCGACGTCGGCGCGGTCGAGCATGAAGGTGGAGTGGAGGTTGCCGTCGCCGGCGTGACCCCAGCTGCACGCCTCCAGGCCGTGGCGCTCGCCGATGGCCAGGGTCCCGGCGATCGCCTCGCCCAGCCGCTCGACCGGCACGGCGATGTCGTCGGAGACCTTGCCTCCCTGCTGGGCCGAGACGGCGATGGCGACACCGTCGCGCCAGCGCAGGAGCTCGGCCTCCCGACGGCGGTCCCCGAAGCGCTGCACCGCCAGCGCCCCGGCCCCGAGGATCCCGACCAGCTCGTCGGCGGTCGCGCCGGCCTCCTCGGTGCTCCCGTCGGCCTCGCTCAGGACCATGAAGGCCGAGCCGGCCGGGGCCGGGCCCGGGAAGGAGCCGCCGGCCGCGGCGACGGCGCCGGCGTCCAGGTACTCGAGAGTCGCCGGCTGGGCGCCGGCTTCCATCACCGCCGCTATCGCCGCGCAGCCCTCCCGGTAGCCCGGGTAGAAGGCGGCGACGGTGATTGCCGCCTGGGGCGCCGGGATCAGGCGGAGCCACGCTGGTCGGCGTAGCCGCCGCGAGGCAGCCGAGCCGCAGCGCCGGCGGGCCTGGGCGCGGGCGGCACGGCGACTGCGCCCAGCCCCCCCCGCCGG
>JBJTBE010000014.1:0-13761 GCA_046091165.1 Solirubrobacterales bacterium | reverse complement strand
CCCGCGCCTGCTGGCGTATCGCCGCGCGCTTGCCGACTTCGCGGCGTGCGCCGGTGGCCTGGCGCCGGTGATCGCCGCCGGGCGCGATGAGGGGGCCCGCGTATGAGCGTCGAGCCGAACGTGCCCGAGCCCGACGAGGTGCAGCCCGACGAGGCCGAGCGCCCGGCGCGCTGGTTCCGCGTGCCGCGCAAGCGCCGCCGCTGGCCGTGGGTGTTCCTGTGGGCCGCGGTGTTCATCGTTGGCGCGGGCGCGGGTCTCGCCGTGGCCAGCTACCAGCTGCTCGGCAACACGCTCGAGAAGGCCAGCCCCGACACCAAGCTCGTGCAGGACGCCCAGGCGCAGGTAGACCCCGACGTGCCGGGCGAGCCCGTGAACATCCTGCTCATCGGGTCCGACAAGCGCGCGGGCGCCGAGGGCGCGGGCGATCCAGGTCGTTCCGACTCGCTCATCCTGCTGCGCATGGACGGCGACCGCGGGTTCATCTCGATGCTGTCCTTCCCGCGCGACCTCTACGTGGACATCCCGGGATCGGGCCTGGACAAGATCAACTCGGCGTTCTCCCGCGGCGGCCCGGCGAAGACCATCGAGACCATCAAGAAGCTCACGGGCGAGCCGATCAACTACTTCGTGAACATCGACTTCGAGGGGTTCGTGAAGCTGGTGGACCAGGTGGGCGGCGTGTACCTCGACGTCGACCGCGCGTACTTCCACAAGAACGTGCCCGGTGACGGCATCGACGACTACGAGGAGATCGACCTCAAGCCGGGCTACCAGCGCATGAACGGCAAGGACGCCCTCGACTACGTGCGCTACCGCCACACCGACTCCGACTTCGCGCGCATCGCGCGACAGCAGGCGTTCCTGTCGGAGCTCAAGCGGCAGACCAACCGCTTCGGCAACCTGCCGGAGATCCCCGCCTACGCCAGCATCTTCGCCGACAACATCACCACCAACGTGCGGTCGGTGCCGCGCCTGCTGGGAATCCTCCAGCAGGCCATGACCACCGACAAGGACCGCATCGCCCGCAACAGCGTCTCGGGCAACCCCAACATGCGCGGCGGCACGGCTGTGGTGGACACCACGCAGGGCGAGATCGACGCCAAGGTGGACGCCTGGCTCAACCCGGAGTTCCAGGCGGGCGCGGCCGCGGCCGTGGTGAGCCCGAACGAGGTGCAGGTGCAGGTGCTCAACGGCAACGGGCGCCTGCTGGACGCCGAGAAGGCCACCGACCAACTGCGCGAGCGCGGGTACGACGCCGTGTCGGGTGGCAATGCCGACTCCTTCGGCAAGCCCGAGACCGTGGTGGCGTACGCCGACGGCCAGCGCGAGGCCGCCAAGAACATCGCCGCGATGTTCGGCCCGGGAACCGTGCTGGCGGCCCTGTCGCGGTCGGACACCCCCGACGGCCTCGACGTGCGGGTGACCGTGGGTGAGTCGTACGACGGCCAGCTGGTGCAGAAGAAGAAGGCCAAGAAGGAGCCCAAGCCCAGCGCCAACGTGGTGGACACCACCTCGCTCGTGCCGCTGTCGAAGCGCATCCAGAAGGCCACCGGCCTCAAGATCATGGTTCCCACCCGCGTGCCCAGCGGGTCGGAGCTCAAGATCGTGCGCGCATACCGCGTGAACACCGGGGGCGAGGGCCCGCAGGCGCTCAAGATGGTGTTCCGCATCCCGCAGGGCACCTACTGGGGCTACCAGGTGCTCGACTGGGCCGACCCGCCGCTGCTCGAGGGCCGCACCGGCGTGGTGAAGAGCGGGGGCCGCGAGTACTCCACCTTCTACGATGGCAAGAACCTCATGAGGCTCGCATGGCAGAAGGACGGCGTCACCTATTGGATCTCCAACACCCTTGACTACGCGCTCTCGGACGAGACCATGTACGCCATCGCCAAGTCGGCGCGGCCGATCGACCGCGTCACCCTGCGCCCCGGTGCGAAGCCCGTGGAGATCCCCATGGAGCAGGACGCCTACACGCCCTGATGCCTGAGCGAATCGGAGTGATCGGGGCCGGGTACGTCGGCCTGGTGACGGGGGCCTGCCTCGCATCGATGGGGCACCAGGTGACCCTGCGCGACATCGACGAGGCCAAGGTGCGGATGATCGAGGACGGCGATCCGCCGATCCACGAGGACGGCCTCAAGCAGCTCATGCACGAATGCCGTGATCGCCTCAGCGTCACGCTCGACCTGGCCGAGATGCTCGAGGCGTCGCAGATCGTGTTCATCGCCGTGGACACCCCGCCCACCCACTCGGGCGACGCCGACCTCGGCGCTGTCCACGCCGTGGTGGAGGCGATGCCGCCGTCCGACCGGCACGCCCTGGTCATGAAGTCGACCGTTCCCGTCGGCACCGGCGAGGCGATCGAGCGGGTGTTCGCCGAGCAGGGCAAGGAGGGCTTCAGCTACGTCTCGTGCCCGGAGTTCCTCAAGGAGGGCACGGCCCTGGCCGACTTCCTGAACCCCGACCGCGTGGTGATCGGAGACCGTGGCGACTGGGCCGGCGATGCGGTCGAGGAGCTCTACCGCCCGCTTCTGGGGCCCGGTTACGGGGGCCAGGGCGAGGGCGAGCTGGTCCGCACCGACGTGGCCAGCGCCGAGATGGTCAAGCTCGCGGCCAACGCCTTCCTGGCCACCAAGATCTCCTTCATCAACGAGATCGCCAACGTCTGCGAGGAGACCGGCGCCGACGTGCTCGAGGTCGCCCGGGGAATGGGCCTGGACGACCGGATCGGGCCCAAGTTCCTGCGTCCCGGGATCGGCTTCGGAGGCTCCTGCTTCCCGAAGGACGTCTCGGCGCTCAAGCAGCTGGCCGGCAACAGCGGCTACCACTTCCAGCTGCTGGGGGCGGTGATCGAGGTAAACGAGCTCCAGAAGCGCCGGGTGATCGGCAAGCTGGAGAAGCACCTCGGCTCGCTCGTGGGCAAGCGGATCGCCCTGCTGGGACTGGCCTTCAAGCCCGACACCGACGACATGCGCGAGGCCTCCTCGCTCGTGCTCGCCGCCCGCCTGCAGGCCGCGGGGGCCACCGTGACCGCCTACGACCCGATCGCCGAGGAGGCCGCCCGCCCGCTGATGCCCGGCGTCGAGTTCGCGGTCGACGCGCTCGCCGCCGCCGAGGGCGCCGACGCGGTCGTGCTGGTTACCGAGTGGGACGAGATCGTCGGGACCGACCCTGCCGCGCTGGCCTCGGCGATGGCCGGGAGCGTCGTGATCGACGGGCGCAATGCGCTCGACCCCGGCGCGGTCCGCGCGGCCGGGCTGGTCTACGAAGGCGTCGGACGCGCCTGAGCCTGTGCGGGCGGTGATTCTCGTCGGCGGGGAGGGCACCCGCCTGCGACCCCTCACCTCCGAGGTGCCCAAGCCGGTCGTGCCCCTGGTCGGCCGGCCGCTGACGGCCTACATGTTCGAATGGCTCGCCGATGCCGGGGTGACCGAGGCGGTCATGGCCTGCGGCTTCCTTCCCGACCGGATGGAGGAGGTCCTCGGGGACGGCAGCCGCTACGGCCTCGAGGTGACCTACGTGGCCGAACCCGAGCCGATGGGGACCGGCGGCGCGCTTCGCTTCGCCGACGAGCAGCTGCCCGGGGGGCTGGGCGAGCGGTTCGTGATGTGCAACGGGGACGTGCTCACCGACCTGGACCTGCGACGCCAGATCGAGCTCCACGAGGAGCTCGGCGCCACGGCGACCCTCGGCCTGGCCCCGGTCGAGGATCCCTCGGCCTACGGGCTGGTCCGCGTGGGGGACGACCTCTCGGTGGCCGGGTTCCTGGAGAAGCCCGAACCCGAAGAGATCGACACCGACCTCATCAGCGCCGGCGCCTACGTCCTGGAGCGCAGCGTCCTGGACCTCGTCGAGCCGGGCCGCAGCGTCTCGATCGAGCGGGAGGTCTGGCCGCGGCTGGTGGGCCACGGGCTCTACGGCATCGCCGACCGCGATGCCTACTGGCTCGACATCGGCACGCCGGAGCGCTACCTCGAGGCGACCGCCGACATCCTCTCCGGGCGCGCCCGCACCTCGGTGGCCCGGGAGCTGGACGGGGAAGGGCTTTCCGTCGCACCGGGGGCGAGTGTCGAGGGCGAGCTTGCCGGCCCGGCGATGGTGGGGGAGGGAGCGGCGATCGCCGCCGGTGCGACCGTGGGTCCCGGCTCGGTGATCGGTCCCGGGGCCCAGGTCGGCCCCGGCGCACGGGTGGTGCGGTCGGTGGTGCTCGACCGGGCACGCGTCGGCGAAGGGGCGCTGATCGAGGACGCCATCCTCGCGCCGGAGGCGCAGGTCGGCGCGGCGAGCGAGGTCACGGGGATGGCGGTACTGGGCCCCCGGGCCCGCGTGGGGGCCGAAAACCGCCTCGGTGACGGCGTCCGGCTCTTTCCCGACGCCGAGCTGGGCGACCGGGCCGTCGCTTTCTGAGCCGGTCCGTCAGACTCCCGGGCAGGAGAGATGCCCGACAGCGAGCCAACAGCAAGCCTCGACGCCGAAGCGGTGGCCGCGGCCGACCCGAGCGGCCAGGTCTTCGACGTGCTCGCGCTGCCCGAGCAGCTGCGCGACGCCCTTTTCAAGGCCGAGTCGGCGGAGCTGCCCGAGACCGACAGCCCCGGCGGGCTGGTCGTCGCCGGAATGGGCGGCTCGGGGGTCGGGGGGCGCCTGGCCCGCGCGATCCTCGGCGACGAGGCCTCGCGCCCGGTCCTCAGCTCCTCGGAGTACATGCTGCCCCCCTGGACCACCTCCGACACCACCGTGCTGCTGGCCAGCTACTCGGGCGAGACCGAGGAGACCCTGGCCTGCTACGAGGCCGCGGGAATCATCGGTGCCCCGAGGGTCGTGGTCACCTCGGGCGGGACCCTCGCCCAGGCGGCCCGCGCCGACGGCGTGCCGGTCATCCCGGTCGCCGGGGGGCTCCAGCCCCGCGCCGCGGTCGCCTACATGACCGTCGCCGCCCTCGAGACCGCCGCCGCCTGCGGGGCCGGGCCCCGGATGACGGCGGAGATCGACGTCGCCGCCGAGGGGCTGGAGCGGCTGGCCGGCGCCTGGGGGCCCGAGTCGCCGGAGGATTCCGAGGCCAAGAGCCTGGCCCGCGCCCTGGCCGGGACGGTTCCGGTGATCGCCGGCTCCGGCCTGACCGCCCCGATCGCCGGCCGCTGGAAGACCCAGGTCAACGAGAACTCCAAGCAGCCGGCCTTTGCCTCGGCCCTCCCGGAGCTCGACCACAACGAGATCCTGGCCTGGGCCCGCTCACCGGAGTACGGCTCGTTCAGCGCGATCTTTCTCTACGACAGCGACGACACCCCCAGGATCTCGAAGCGGATCGAGTTCACCCGCGAGCTGATCGTCGGCGGCGCGCGCGGCACGCACCTGATCCCCACCCAGGGCGCCAATGCGGTCGAGCGCCTCTTCTCGCTCGTGCTGCTCGGGGATCTCGTGTCGGTCTACCTGGCCGTGCTCAACGAGGTCGACCCGCTCGATATCGCCGCCATCTCAGAGCTCAAGGAGAGGCTCAGCGCCCCGGAATAGGGCGGATGGCCGGTTTGCGGCCCGAACCTTGACACACCTTTGGTAAGGTTTGGGCCGTAATGGACGCCCTCACCATCCATGAGGCCGCGGAGACGACCGGCTGGACGCCGCGGATGCTCCGCTATATCGAGCGGATCGGGCTGATCGAGCCCGCCCGTTCGGGCTCCGGCTACCGCATGTACGGGCCGGGGGAGCTTCAGCGCCTGCGGACCCTTCGCGAGCTGCTGGCCGAGCACGACCTCGGCCTCGGTGACGTCGCGTTCGCCCTGCGCCTGCGCCGGGATGGCGCAATGCGGGAGGACGTCGAGGCCTGGCTCGAAGCCGAGCCGAGGCGCCCGGAGACCGTCACCGCCGAGGACTGGCTGCGCTGGGAGCAGGAGAAGCACGCCCGGATCCTCGAGGCCGTAAATACAAACCCCAAGATGGAGACCACTGCCTGATGACCACCACCGCCGTACTCTCGCCCACCGACTACAAGGTCGCCGACCTCGGGCTCGCCGAATTCGGCCGCAAGGAGATCCGCCTCGCCGAGCACGAGATGCCCGGCCTGATGAAGACCCGCGAGGAGTTCGCGGCCGCGCAGCCCCTCAAGGGCGCCCGCATCACCGGCTCCCTGCACATGACCGTCCAGACCGCAGTCCTCATCGAGACGCTCGTCGCCCTCGGCGCCGAGGTCCGCTGGGCCAGCTGCAACATCTTCTCGACCCAGGACCACGCGGCGGCCGCCGTCGTCGTCGGGCCCGAGGGAACTCCCGAGGAGCCCCGCGGCGTGCCGGTCTTCGCCTGGAAGGGCGAGACGCTCGAAGAGTACTGGTGGTGCACCGAGCAGGCCGTCAACTGGCCCGAAGGCGGCCCCAACATGATCCTCGACGACGGCGGCGACGCCACGATGCTGATCCACAAGGGCGTCGAGTTCGAGAAGGCCGGCGCCGTCCCCAACCCGGACGACGCCGAGTCCGAGGAGTTCCAGGTCTTCCTGGGCCTCCTGCAGCAGTCGGTCGCCGAGCACCCGGACCGCTACACGAAGATGGCTGCGGGCGTCCAGGGGGTCACCGAGGAGACCACCACCGGCGTGCTGCGCCTGACCCAGATGGCCGAGAACGGCGACCTGCTCTTCCCGGCGATCAACGTCAACGACTCGGTGACCAAGTCGAAGTTCGACAACCTCTACGGCTGCCGCCACTCGCTGGTCGACGGCATCAACCGGGCCACCGACGTGATGCTCGCCGGCAAGACCGCCGTGGTCTGCGGCTTCGGCGACGTCGGCAAGGGCTCGGCCGAGTCGCTGCGGGCCCAGGGCGCGCGCGTCATCGTCACCGAGATCGACCCGATCTGCGCCCTCCAGGCCGCGATGCAGGGCTACCAGGTCTCGACGCTCGAGGACGAGCTGGCGACCGCCGACGTGTTCATCACCACGACCGGCAACAAGGACATCATCGGCGCCGAGCAGATGGCCAAGATGAAGCACCAGGCCATCGTCGGGAACATCGGCCACTTCGACAACGAGATCGACATCGCCGGGCTTGCCGGCTTCGGCGGGATCGAGCGGATCAATATCAAGCCGCAGGTCGACGAGTGGCGCTTCCCCGACGGCCACTCGGTGATCGTCCTCTCCGAGGGCCGGCTGCTGAACCTCGGTAACGCGACCGGCCACCCGTCGTTCGTGATGTCGGCCTCGTTCACCAACCAGGTGATCGCCCAGATCGAGCTCTTCACCAAGAACTCCGACTACGAGCGTGACGTCTACGTCCTGCCCAAGAAGCTCGACGAGAAGGTCGCCCGCCTTCACCTCGACGCCCTGGGCGTGAAGCTGACCGAGCTGACCCCCGAGCAGGCCGCCTACATCGGCGTGCCGGTCGAGGGTCCGTACAAGCCGGACACCTACCGCTACTAGGAGGGCGGGCTCCTGCCCGGCCACGACGTCGCCGACCTGACCCTCGCGCCCTCCGGGGTCGCGAGGATCGAGTGGGCGGCCGGGCAGATGCCGGTGCTGGCCCGGCTGACCGGGCGCTTCGAGAAGGAGCGCCCGCTCGAGGGCAGGCGGGTTTCGGTCTGCCTGCACGTGACCGCCGAGACGGCAAACCTGGTGCGGACCCTGGTGGCCGGCGGTGCCGAGGTGGCGCTGGCCGCGGCCAACCCGCTCTCCACCCAGGACGACGTCGCCGCGGCACTGGTGGAGCAGGACGGGGTGGAGGTGCACGCCGTCCACGGCGAGACCCTCGACCGGTACGCCGAACACGTGGCCGCCCTGGTCGCGTTCGCTCCCCAGCTCGCGGTCGACGACGGGGGAGACCTGGTGGGCGCCCTCAACGAGGCCGAGGGTGCGGCCGGGGAGCTCCTCGGGGCCACCGAGGAGACCACCACCGGGCTGGTGCGCCTCAGGCGCCTGGAGGCCGAGGGAGAGCTGAGGGTGCCGGTGATCGCCGCCAACGAGTCGCGCACCGAGCGGGCCTTCAACGACCGCTACGGAACCGGCCAGTCGGCCCTCGACGGGATCGTCCGGGCCACCAACGCCCTGCTCTCCGGGGCGGTCGTCGTCGTCCTGGGCTACGGGTGGACCGGAAAGGGGATCGCGCTGAGGGCCAAGGGCCAGGGCGCCAACGTCATCGTCTGCGAGGTCGACCCGATGCGGGCGCTGGAGGCACGAATGGAGGGCTTCGAGGTGATGCCCGCCCTTGAGGCGGCTCCGCGCGGAGACATCTTCATCACCGTCACCGGCGGCCGGGACGTGCTCGGGGCGGCCCACTTCGAGGCGATGAAGGACGGCGCGATCATCGCCAACGCCGGCCACTTCGACGTCGAGGTCGACCTGGCCGCGCTCGACGGGGCCTCCGCCTCCCGGCGCGAGGTGCGCCCGCTGGTCGAGGAGTACCTGGTCGACGGTCGGCGGCTCAACCTGCTGGCCCACGGGCGCGTGGTAAACCTCGCCGCCGCCGACGGCCATCCGGCGGCGGTCATGGACCTCTCCTTCGCCCTCCAGGCCCTCGCCCTGGAGCGGCTGGCCGACGGCGAGCGGCTCGAGCCCGGTGTCCACCCGGTTCCCGAGGAGCTCGACCGTGAGGTGGCCCGCCTCAAGCTCGACTCGCTCGGCGTCGGAATCGACACCCTCACCGCCGAGCAGGCCGAGTACCTGCGCTCCTGGCTGCCCGCGCCCCACGACGGCTGACCCCGGCCGCGCTGTGCGACGATTGCGCCCGTGAGCGCGGAAGCGACAGAGGCGGCCCTTGCCCGCCTGCGCGAGGACGGCGCCGCCCCGGCGACCGTCGCCAGCTTCGAGAGGGCGATCGGGCTGGTCGCTTCGGGGGACAGCGGCCTGATTGCCGAAGGGGTGATCGAGCCCGTCGACTCGGTAGAGGAGTACGCCGCCCTCGAGCCCGCCGGCCCGGGGGAGAGGGACCTTCTCGACGCCACCGTCGTCATCAAGCTGAACGGCGGCCTGGGCACGAGCATGGGAATGAGCGGGCCCAAGTCGCTGCTGGAGGTCAAGGACGGCCTCAGCTTCCTCGAGATCACGGCCCGCCAGGTGCAGAGCTTGCGCGAACGCACCGCAGACCCGCGCCTGCCGCTGGTCCTGCTGGACAGCTTCCGCACCTCCGGTCCCTCGCTCGAGCTGCTGGAGGGCCTGGGCGGCCTGTCGGCCGGCCTGCCTCCCGACTTCCTGCAGGGACGGGTACCCAAGCTCCTGGACGACGGGAGCCTGATGCCGGTCTCCTGGCCGGCCGATTCCGACCTCGAGTGGTCGCCTCCCGGCCACGGCGATATCTACCCGGCGCTGGTGGGGTCGGGCCTGCTCTCCCGCCTGCGCGAGGACGGGTTCCGCTACGCCTTCGTCTCCAACGCCGACAACCTGGGGGCGGTCGTCGACCCGGCGATCCTCGCCTGGATGGCCCGCGAGGAGGTGCCGTTCGCCATGGAGGTCGCGCGGCGCACCGAGGCCGACCGCAAGGGCGGGCACATCGCCCGGCGCGCCGACGGCAGCCTCCTGCTCAGGGAGATAGCGCAGACGCCCGAGGAAGACCTCGAGGCCTTCGCCGACATCGGGCGCCACCGCTTCTTCAACACCAACAGCATCTGGTTCGACCTCGAGGCCCTCGCCGCGGCGCTCGGCGACGACGGTGTCATCGACCTGCCGCTGATCGTCAACCGCAAGACGGTCGACCCTTCCGATGCGCAGTCGCCCGCGGTACTCCAGCTCGAGACGGCGGTCGGCGCGGCGCTGTCGGCGATCCGCGGGGCCCGCGCCCTGCTCGTGCCCCGGAGCCGGTTCATGCCGGTCAAGACGACCGACGACCTGCTCGTCCTGCGCTCCGACGCCTACCGGCTCGAGCCGGACGGGCGCCTGGCCTTCACCGGCGACCGGGCGCTCGGGCCCCCGGTGGTCGCGCTCGACCCGCGCTTCTACCGGCTGATCGGGGAGTTCGAGGCGCGCTTCCCGGCCGGCGCCCCGTCGCTGAGGGAGTGCCGCCGGCTCGAGGTCACCGGTGATGTCCTCTTCGAGCAGGACGTCGAGGTCGTGGGCGAGGTATCGCTGGACGCTCCGGCCGGCGAGCGCCTGGTCGTGGGCGCCGGAACCCGCCTCGCCGGCTAGCCCTCGCCGGCGGCGGCCCTGTCCTCGAGCGCCTCGCGGCGGCGCTGCTCGCGCTCGCTGCGCTCCAGGGCCCGGAAGATCAGGAAGGCGAGGGCCACCCCCATCACGATCGTCTGCTCCAGGGCCATCAGCTCGCCGCCCAGCTGCTGGTCGCTCGCTGCGGTGAAGCCGAAGATCTGCTCGCGGACCTCGTAGGGGCGGTAGAGGGGGTCGGGAGCGAAGGTGAGCGCGATGCCGAGGATCCCGACCCCGAGCTTGGTCGAGGCCATGTAGATCAGGGGCGCCATCACGCCGTCGCCGAGCCGCGGGCGGATCGGTGAGAGCAGCTGCCACCAGTAGAGGAGCCCGACGCCCAGGAAGCAGAGGTGCTCGAGGATGTGGACGACGTCCGACTCGAGCGCGGAGTCGTAGAGGGTGGGGACGTGCCACGCCCACATGAGGACGATGTAGAGGACCACGGCCACCGCGGGGTGCATCAGCGGCCCCAGTGCGCGCTCCAGGGCCTGGAGCCGCCGCGTGGCCGGGCGGAGGATCACCTTGTTCAGGGAGGCGATCAGGCAGATCGGGGCGAGGTCGAGCAGCAGGATGTGCTGGGACATGTGGAAGGTGAACGACTGCGCCGCGAGGCTGTCGATCGGGGAGAGGAGGGCGAGCACCAGGAAGGCGATGCCCAGCAGGAAGGAGACCAGCCGCAGGATCGGCGCCTTGGCCGGCCCGATCTCGCGCCGGACCTTCCACCAGCGGGGCAGGTAGAGCCCGCAGAGGACCAGGACCATCAGGATCGGCCCGGGGTCCAGGGTCCAGCCGAGGTCGGGGGAGGCTGAGGCGAGGGTGGCCGGCAGGCTCGTCGGGGGCACGCCTGCCAATCGTCGCAAAACGGTGCTCACGCGCCGCTCCTTGTGCGCCACGATCGCGCCGTGGCCGTTCCGGTGCGCGGGATACTCGGAGCCCTGGGCGCCGCGCTGGCGCCGGCGCTCTGCTGGTCGTGCCGCGGCCCGGCGGCCGGCGGTGGGCCGCTCTGCCGCACCTGCGAGGGCCTGCTCCCCTGGCTCGACCCGCGGGTCCCGGCGTCGACGGGCTCCGCCGGGGCGCTGCCGGCGCTCGAACGGGCGTGGGCCCCGCTCTCCTACGAGGGCGTCGCCCGTGACCTCGTCCACGCCCTCAAGTTCTCCGGAGCCGCGGGGGTGGCGCCGGCCATGGCCCGCCAGGCCTGTGACGCGCTGCCCCCGAGGGCCTTCCCGCCCCGCGCCCGGCTCGTTCCCGTCCCGGCCGACCGCGGCCGGCGCCGCCGGAGGGGCTTCGACCACGCCGAAGCCCTCGCCGGCGCCCTCTCGGATCTCACCGGCCTGCCGGTGGCCCGGGTGCTGGCCCGGGAGCGCGCGCAGCGGGCCGGCCAGCGCGGGCTCGGGCGCCCGGAGCGCCTCCGTGGGCAGGGGATCTCCGTCCGCGCCCGCAGGCCGGCGCCGCCGGCCTGCGTCCTGGTCGACGACGTCATGACCACCGGGGCCACCGCCCGCGCCTGCGCCCGGGCCCTGCGCGCCAATGGCGCAAACTCCGTGGTTTTCGTCGCCTACTGCCGGGTTCTCTGACCTTGCCGGAGCCGGTGTGCCGATCTAGGCTCCGAAAAAGTCGTCGACGAAGGGATTCCCATGAAGATCGAGCTGACCGGGACCAACATCGAGATCGACAGGAGGCTGCGCCGGCTGGTCGGCCAGCGCTTTGCGCGGGTGGCCAGGCAGGTGCCCGACGAGGTTCACTGCGAGGTCGTCCTGGCCGAGGAGCACAACCCCCGGATCCCGGAGGGGCAGATCGCCGAAGCCAACCTCCGGGTCAAGGGCGGAACGATCAACGCCAAGGCCCACGCCCGTGACATGGGCGCCGCCCTGGGGCGGGTCTCCGACGAGATCGTGCGCCAGCTGCGGCGCCGGCGTGACCGGGCGATCGCCCGCCGCCGGGCCGGGGCCGAGTCGATCAGGACGCTTCCGGGGGGCGCCTGAGAGGCTCGCGGGCCGCGGCGCGCGGCTACAATCGGGCCGAATGGGACTGCTCGAAAAAGCCCTGAATATCGGCGAGGGAAAGCAGTTTCGCCAGTACGAGAAGCGGGTCGAGGAGATCTCCTCCTACGAGGAGGAGCTGACCGGCCTCTCCGACGAGGAGCTGCGCGGGCGGATGGACGGCCTGCGAGAGCGGGTCCGTGAGCAGGACGAGTCGCTCGACGACGTCCTTCCCGAGTGCTTCGCGCTGGTCCGTGAGGCCGGGCGCCGCTACATGGGAATGCGCCACTTCGACGTTCAGCTGGTCGGCGGCATGGTCCTCCACGGTGGCGATATCGCCGAGATGAAGACCGGTGAGGGCAAGACCCTCACTGCGACGCTCGCGGTCTGCCTGAACGCGCTGGCCGGAAAGGGCGTCCACCTCGTGACCGTCAACGACTACCTGGCCCGTCGCGACGCCGAGTGGATGAGCCCGATCTACGACGGCCTGGGCTTCAGCTGGGGAGTCCTGCAGAACATGCAGCCCCCCGAGGAGAAGATCGCCGCCTACGCCGCCGACATCACCTACGGGACCAACTCCGAGTTCGGCTTCGACTACCTGCGCGACAACATGGCCCAGTCGCTCGAGGAGAAGGTCCAGCACGGAGGCCGGATCGGCGAGGACGGCCGCCCGGTGGCGATGCACAACTTCGCCATCGTCGACGAGGTCGACAACATCCTCATCGACGAGGCCCGCACCCCGCTGATCATCTCCGGCGCCCCGGAGGCGGCCGGCGACCTGTACGCCCGCTTTGCCAAGCTCGCCCCGCAGATGGTCCCGGGCAAGACCCCGGAGGGGATGGACCCACGGGCCAAGAAGGACTTCGTCGCCGACTTCGACTACGAGTTCGACGAGAAGCACAAGACCGTGGCCATCACCGAGCAGGGCGTGGCCAAGGCCGAGAAGTTCCTGGGCATCGACCACCTCTACCGGGCCGAGAACGGTTCCCTGGTCAACCACCTGATCCAGGCGCTGAAGGCCGAGTCGCTCTACAAGCGCGACGTCGACTACGCCGTCGTCGACGGCCAGGTGAACATCATCGACGAGTTCACCGGGCGCATCCTCGAGGGGCGCCGCTGGTCGGAGGGCCTCCACCAGGCGGTCGAGGCCAAGGAGGGCGTGCGAGTCCAGGAGGAGAACCAGACGCTGGCGACGATCACCCTCCAGAACTACTTCCGCCTCTACGACAAGCTCTCCGGCATGACCGGCACCGCCCTCACCGAGGCGACCGAGTTCATGAAGATCTACAAGCTCGGCGTGGTCCAGATCCCCACCAACCGGCCGATGGTCCGCGACGACGCCAACGACCAGGTCTTCAAGACCAAGGACGGCAAGTGGAACGCCGTGGTCCGTGAGATCAGCGTCCGCCACGAGGCCGGCCAGCCGGTCCTGGTGGGGACGATCTCGGTCGAGGTCTCAGAGCTGCTGGGCTCGATGCTCGCCCAGCGCGGGATCCCGCACACCGTCCTCAACGCCAAGCCCGAGTTCGCCGAGCGCGAGGGTGAGACGATCGCCGAGGCCGGGCGGCCGGGCTCGGTGACGATCGCCACCAACATGGCCGGTCGCGGCGTCGACATCAAGCTCGGCGGCAGCCCCGAGCACCTGGCCCGCGACGAGATGGCGGCGCGCGG
>JBJTBE010000013.1:0-6441 GCA_046091165.1 Solirubrobacterales bacterium | reverse complement strand
GCTGCGTTCCGGGCCCTTGGCCAGCACGGTCCCGTCGCGCGCGAGCAGGGTGCCGCGGGCCGGCATCACGGTCTCCCGGGTCAGCTGCTCGCCGCTGCGGAGGCCGGGAAACACCTGCGATGGCGACCAGGTGATCTTCTTTTCCTCGCCCTCGGTGTCGACCTGCAGCAGCGTGTCGGCCCGGACGGTCCCGAAGATCCTGGTCCTGACCGTGGTGGGAACTCGCCAGAGGCCGTTGTCGGAGGCCTGAGGCTCGGCGGTGCGCACCGCAGTCTCCGGAGCGGTGGCGGTGGCCAGCGCCTCGCGGCCGGCCTGGGCGAACTCGATCAGCGAGACCTTCTGCTGGCTCTGGGGGGTGAGCTGCTCGCACATCGTGGCCCAGTCGCCCTTCGCCCAGGCCTCGGAGTACTTGCGGACGGCGTCCTCGCCCGGGCTCCCGCAGGAGCCGAGCAGGAGGATCACCGCGATGACGAGCACGGCGGCTGCGGCCGCTATGGCCAGCGCGCGCCTGGCCCGGTGGTTGGGGGACCGTCTCACCGCAGCCGCCGCGGCGGGGGCGTCGCCGGCCGGCCCGGAACGCTTCTCGCGCTGGCCCGGAGGCGGCTCGAAGTCCCAGTCGTCGTAGTCCCGGTCGCCCGGAGGGCGCGAGCCAGGGCCCCGGCCGCGCGGGCCCGATCCGGCCTCTCTCCCGCCCCTGTCGTCGGCCACAGTTACGGGGAAGCGTATTCCCGGCCCGGGACGGGACCCTCTGAATCGGCCGCTACCCTGCCCGCCCATGGGCAAGACCCTCGTCATCGCCGAGAAGCCTTCCGTGGGCAAGGACCTTTCCCGGGTCCTCCCCGGCCCGTTCGCCAAGGGCAAGAGCCCCGGCGACAAGACCGAGCGCTGGCTGGAGGGTCCCGAGCACATCATCAGCTGGGCGGTCGGCCACCTGGTTCAGCTCGCCGAGCCCGAGGAGTACAACGAGAAGTTCAAGCGCTGGCGAATGGCCGACCTGCCGATCGTCCCCGAGAAGTTCAAGCTCGACGTCCGCGACGAGCGCTCGCAGAAGCAGATGAAGGTCGTCAGGAGGTTCCTGCGCAGCGACGAGGTCGACCAGGTCGTCAACGCCTGTGACGCCGGCCGCGAAGGGGAACTGATCTTCGCCTACCTGTACGAGAAGTCCGGCTCCAAGAAGCCGGTCGAGCGCCTCTGGCTCTCTTCCATGACCGACACCGCGCTGAGGGAAGGTCTCGAGCACCTGCGCCCGGCCGACGAGTTCCACCGCCTGGAGGAGGCCGCCCGCTCGCGTTCGGAGGCCGACTGGATCGTCGGCATGAACGCCACGCGTGCCGCGACGATCCGGCTGCGCTCCTCGTTCGACGGAGCGGTCTCGCTAGGCCGCGTCCAGACCCCGACGCTGGCCATCCTCACCCGGCGCGAGGAGGAGATCCGCGCCTTCGTCCCCGAGAAGTACTGGCTCGTGGACGCGAAGTTCGCCACCGACGACGGCCGCTCGTACGACGGCCGCTACCACGCCGGCTCCAAGCCGCGGCTGCCGGCCGCAAAGGACGCCGCCGCCATCGTCGAGGAGGTCCGCGGCGGCCGCGGGGAGATCACCAAGCTCGAGAAGAAGAAGCGCACCGAGCAGCCCCCGCTGCTCTACGACCTCACCTCGCTCCAGCGTGACGCCAACTCGCGGTTCGGCTTCTCGGCCCGCCGGACGCTGGCCGCGGCCCAGCGCTGCTACGAGGAGCACAAGGCGCTCACCTACCCGCGCACCAACTCGAAGTTCCTGACCTCCGACATGGTCGCCGAGATCAAGCCGACCGCCGAGAAGGTCGGTCGCGACGAGGCCTACCGAAAGGCCGCCGAGTACGTCTGCGGGCTCGACCTGCTGCCGACCGCCCGAGTGGTCAACGACGAGAAGGTCGGCGACCACCACGCGATCATCCCCACCAACGCCGAGCACCGCCTCGACAAGATGAACGAGGACGACCGCAAGATCTACGACATGGTCACCAGGCGCTTCCTGGCCATATTCCACCCGGACGCCGAGTTCGAGAACACGCGCGTGGAGACCACGGTCGCCGGCCACGTCTTCCGCACGCGCGGCAAGGTGCTGATCGTTCCGGGCTGGCGCGGGGTGTGGGGAGAGCTTGCCGAGGGCGAGGGAAAGGGCGACGAGGACTCCGGCTCCGACCAGCAGCTGCCCAGGCTGGAGAAGGGCGAGGAGGCGCAGGTCAAGAAGGTCGAGGCGCTCGAGAAGGAGACAAAGCCCCCGGGCCGCTACTCCGACGCCTCCCTGCTCGGCGCCATGGAGGGCGCCGGGAAGTTCGTCGAGGACGAGGAGCTGCGCGAGGCGATGACCGACTCCGGGATCGGCACCCCGGCAACCCGGGCGGCGATCATCGAGAGGCTGATCGACGTCGGCTACGTCGAGCGCGAGGGGCGGGCCCTGGTGCCCACCGAGAAGGGGATGAACGTGATCCGCCTGCTGGACGGCCATCCCCTCACCGAGCCGGCGCTCACCGGCGAGTGGGAGAAGCGGCTCAACGAGATCGAGGAAGGCAAGGAGCAGCGCAAGAAGTTCATGTCCGATATCGCCGGCTTCGCCGACGCCACGATCACGGAGCTGGACACCAAGCTCAAGGACGTGAAGATCCCCCGGGCCAACCTCGGCCCGTGCCCGGTCTGTGGCCAGGACATCATCGAGAACCGCAAGGGGTTCTCCTGCTGGTCGCGCGAGGATCCCGGCTGCGGTTTCGTGATCTGGAAGAACAAGGCCGGCAAGACCCTCAACGAGACGATCGCCCGCGAGCTGATCACCACCGGCGTCACCGCCAAGCAGGTGACCGGTTTCCGCGGCCGCAGCGGCCGGCCGTTCCGGGCGAAGCTGGCGATGCAGCAGAACGAAGAGGGCAAGTGGCGGGTCGAGTTCGACGAGGAGTGGGCGCGGGAGAGCCGGCGCACCGCCGACGCCGAAGAGCTCGAGGAGAAGGTCGTCACCGCCACCGGCGACGAGACCGTCGACGCCGCCTGACCAACGCCCGGGGCCGGCTCCGGGCCCGTCAGATCCGCCGGTCGCTGCGCGACCCTAGGCGCTGGTGCCCCTGAAACTGATTACCGGGCCGGTGAACTCCGGCAAAGCCGGGCTCGTCCGCGAAGCGGTGGAGCAGGCCGCCGCCGAGGGCCTGGAGCCGACGCTCGTCGTGCCGACGGCCGCCGACTCCGACCTCCTGCGCCGGGAGCTCGCCGGCCGCGTCGTAAACGCCGCGGTGAAGGTCACCGGCTTTCGGGGCCTCTGGGAGCAGATGGCCCGGCGGCTGGGGTTCGACCCGCGGCCCCTTTCTCGCTTTCGTCTCCAGAGGATCGCCCGGGTGGTCACCGACGAGGCCCTCGAGAAGCGCGCCCTGGGCTCCTCGCTGCGCTTCTCGGCTGCCGAGGATGGGTTCGCGCCGGCCCTGGTGCAGTTCGCCGAGGAGCTGGGCGACGCGGGGGCCGGCCCGGACCGCTTCGACGCGGTGATGGAGGCCTGGGCACAGGTCGAGCCGAGCCTGGCCCGGTACGCCGGCGACCTGGCCTTCCTCTACCGGGCTTACCGGACCCGTCTGGAGGCCCTCGGGGCGCGTGACGAGTCGGGTTTCGTGAGCGAGCTGCTGGCGGCCCTCGCTGCCGATCCGCAGGCGTGGGGCGAGGCGCCGGTCTTCCTCTACGGCTTCGACGACTTTCCCGGGAGGCAGCTGGCGACCATAGAGGCCCTCGCCGGGCCGGCCGGCGCTTCCGTGGAGCTGTCCTTTCCCTTCGAGGAGCGGGCGGCGTTCGAGGCCCGGGAGCCGGTCTTCAGGCGCCTCGAGGCACTTGCCGGTACCTCGGTGGTGGCCTGCGAGCGGGGCTCTGCGCACTACGCGCGCGCAAGCGCCGTGCCCCTGGGCGGCCTGGAGCAGGGCCTCTTCGACGTCGATGCCAGGCCGGTCGACCCCGGAACCGCGGTTGAGCGTCTTGTCGGCGGCAGCGAGCGGGCCGAGCTGGAACTCGTGGCGGCGCGGGTCCGCGCCCTGATCGACGGGGAGGGGGTCGCCCCCGAGGAGATCGCGGTCGCCGTGCGGGACCTCGACGAAGAGACCGTGCCCCTGGTGGAAGCCGTCTTCGCCGAGGCCGGCGTGGCGATCGCGCTGCGCCAGCGCCTGGTAATCGGACGCACGGCACTTGTCCGGGGCGTACTGGCGCTGATGCGCTGCGCCCTGGCGCCCGACCCGGAGGCTTCCGACTCGGCGCCGCTGGCCGCCGACCTCATCACCTGGCTGAGGACCCCGGGCGCCTCCCGGCCGGAGTTCGCCTGGCAGGCCGACCTCCTGGAGAAGGCGGTCCGACAGGGGGAGGTCGGGAGTCTTCGGCAGGCCGAGGAGCGGTGGGGGCAGATAAGCGGCCTCGAATCGATCACCGCGCTTGACATCTTGCGGGAGGGCTTTGCCGCCGGCCAGGCCGAGGGGTTCCGGCGCTGTGCCGGGCAGGCGCGCAGGATCCTCGCCCTGGCCGCCGGTGAGAGCGCGGCCCCGGTGCTCTCAGGCGCACAGCTGCGCAACGCCGAGGCTCTTGCCGACCTGCTCGTCGGCTTCGACGACCTCGAGTGGCTGGTGAGCCGTTCCCCCGACCTGGCTCCGACACCCGGCCAGGCGGTGAGCGAGCTGGGAGCCCGCGAGATCGAGGTCGGTGAGAGCATCGTCCCCGGCGCGATCTCGGTAGCCCGCCCGCTTGCCCTCAGGGCAAGGCGGGTGGACACGCTGGTCGTCGCGCGCATGCAGGAGAGCCAGTACCCAAGCCGCGGAAGGGAGAGCCCCTTCCTGGGCGATTCCACGCGGGTCCGCGTGGATGGGGCCGCTGCGGCCGCCGGTCTCGAGCCGCTCTGGCCCGATGGCCAGCCCGACCGGATCGCCGCCGAGAGGCATCTCCTCCACGCGCTCCTCTCCCGGGCCGAACGGATGGTCGCGTACAGCCACTTCCGCATGACCGACGGGGGAGATCCGGCGAACCCGTCGCTCTTCCTCGACGACATCGAGGAGCTCTTCGATCCGTCGCCCGACCTTCTCGTCCGCCGTCTGGGCGAGACCGGGTGGGACCGGGACGAGCGGCGCCTGGCGCCGAGCGACTACCAGCTGGCCTTGGCCGCCCTCGGTCCCCGCGCCGGGCGCGAGGACCGGTACCGCCTCGAGAGCCCGGGGGCCCTGGCGGGTATCGCCGGGAGCGGGGTCTGGTCGGCCACCTCCCTCGAGCTCTACCTGCGCTGTCCGGTCTCCTGGTTCGTCGAGCGCTTCCTGCGGCCGGAGAACCTCGAGCCCGACTCGGAGCCCGCCCGGTTCGGCGTCGCCGCCCATCGGGCGCTGAAGGCGGTCTACGAGGAGCTGCCGGACGGGCAGAAGCAGATCACGCCCGAGAGTCTTCCGGCTGCGCTGGCCGCCCTCGAGGAGGCCGTGGAATCGGTGGACCTGGTCTCGCCGGATCCCGTCCAGGAGCGGATCATGCGCCGGCGCATGAGGAGGATGCTTTCGGGCTTCCTGGCGCAGGAGGCCCGGTCGGAGTCGGTCTTCGTTCCGTCGGAGTTCGAACTCGCGTTCGGAATGGCAGACAGGCCCCCGGCCGACCTCGGTGACGGGCTCCTCCTGCGCGGCCAGATCGACCGGGTCGACCGCAGCGGCGACGACGCGATCGTGATCGATTACAAGTCCGGCGCCACCTCCAAGGACTGGCCGGCGGCGAAGTGGGTCGAGCGCGGCGTCCTGCAGGCTGCGCTGTACGCCCTGGTGTACGAGAAGGAGCGGGCCGGGAAGAGGGTGGTGGGCTCCCTCTATGCCTCGCTGCGAGCCGACAGCAAGGGCCCGCGCGGGGCGATCGAAGCCGGCGCCGATGCCGGCCGGGAGGACCTCACGGGAACCGACCAGCTGGCCGAGACCGACTTCCGGGAGCTCCTGGAGGAGGCCCGCGCGCTGGCGGCCGGGGCGGTGCGGAATATCGGGGACGGGCGGCTGGACCCGACCTCCGACCCGGAGCGCTGCGCCTTCTCCTCCGACGGAGGGTGCGCCCACCCGGAGATCTGCCGGAGGTACCGGTGAGCGCACCCGGGGCCCGCCTCTGGGACGGGAAGACGATGATCGGCCCATACGGGCCCCTGAACGACGAACAGGTGGCGGCGACCAGCAACCGCTCTCGCCCCCTGCTGCTCGAAGCCAGCGCCGGGGCGGGCAAGACGTTGGTCCTGGTGGAGCGATTCGTCCGCGACGTCCTGGAGGGCGACGGGGGCGAGCCCCTTGACTGCGACCAGATCCTCACGATCACCTTCACCCGCAAGGCGGCGGCCGAGCTGCGGTCCAGGATCAGGCGCCGGTTTGCCGAGCTGGCCGCTTCGGACATTCCGGAGGCAGCCAGGGCCCGCGCCGCCGTAGCCGAGCTCGACAGTGCCTGGAT
>JBJTBE010000012.1:0-27670 GCA_046091165.1 Solirubrobacterales bacterium | reverse complement strand
CTCCTCGTTCAGGCAGGGGATCTGGATGATCAGCTTCATTTGATTCCGCGCCGGGGGCGCCCAACGGGCCGGTATGCTGCCTCGGGCAGCGAGCCCCCTGGCCGCAGCCCGACCTCCAGTATGCCGCAGGGCTGCGCGGTGAGTGGGATACGCGGCCCAACTCCCGTGTCCTCCGCCACCGCCCCCAAAGAGACGCCCGCCTCCGCAGAGCCGCGGGCGTGGGCCCCCGTCCCGATGGCCCTGCTGGGGCTGCTGGTCATCGCCCTGATCGTGGTGACCATCGCCTTCCCCACCTACACGACCTTCGACTCCACCTACACCCTCCTGTGGGGCCGGGAGATCCTCAGCGGGAACCCGCCCACCTTCGACGCCTTCCGCGCCCCGACCCAGCACCCGCTCTGGCTGCTGGTCGGGGTCGTCTTCGCCCTCTTCGGCGACGCCGCCGACCGCCTCCTGGTCATCGCGACGATCATCTCGTTCGTCTTCCTGATCGCCGGGGTCTACTCGCTGGGCCGCCGCTCCTTCACCGTCGTGATCGGCATCGTCGCCGCGGCACTGGTCGTGCTGCGCTACGACTACCTGCTGCTGGCCGTCCGGGCCTACCTGGACGTTCCCTTCCTGGCGTTGCTGGCCTGGGCGGCGGCCTGGGAGGTATCCCGGCCCAGGCGCGGCACCCCGGTGATGGTGCTGCTCTTCCTCGCCGGCCTGCTGAGGCCCGAGGCGTGGATCCTCGCCGGCATCTACTGGCTCTACCTGTTCCCGGGGTCGAGCTGGACCCGGCGCTTCTGGATGGGGACGCTCGTCGTCGGCGCCCCGCTGATCTGGATGGCCACCGACTACATCGTCACCGGCGACCCGCTCTTCTCGCAGACCCACACCAGCGGGGTGGCCGGCGAGCTCGACCGCCAGGCCTCGCTCCTGACCTCGGTCAAGCTCGGGATCCTCTACCTGCGGGACCTGGCCGGCGTGCCGCTGGCGGCGCTGGGCCTCGTCGGCACGCTGCTGGCGATCTGGTTCACGCCCCGGCGCGCGGCGATCCCGCTCGTGGTGCTGGCCGCCGGGTTCGGGACGTTCTTCCTGATCAGCCTCGCCGGCCTGTCGGTGATCCCCCGCTACCTGGTCCTGCCGGCGCTGATGACCCTCTTCTTCGCCGGGTTCGCCCTGGGCGGCTTCTCGCTGGCCGCCGACCGGCGGGTGCGGACCGGCTGGACCGTCGTCGCGGTCCTGGTCGTCATCGCGTCGGCAGCCCTGACCCTCCAGCGCTCCAACTACGCCCCGGTCATCGCCGACCTGCGCTTCCGCGGGCAGGCCCAGGACGCCCTCGCCTCGCTCCTGGGCGAGCCTGCCGTGCGCCGGGCAGCCGACTGCGGGCCGGTCCTCACCCCCAACCACCGGATGATCCCGACCATCCGCTGGGAGATGGACCTCCCGGCCGACCGCGTAGTGGCGCGCACCAACGTCAAGGCGGCCGACCGGGTCAAGACCGGGCTGGCCATCCTCGCCGCCAACCGGTCGGTGCTGATCCGGCAGGGCCTGGACTACGACTTTCCCACCTCGGAGGACACCCTGCGCAGCCTGCCGCCCGCGGGCTACCGGAAGGTCGCCTCCAACCGCTACTTCTCGGCGTGGGCGCGCTGTCGTTAGCGGGAGCCCCCGAGCCGTATCCTCGGAGGCCATGCCCGCCAACGTGACCACCTCCGACGAGGAGCTGCTGGAGCGAGCCATCGAGCTCGGCCGCCGCGGCCTGGGGGCGGTCAGCCCCAACCCGCTCGTCGGGGCCGTAATCGCCCGTGACGGGGAGGTCCTGGGCGAGGGCTGGCACGCCGAGCTGGGTGGCCTGCACGCCGAGCGGGACGCGATCGCGGCCTGCGGCGACGAGGTACTGGAGGGGGCGACGCTCTACGTCTCGCTCGAACCCTGCTGCCACGAGGGCCGCCAGCCGCCCTGCACCGAGGCGATCATCGAGGCGGGAATCGCCCGGGTGGTCGTGGCCAGCGACGACCCCACGGAGAAGGCCTCGGGCCGGGGGCTGGGCATCCTGCGCGACGAGGGGATCGAGGTCGAGGTGGCCAGCGGCACCCTGGCCGCCCGGGCGCGGCTCGAGAACCAGGCCTTCCGCACGCATGCGCGCACCGGGCGCCCGTGGGTTCTCTTCAAGTCGGCCACCAGCCTCGACGGCAAGGTCGCCACTCGCGACGGCGCCTCGAAGTGGATCTCCTGCGAGGAGAGCCGTGAGCTCTCCCACGGCTGGAGGGGAGAGGTCGACGCGGTCGCCGTGGGCATCGGCACCGCGCTGGCCGACGACCCGCAGCTGACCGCCCGGGTGGAAGGCGTGCGCCGCCAGCCGCGGCCCGTGGTCTTCGACAGCACCGCGCGCCTGCCGCTCGACAGCCGCCTGGTCGCCCAGGCCCGCGAGGTCGGGCTCATCGTGGTCGTCTCCCGCGCCGCTCCCAGGGCGGCGGTGGAGTCGCTCCAGAGCGCCGGCGCCGAGGTGGTCACCGCCGCCGGAGAGAACGAGCCGGCCCGTGTCGCCGACGCGCTCTCCCGGCTGGGCGAGCTGGAGCGCCCGGTCACCTCGATGATGCTCGAGGGCGGCCCCCAGCTGGCCGGAGCCTTCCTCGACGCCGGGGAGATTGACGAGGCCCGCTTCTTCATCGCCCCGATGCTGCTCGGCGGCGCCAGCGCCCGGGACCCGCTGGAGGGAGTGGGGGCCGGGACGATCGCCGACGCGACCCGCGCCCTGGCCGTCTCCCACGAGCAGGTGGGGGACGACATCCTCGTCCGGGCCCGGCTGAGGGAGTGGTGATCGTGTTTACCGGGCTGGTTGCCGACCTGGGAACCCTGGAGGAGGTAGAAGCGGGCGACGAGGGCGCGCGCCTGTCGATCGCCTCGGCGCTGGTCGGCGAGATGGAATCCGGTGATTCGGTATCGGTCAACGGGGTCTGCCTGACCGCCACCGAGGTCGGGGACGGCCGCTTCGTCGCCGAGGCCATGAACGAGACCCTCCAGCGCAGCTCGCTGGGCTCGGCCCGGGCCGGCGACCGGGTCAACCTCGAGCTCGCGGTGCGGGCCGACTCGCGGCTCGGCGGGCACATCGTCCAGGGCCACGTCGACGGGGTGGGAACGGTCTCGGGCAGCCGGGAGGACGGGATCGCCCGCGTCGTCACGATCGAGGCCGATCCGGGCCTCCTGCGCTACGTGGTCGAGAAGGGCTCGGTCGCCCTCGACGGCGTCTCCCTCACCGTCGCGCGCGTCGACGACTCCTCCTTCGACGTCTGGCTGATCCCCGAGACCCTGGAGCGCACCAACCTCTCGGCCGCGGCCGCCGGGAGGCCGCTTAACGTCGAGGTCGACATCGTGGCCAAGTACGTGGAAAAGCTCGTGGGGAGCCCGTCGTGAGCGGCGAGGCCAAGGCCGGGGTGGAGTTCGCCACCGTCGAGGAGGCGATCGAGGAGATCGCCGCCGGCCGCATGGTCGTGGTCGTCGACGACGAGGACCGGGAGAACGAGGGCGACCTCGTGATGGCCGCCGAGTTCGCCACTCCCGAGGCGATCAACTTCATGGCCACCAACGCCCGCGGCTGGATCTGCCTGGCGCTCGCCCCCGAGCGCTGTGACGAGCTCGGGCTCGAGCTGATGGCGGCCAAGAACGAGACTCCGCACCAGACGCCGTTCACGGTCACCATCGAGGCCCGGGAGGGGGTCACCACCGGCATCAGCGCCGCCGACCGCGCCCACACCATCCGCGTGGCCTCCGACCCGGCCAACGGGCCGGAGGCGATAGTCAAGGGCGGCCACGTCAACCCGCTCAAGGCCCGGGCCGGGGGAGTCCTCGAGCGCACCGGCCACACCGAGGCCAGCGTCGACCTCGCCCGCCTTGCCGGGCTCACGCCGGCCGGGGTCATCTGCGAGATCATGAACGAGGACGGCTCGATGGCCCGCGTGGACGACCTGGTCGGCTACTGCGCCGAGCACGGGCTCAAGATGCTCACCATCGCCGACCTGATCGCCTACCGGCGAAAGCACGAGCGGCTGGTCGAGCGGGTCGTCTCCACCTCCATGCCGACCGCCTTCGGGGACTTCACCGTCGTCGGCTACCGCTCGCTGGTCGACGACAAGCACCACGTCGCCCTGGTCAAGGGGGAGGTCGAGGGCCGGGAGGACGTGCTCGTCCGCGTCCATTCGGAGTGCCTCACCGGCGACGTCTTCCACTCGATGCGCTGCGACTGCGGCGAGCAGCTGGAGGCCGCCCTCCACCAGATCGAGACCGAGGGGGAGGGGGTCCTCCTCTACCTGGCCCAGGAGGGCCGGGGGATCGGCCTGCTCAACAAGCTGCGCGCCTACAAGCTCCAGGAGGAGGGGCTCGACACCGTCGACGCCAACCTCGAGCTCGGGCTGCCCGCCGACCTTCGCGACTACGGCATCGGCGCCCAGATCCTCGTCGACCTGGGCCTCAGCTCGATCCGGATCCTCACCAACAACCCCAAGAAGATCTACGGGCTCGAGGGCTACGGCCTCTCGGTGAGCGAGCAGGTCCCGATCGAGCCCCCGGCCAACCTGCACAACGCGGGCTACCTGGACACCAAGCGCCGGCGGATGGGGCACACCCTCCATCACCAGGGAGCCAACTTCGACGAGGAGATGCTCCACGCCGAGCGCGACCGTGACGCCGGGGGAGAGGAGCAGTGAGCACCGCCCCGGCGATCGTCGTGGCCACCTTCTACCCGGAGCTGGCCGAGCGCCTCGTGGCCGGGGCCCGCTCGGGATTCGCCGAGGCCGGCTGGGAGGAGCCCGAGGTGCACGAGGTGCCGGGAGCCTTCGAGCTCCCGCTCGCCGCCCGCTACTGCGCCGACAGCGGCCGTTTCGGCGGGGTGGCCTGCCTCGGGGCGGTGATCCGGGGTGAGACCGACCACTACGAGTACGTCTGCTCGGAGGCGGCGGCCGGCATCCAGAGGGTCCAGCTGGACTCCGGCGTGCCCTGCTCGTTCGGGGTCCTGACCGTGGACACGCTCGAGCAGGCCATGGAGCGCACCGGCGGCGACCGGCGCGATACCGGGCTCAATGCCGCCCTGGCCGTGGTCGCCCTGGCGGGCCTGCGCCGAGAGCTCTCCTGAGGGTCGACTCCGCCGGCCGGCGCCGCTAGGGTTTGGGTCGTGGACGGCCCCGCCCTCGCCCTGATCGTCACCATCGTCACCCACCTGATGGGAGCCGCCCTGCTGGTCGCGATGCTCATCCGCATGGACGGCTCCGGGCCCGGTGACATCCGTCGCGACTGGTGGGACGACGGGGGCCCCGAGGAGCCTTCCCCGGAGGTGCCGGAGGACGGCCCCGGCGGCCGTGCGCTGCCGCTCCCCGACGCGGTTCCGAGCGCCACCCGCCGTCGCAGCGCCGACGACACCCAGCCGCTGCGTCCGCGGCCCTCGCGGCGCCCTGAGCACCGCCCGGGCGAGCCCGAGCGCGTGCCCGGGCGCGTAGCCTGACCGCTACACTGCGCCGCCGTATGGCCAAGGTCTGCCACAGCTGCGGGAAGGGTCCCGCCTTCGGGAACAACCGCAGCCACTCGATGGTCGCCACCCGGCGCCGGTTCAACCCGAACCTCCAGCGCGTGAGGATCCTCGTCGAGGGCTCGCCGCGCCGCGCCTGGGTATGCACCCGCTGCCTGAAGGCAGACAAGGTCCAGAAGGCCGTTTAGGCTTGGCGGCCAGTGCCGCCAGCAGGAAATTCCAGCCTCGCCCGCTTTCGGGCAGCCCTTGCCGGCTCCCTCCAGCAGCTTGAGGAGCGCCGCCAGGAGATCAACGACCTGAACGTCTTCCCGGTAGCCGACGGCGACACCGGGGACAACATGGTCCTGACCCTCCAGGCCTGCGTCGACGAGCTCGACCGGCTCGCCTCCGACTCCGGTGGCCGGACGCTCGACGAGATCGGCCGTGACGAGATCGTCGACCTCGTCGCCCGGGCCGCACTCCTCGGGGCCCGCGGCAACAGCGGGGTGATCCTCTCGCAGCTGATCCGCGGCGCGGCGGAGGCGCTCATCTCCCGCCCGGGCGTCCTCGTCGATCCGCTGCTGATCGGCGAGGCGATGCAGCGGGCCTCCGAGCGCGCCTACACCTCGGTCCGCGAGCCGGCGGAGGGGACGATCCTCACCGTCATGAAGGACATGGCCGGTGCGGCCGCCGAGGCGATCCCGGTGCTGCCGCCGATGCCGGACACCGCGACGCCCGAGGAGCAGAACCTGCGCATCGCCGACATCCTCGAGATCTGCGTGCGCGCCGGCGAGGAGTCGGTGAGGAGGGGCCCCGAGCTGCTGCCGGTGCTCCAGGAGGCCGGCGTGGTCGACGCCGGAGGGTACGGGGTGGTGGTTCTCTTCGCCGGCTGCGTAACCGCGCTGCGCGGGGAGAAGGGCCTGGAGATCGAGCACCACAGTGCCCCGGCCCGGGCCAGCCAGCCCGAGCACTCCTCGAGCACCTTCCGGTACTGCACGAACTTTGCCGTCACCGCCCAGCCCGGAGCCGAGCTGGCCGAGCCCTCGATGTACGTCGGGCGGCTGGAGGAGATCGGCGACTCGGTGCTGGTCGTCGGGGACCACGTGACCCTGCGCGTCCACGTCCACACCGACGAGCCCGACGCGGCGGCCGCGGTCTTCGAAGGCGCCGGCACCGTCACCCGGACCGACATAGCCGACATGCACGAGCAGGTCGCCGAGCGCGACCGGCGCCTCGCGGCCCCGGCCGCCCCGGAGCCGGCCGGCGAGGACGCCGCCTGCGGCGTGCTGGCCGTGGTGTCGGGCGACGGGATCGCCGACCTCTACCGCTCGCTCGGCGCCACCGTCCTCGACGGCGGGGAGACCATGAACCCCTCGACCTACGAGATCCTCGCCGGCATCCACACCGTCCCGGCCCGGGAGGTGGTGGTGCTTCCCAACAGCCCGAACGTGCGGATGGCGGCCCAGGCCGCCGCCGAGATGTCGGGGCGCGAGGTGCGGGTCGTCGAGTCCAACGAGCCCCAGGCCGGCCTCTCGGCCGTCCTGGCCTTCTCGCAGGAGGCCCGGGCGGCCGCTAACGCCTCGGCCATGGCCTCGGCGCTGGAGGCGGTGCGCACCGGGAGCGTGGCCCCAGCGGCCCGGGACGACGCCGAGGGCCGGTTCAGCGTCGGCGAGGCCGTCGGTTACGTCGACGGCGAGCTCGTCTCCTGGGGAGCCCCTCGGGAGACCCTCGGCGAGGTGATTTCGCGGCTCTCGGACGGCTCCGAGCTGCTGACCGTGATCTCGGCCTCCGACGCGCCGCTGGGCGAAGACGAGGTGGAGGCGCTCGCCGGCGGCGGGGTGGAGCTCGAAATGCGCCACGGTGGCCAGCCGAGCCGCTGGTGGCTCTTGTCCGCCGAGTAGACGAAAATCCGGGCGTGGAGCGCTCCCCGCTCGCCTTCGCCGATTCCCGGGAGCTGTCGGCCGACGAGCTGGCGGCCTGGCCGCGGCTCGGCCCGCGCCCCTCCGCCATGGCCGAGCCGGTCGACTTTCCTGGCCGCAAGGCCCGGGAGGCCGCCGGCCACCTGGGAATCGAGACCGTCGGCGAGCTGCTCGAGCTCCTGCCCCGGGACAACCGTGAGTCGCGGACCGTCGATGCCCTCGTTCCGGGCGAACCGGCGACGGTGGTCGTGGAGGTGCGCTCGATCTCGTCGCGCCCGGTGCGGCGCAGGGGTATGAGGCCGCTGGTCGAGGCGGTCGTCGGTGACGACACCGGGGTCATGCAGGTGACCTTCTTCAACCAGCCCTGGCTGGCCAAGCGCTACCCGCCGGGCACGCGGCTGGTGCTCCACGGCTCCTACGAGTCGCGCAACCGCTTCCGCGTCAGCTCGCATGCGCCCACCTCGGAGGCCTTCGCCGACGACGGCGAGGTGGCCCACTATCCGGCGGCCGACGGCCTCTCCTCGACGCAGATCCTCGCCCTGGTCCGCGAGCACCTCGGGGCGGCGCTCCACGCGCCGGAGCCGCTCCCGGGGCGGATGCGCGCCGGGCACATGCTCCCGGACCGGGCCGCCGCCCTGATCGCCGCGCACGGGGGAGAGGTGGTCGAGGCGCGGCGCCGGCTGGCCTTCGACGAGCTCCTGTTCATGCAGCTCGACCTCCTGCGCCGGCGGGCCACGCGGGCCGAGCGCCTGCGGGCCCCGGTCCTCGACGGGGAGGGGCCGCACGCGGGGCTGCTGGCCCGCTGGCTGGCCGACCAGCTCCCGTTCACCCCCACCGGTGGCCAGCAGGAGGCGATCGCCACCATCGTCGACGACATGGAGGCCGGCCATCCGATGCAGCGGCTGCTGATGGGCGAGGTCGGCTCGGGCAAGACGGTCGTCGCGCTGGCGGCGATGCTGAGGGCGGTGGAGTCCGGCCACCAGGCGGCGCTGATGGCGCCCACCGAGACCCTCGCCGAGCAGCACTTCGCCACCATCCAGCAGCTCGTGGCCGCCGAGCCGATCTCGATCGCGCTGCTCACCGGCTCCACGCCGGCGGCCCGGCGGGCGGAGATCCTGGAGCGCCTGGAGAGCGGGGAGCTGGGGATGGTGGTGGGCACCCACGCCCTGATCGAGGACGACGTGCGCTTCGCGCGCCTGGCCCTGGCGGTGGTCGACGAGCAGCACCGCTTCGGGGTGCGCCAGCGGATGGCGCTGGACGCCAAGGCGGCCGGCGAGGGCGAAGGCATGGCTCCGCACGTGCTGCACATGACGGCGACCCCGATCCCGCGCACGCTCGCGCTCCTGGGTTACGGCGACCTCGACTTCACCGAGCTGCGCGAGCTTCCGGCCGGCCGCCAGCCGGTCGCCACCCACTGCGTTTCGGGCGAGCGCGAGCGCGAGCGGGCCTACGAGCGGATCCGCGAGGAGCTCGACGCCGGCCGCCAGGCGTTCATCGTCTGCCCGCTGGTCGAGGAGTCCGACGCCCTGCAGGCCCGTGCGGCGACGGCCGAGTACGAGCGGCTGCGCGAGGAGGAGTTCGGCGGCTACCGGGTTGCCCTCCTGCACGGGCAGATGTCATCGGCCGACAAGGCCGAGGCGATGCGCTCCTTCGCGGAGGGGGAGGCCGACGTCCTGGTGGCCACGACGGTGATCGAGGTCGGCGTCGACGTCCCCAACGCGACGGTGATGCTGATCGAGAATGCCGAGCGCTTCGGCCTATCCCAGCTCCACCAGCTTCGGGGCCGGGTCGGCCGGGGCGAGCACGCGTCGCTGTGCATCTGCTTCGGCCCGGCCGATTCCGAGCGCCTGAAGGCCTTCGCCGAGCACGCCGACGGCTTCCGGTTGGCCGAGATCGACCTCCAGCTGCGGGGCGAGGGCGAGCTCGCCGGCACGCGCCAGTCGGGTTCGGCCAGCTTCCGCTTCGCCCGCTTCCCCGAGGACGCCCCGCTGCTCGAGCGGGCACGCCACAGCGCGCGCGAGCTGCTTGCCGCCGACCCGGAGCTCGCCTCGCCGGAAGGGAAGGTCCTCAGCGACGCGCTGGCCGAGGGGGCCAGCCGCCTGCCCGCCGAGGCCATCCCTGCGTGATGCGGGTGATCGCCGGGCAGTACGGGGGGCGCCGCCTGCAGTCGCCCCCCTCGGCCACGCGGCCGACCGCCGACCGCGTGCGCGAGGCGCTCTTCTCCACGCTCGGCCCCCTCGACGGCCTGCGCGTGCTCGACCTCTTCGCCGGCTCCGGGGCGCTGGCCATCGAGTCGCTCTCCCGCGGCGCGGCCGAGGCGGTCCTGGTCGATCGCGACCGGCGCGCCGCCCGCGTGGCCCAGGCCAACGTGGACGAGCTCGGTGCCGGAGAGGCGGCGCAGGTCCTCTGTGCGCCGGCATCGGCAGCGGTGGCCCGGCTGGCGGCGCAGGGCAGGCAGTTCGACCTCGTCTTCCTGGATCCGCCCTACGCGGAGGCCGGGGAGCTCCTTGCTGCCCTGGAGCCGGCGCTCGAGCAGGTCACGGCGCCGGGAGGGCGGGTCGTGGTCGAAAGCGACCGGCGCGACACCCCGGGCCTCGACCTCCCTATGGTTCACGAACGCCGTTACGGCGACACCGCCATCCGGATCTTTTCCGCCCGTGATTGAACAGAAGCGCATAGCCGTCTGCCCCGGCACCTACGACCCGATCACCCTGGGCCACATCGACGTGATCACCCGCACCGCGCGGATCTTCGACGAGGTGGTCGTGGCCGTGGTCAACCTCCCGGTCCGCAAGGGCTCGACCCTCTTCCCGGTCGAGGAGCGCCTCGAGTTCATCCAGGACGCCGTCGGCGGCCTGGACAACGTCCGTGCCGAGCCGTTCGCGACGCTGGTCGTCGAGTTTGCCCGGAGCATCGGGGCGAGCACGATCGTCAAGGGACTTCGCGCGATCTCCGACTTCGAGTACGAAACGGAGATGAACCAGCTCAACCGCCAGCAGGCCCCGGACATTGAGACCCTCTACATGATGGCCAGCCCGCAGTACAGTTTCCTCAGCTCCAGCGGGATCAAGGAACTGGCGATGTTCGGGGGGAACATTGACGAAATGGTCACCCCGAAGGTTTCCTTGCGCCTGAAGGAAGAACTGGCCCGATAGCGAAAGGCCGAATGTCATGGACGTTCTCGTACTGATCGACAAGCTCGACGACCTGGTTCACAACGCCAAGCCGGTGCCCCTCACCGACCAGGTGCGCGTGGACAAAGAGGAGATCTACGACATCCTCGACCAGATGCGCGCCACGATCCCCGAGGAGATCAAGCAGGCGCGCTGGATCGTCAAGGAGCGCCAGGAGATGCTCGCCGAGGCCAAGCGCGAGGCCGAGCGCATCATCACGGAAGGCCGCGACCGCCAGGAGCAGCTGATCTCCCAGGAGGAGGTCACCCGCCAGGCCGAGCGCGAGGCCGAGGACATCATCGGGGACGCGCAGGCCCGCGAGCGGGAGATCCGCCTCGGGGCGGAGGACTACGCCGACGAGATCCTGGGCACGCTCGAGGTCAACCTCTCGAAGTTCATCGGCGCCGTGCAGCGCGGTCGCGACCGGCTCGCCGGCCGCGACGACGACGGCGGCGACGAAGAGCGCTAGTCCGCGTCGCCGGGAACCGTCAGCTCGGCGATCCGCTCGAGCTGGAGGCGCACCGCCGCCGCCATCTCGTCGACGGCGCCGGCGCCTGAGTCGATCTGGGTCTTGGCGCTGGTCAGCGAGTTCTTGATCTTCTTGACCTGCTTGAGCAGCTCCAGCGCACGGTCGGCGGCGTCGGCGATCAGCGCGGTGTCGGCCTCGCCGCCGGTCTGGGCCATCAGCACGCGCGCCCGGGCCAGCGCGTAGGCGGTCTCCAGGGTGAGGGTCGAGCCCTCCGCCGGATCCCAGGTCACGACCATCTTGTCGCCCTGGATCTCCTCCAGCACGACCGTTCCGGCGGGCACCTTGCCTTCGGAGGGAACTACGAGGACGGCGAAGTCGGCGGCCCGCTGTTCGCGGGCGCGGTCGAGCGTTTCGATCATCTTCGGGCGCGAGAGCCGGGAGTCTTTGGCCTCGAAGGCGATCCGGGCGCGCGTGGGGCCCGACTGGGCGCCCACCTCGACCACCGCGTCGCCGGTCTTGCCGCCGCCCTCGGAGAGCTCGCCAACGCCTTCGGCGTGGTCGCCCCGCGCGTTGGCCAGGCCGGCCAGGGCGTCGACCACCTGTTCCTCGTAGCTGCGTCCCTTGGCCGTTCCCTTCTCGGCCTCTGCCGCTACCGCCTCCTCCTTCTCCTCCTCGGCGGCCAGGCCCTCGAGCTGGCTGCGCAGCTCGGTGATCGTGCGGTTCATCTCGACCAGCTGCTTGGCCTGGGCGTCGGCGTTCTGCTTGATCGCGTCGACCGCGGCCTTCTGGAACTGGCCCAGCGGGTTGCTCTCGTCGGTGGCGGTGAACTGGCGGGCCAGGGCCTCCTTGTGGCCGGCGAGCAGCTCCTTGACGAGGGCCTCGACGCGGTTCTGCACCGCGGCACTCGACTCCTCGCCGAAGTGGCGCTCGAGCAGCCTGGGCACCAGCCCCGAGTCGGCTCCGAAGGCGGCGTCGATCCGCTCGCTCATCTCGGCGCTCACCGCCTGGGCGCGCTCGCCGAAGCTCGCCTCCAGGTCGCGGGCCTGGCGCTCGAACTCGGCCCGGACGTAGTCGGCCTCGGCCGCGGCCTGCTCGCGGGCCAGCACGCGGGCGCCGATCTCGATCATCTGGGCGACCAGCTCGTCGAGGTTCTCGCCCAGCGCCTCGCGCTCCCGGGCAAGGTTGACGGCGGTGGCGTCATCGACGGCCAGGCCGTCCACGACGAGCCGGTCTTCATCGAGCCGTGAGGCGCTCTCTTCGGTCAGTCTTGAGATCGAGATGTCCATGGGTATCCGGTCGCACCGTACGCCCGGGTTCTGACGGACTGCAATCCGGCTGGCGCCGGGCCTACTCGCGCCACTTGATCGAGCAGCCCACCGGCTCGGTCTGCGCCGGCGAAGGCTGCCGGCCGTCGAGCACGGCGTCCAGGGCGTCCCGGAGCCAGTCGGCCTGGAGCGAAGGGTCTTCCCAGTCGGCGTCGGGGGCACCGCGGTAGGCGAGCCGGCCCTCGCCGTCCAGCACGAAGAGGTCGGGGGTGGTCTTCGCGTCCCACTCGCGGGCGACCTCCTGGCTCTCGTCGTGGAGGTAGGGCATCGGCCATTCGGCGGGCTCGGAGGCGACCCGCGCCGCCATCGCCTCCCCGGAGTCGTCGGGGTAGCGGACGGCGTCGTTGGAGTTGATGCAGAGGAAGGCCACCCCGCGGCCGGCGTAGTCCCGGGCCACGGCGACGATCCGCGGATGCCAGGCCAGGGCGTACGGGCAGTGGTTGCAGGTCCAGCAGACGACGGTCGCCGGCGCCCCGGTGGGGACCGAGTGGTCCACACCCGAGGTGTCGGGAAGGGTGAACTGCGGGGCGGCCTGGCCGGTCTCGATGCTCAACTCCGTTCTCCTTGCTCGTCGGTGGCGCGGGACAGCGCCTCGCGCAGCTCTTCGGTGTCCGGCAGCGGCGAGGCGCTGCCGTCGCGTCGACGGTACAGGCGGCAGGTAAGGGCTGCCGGCCGGTCGCCGGGGTCGACCGCATCGCGGCCGTCCACCAGGACGGTGGGCGACCCGATGAAGCCGAGCTCATGCGCCTCCTCATCGCTCTCCACCGCACGCTCCACGACCGAACCGGGGTCCAGGCCCAGCTCCTCCATCACCTGGTGCAGCTGGGCGCGTGCCCGGTCGTGGGAAGGGCATCCGGACCAGAGCAGCAGCTGCACCGAGGGGGCCATCGCCCCGGAGGCTACGCGAGACGCCCTCTAACCTCGCCGTGGTGAGCGACACCGTCGAAACGATCGACCTCGACGCCCTGGGCCTGACCGTCGGCGAGGGCCGGCGCCTGGAGCCCGTGGTCGCCCTCGCGCCGCTCGAATTCGGCGGAGAGCGCTACCTGCCCGAGCCGGAGCACTGCCCGCTGCAGCTGGAGGTTTCCCGCATCAACGGAGACGGCTGGGCCCTCCACCTGGCCTTCACGACGACGCTCAGGGGGCGCTGTATGCGGTGCCTGGAGCCGGCCGGCGCGGAGATGGCCATCGACTCCCGGGAGGCCTGCCAGCGAAACGCGGAGGGCGGAGTCGAGAGCCCGTACGTGGAGGAGGGCGAGCTGGACGTGGGCGCCTGGGCCCGTGACGCGCTTGCCCTCGCCGTCCCGGCCCAGGTCCTGTGCCGGAAGGGCTGCCTGGGGCTCTGCCCCCGCTGCGGGGAGAACCTCAACGAGGACCCGGACCACGAGCACCCCGCGGACAAGGACCCGCGCTGGTCGAAGCTCGACGAGCTGCGGTTCGACTGACCCGCCGGTCCACACGGCGTTCGCTACTGTCTCGGGCGATGGCCGTACCCAAGCAGCGACAGTCCCATGCCCGCACCGCCAAGCGGCGGGCCCAGCACAAGATCGACCCGCCTTCGGTCGGCAGCTGCCCGGAGTGCGGCGCACCGCGCCGCGCCCACCGCGTCTGCCCCCAGTGCGGGACCTACGGCGGGCGCCCGGTTACCGGGCCCGCCGACACTGTCGCCTAGGCCATGGCCGTCACGGTCGCGGTCGACGCGAACGGGGCGGACCTCGGCCCGGCGGAGGTCGCTGCCGGCGCGACGCTGGCGGCCGCGCAGGGCGTTCGCGTGAAGCTCTTCGGCCCCGCGGCCCAGGCCGGCGACCCGGCCCCGGGGGTCGAGCTGGTGGACGCGCCGCTGTCGGTGGCCAAGGATCCGGACCCGGCGCGGGCGGTCCGGGCCAACCCGGAGTCCTCGATCGCCCGGGCCGCGGCCGCCGTCTCCGCCGGTGAGGCCGACGCCCTCGTGGCCGGAGGCTCGACCGGGGCCGTCCTGGCCGCCGGCCTGTTCGAGATCAGGCGGGCCCGCGGGATCTACCGCCCGGCCCTGGCCATCCCGGTGCCGGTGCCGGACAACCCGGTAACGCTGCTGGACGTGGGGGCCAACGCGGAGGTCAGGAGCGAGCACCTGGTCCAGTTCGCCTATATGGGTGCGGCCTTCGCCACCTCGGTCCTCGGCGTCGAGCGCCCTCGGGTGGCGCTGCTCTCCAACGGCGAGGAGGCCTCCCGGGGCACCCCGGAGGTGGTTGCGGCCCACGAGCAGCTCGCCGCCGGCTCGGGCCTGGACTTCGTCGGCAACGTGGAGGGGACCGACCTGACCTCCGGCGTGGCCGACGTGGTGGTCACCGACGGCTTCACCGGGAACATCGCCATCAAGATCAGCGAGGGAGTCTCGGCCACGATGATCTCGGCCATCCGCGCGCGGGTCGAGTCATCTCTTCGCTCGAAGCTCGGCGGCCTCCTGATCCGCCCGGCGCTGCGGGGCCTGCGCGACGAGCTCGACCCCGAGGCCTCCGGCGGTGCCTACCTGCTGGGGCTGCGCAGCGTGGTCGTGGTGCCGCACGGGCGTTTCACGCGCCAGGGGTACGCCAACGCGATCCTGCTGGCCGCCCGGGCGGTCGAGGACGACATCGCCCGGCGCACTCACGCCGCGCTGGAGGCCGCAGGCGCCCTGAGACGCCCGGGCCCCGCCTCCTAGCGCCGTCCGGCCGCCGAATTAGCGTCTGCGGGGCATGGAACGGGAAGAGGTACTCGTGCTCATTCGTGGGCACCTCGCCGAGGAACTCGACGTCGACCCCGGGGTTATCGGCGAGCAGACCCGCTTCAAGGAGGACCTGGAGGCCGATTCGCTGGACCTCTACACGCTCGTCCAGGAGTTCGAGGACTCCTACGGCGTCCGGATCTCCGACGAGGATGCGGCCACGATCCTGACCGTTGGCCAGGCCATCGACTTCGTACTCGCCCACACACCGCCGGAATCCTGACCCCTGCAGCTCCTCACCCAACTCCTGGACCGCCTTCCGGAGGACCTCCGGCAACAGGCGTTCACCCACGCCTCCTGGAGCGAGGCGCCCGGGGCCTCCTACGAGCGCCTTGCCTTCCTGGGCGACAGCGTCCTCGAGCTGGCTATCAGCTCCCACATCTACCCGCTGCTCGAGCAGGAGCGCTACGGCGCGGGGCAGCTGACGCGGATTCGCGCCCAGACGGTCTCCGGGGCCGCCTGCCGGCGGGTGGGGGAGCGACTCGACGTGGAGGGGCGCCTGCGCGCCGCGGCGCCCGAGGGCGCGGCGATCCCGGCCGGGCTGTTCAGCGAGCGGGTGGTCGCCTCGGTGGTGGAGGCGGCGATCGGCGCCTGCTTCCTGAACGAGGGCTACGAGGCGACCGCGGCCGCGGTGGTCGAGGCCTTCCAGCCCGAGCTGGCCGAGGCGCTCGAGCACCCGGTCGACTTCAAGTCGGCGCTTCAGGAACGTCTCGCCGAGAGCGCGCGCACGGTCGAATACTCGACCCTCGCCGAGCACGGCCCGCCGCACGACCTGGTCTTCGAGGTGCAGGCCGCGGTGGACGGGAAGGTGGTCGGCCAGGGAACCGGCCGCACGCGCAAGGCCGCCGAGCAGCAGGCGGCGATGAAGGCGCTCGAGGGCCTGGACGGCGGGGGCTGAGATGCACCTGAAGTCGATCAGCCTCAAGGGCTTCAAGTCCTTTCCCGAGAAGACGGTGCTCGAGTTCGCGCCCGGCATCTCCGTCGTCGTCGGCCCCAACGGCTCGGGCAAGTCGAACGTCACCGACGCCGTCCTGTGGGCGATGGGCGAGCAGTCGCCGCTGGCCATCCGCGGCCAGCAGATGAAGGACGTCATCTTCGCCGGGGGCCACGGCGTCAAGGCGCGTTCCTCGGCCGAGGTCGAGCTCGTGTTCGACAACTCCGACGGCTCGATCGACATGCCGGTGGGCGAGGTGTCGATCATGCGCCGCCTGGACCGCAACGGCGAGGGCGAGTACCGCCTGAACGGCGCCCGCTGCCGGCTGATCGACGTGCTCGAGGTCCTCTCCGACACCGGTCTGGGCAAGGAGATGCACTCGGTGGTCTCGCAGGGCCGCGTCACCGAGATCGTCACCTCCAAGCCCAGGGACCGCCGGATGCTGCTCGAGGAGGCCGCCGGCCTGGGCAAGCACCGCAAGCGCCGCCGCCGTGCCCAGCTGAAGCTCGACCGCACCCAGGAGAACCTCGACCGGGCCCTCGACGTCGAGCGGGAGGCCCGCTCCCGGCTGCGGCCGCTCAAGCGCCAGGCCGAGGCCGCCGAGCTCCACGCGCGGCTGGACCGCCAGATCAGCGAGTTCTCCTGGGAGCTGGCCCGCGACCAGGCCCTGGCGATCGCCCGTGAGCTCGAGGACTCCGAACAGGTCGCCCGCCAGGCCCGCGACGGCCGCGACGTCTTCCAGGAGCAGCTGACCGAGCTGGCCGCCCGGCGGGAGGCGGCCGAGAAGGCGCTCGCCGAGCGCAGCGAGCGCCGCGAGGCGATCGCCCGCCGTGGAGAGGTCGCCCGCACCTCGGCCGCCCAGGTCGAGCTGAGGCTCGAGCGCGCCCGCGACAGCGCCTCCGCCATCACGGCGCGCCTCGAGGCCCGCACCGAGCGGCTGGCCGCCCTGCGCAGCCAGGAGGCCGCCGACGGCCCGGACGAGGCCGGGGGCGAGCGGATCGCCTCGCTCGAGGCCGAGCTGAGGCGCCTCGACGAGGAGAAGGACGGTGAGCTCGAGCGCGAGCTGGCCGGGCTGGAAAGCGAGCTCGAGGAGCTGCGCCGGCGCGAGGGCGAGCTGACCGCGCGCCTCAACCAGGCCGTCGTGGAGGCCGGTGAGGCCGGCGAGGGGGCAGACGCTGCCCGCGCCGCGGCCCGCGAGGCTGCCGAAGCCGCCGCGAACGCCACGCGCGAGAGCTCGAGCGTGGCCGGCGAGCTGGCCGCGCTGGACGAGTTTCTCGCCCGCCACGGCACGGCTCCGTCGGGCGCCCGGACGCTGGCCGACTCGATCGAGATCGAGGCCGGGGCCGAGGCGGCGGTGGCCGCCGTCCTGGGCGGCCGGCTGGGCGCCGCCGGGGGCGAGTCGCTCGGCGAGGGCCAGGAGCTGCGCGCCGGTCTCGGCGACAGCGGCGGCAGCGCGGTGGTCGCCGGTACCGCTGCGGCCGGCGAGGGGACGCCGCCGGCACCCGGGGCCCGGGCGCTGGCCGCGCTGGTCACCTCGGAGGGCGAGATGGCCGAGCTGGCCCGCTCCCTGCTCTCCGGAAGCTGGCTCGTGGACGACCTTGCCCAGGTGCCCCCGGGCTTCCGCGGGATCGTGGTGACGCCGCAGGGGCGCGCGTGGAACGCCGCCACCCGCGAGCTCTACCAGCCGCCCGGCGGTGGCGCCGCCCACGTGCTCGCCGAGCGGCGCCGGCGCGCCGGGCTGGCCGGGCGCGCGCAGGAGGCGGCCACGGCCGCGCAGGCCGCCGAGGCCGCCTCGGCCGACGCGGCCTCGGCCGCGGAGGAGGCGCGCCTTCGCCACGAGGCTCTCGAGGAGGGCCGCCTGGCCGCCGGGCGCGAGCTCGACCAGGCCCGCGAGGCGGCGCGCCGCACGGAGTGGCTGATGAACGAGCGCCGCGAGGCGCCCGAGCAGGGCCAGGCTGCCGTCCGCCGCGCCCAGCTCGAGGGCGAGCTCGCCGCCGAGCGCCGGGTGGCCGAGCGCGCCCGGGCCGACCGCGAGGAGCGGGCCGAGGCGATCCGCCAGCACGCCGCGGCCATCGCCCGGGACAACGCCCTGCTCCCGGCCGTCTCGCGCGTCCAGGAGGCGCTGGAGGCAACCCACGGGGCGATGCTCGAGGTCGCCGGCCGGCTCGCCGCCGAGCTCGAGGCCGACCGCGAGTCCGGCGGGACCGAAGCCGGGGAGCTCCGCGCCTGCGCGGCCGCCGAGGCGGATATCCAGGCCCGCCTGCGCGAGGGGGCCGAGGCGGTTACCGAGGCCGAGGTGCGCGCCCAGCAGTCACGCGACCGCCACGAGGAGGTCGGCGCCGAGCTCGCGAGGCTGGCCGGGCTGCTGGGCCTCGAGGCCGCACCCGCCGAGAAGGCCCTGACCGCGGAGGAGCGCGAGGGAATAGAGCAGCGCCTGGCGCGGGTGGAGCGGCGCAAGGAGCAGCTCGGCCCGGTCAACCCGCTGGCCAAGGCCGAGTACGAGGAGGCGCTCGAGCACGTGGAGACGCTCGAGAGCCAGCGCACCGACCTCGAGGAGGCGATGCGCGAGCTGCGGACGCTGATCCGGGAGACCGACCGCCAGATCCGCGAGACCTTCGAGGAGACCTTCGAGGCGGCGGCAAAGAACTTCGAGGAGCTCGTCGAGCACTGCTTCCCCGGCGGCCGGGGGCGCCTGAGGCTGGTCCGCGAGGAGCGCGCCCCCAAGCCGGTGATCGGCGGGGACGACCCCGAGGCCCGCAGCGAGGCGGCCGAGGCTGCCGCCGACGAGGAGGCCGAGCGCGAGCTCGGCGAGCCCGAAGACGACCTTGGCGTAGAGATCGAGGTGACGCCGGCCGGCAAGTCGATGAAGAAGCTGACGCTGATGTCGGGCGGGGAGAAGTCGATGACCGCGATCGCCTTCCTCTTTGCCGTCTTCCTCGCCCGCCCGTGCCCGTTCTACATCCTCGACGAGGTGGAGGCGGCGCTCGACGACCTCAACATCGGGCGCTTCCTGGAGCTGCTGCGCGCTTACCGCGAGCGGGCCCAGTTCATCGTCGTCACCCACCAGCAGCGCACGATGGAAGCCGCCGACTCCCTCTACGGGGTCTCGATGGGTGGCGACGGCGTCTCCAAGGTCGTGAGCCGCAGGCTCCCGGCCGAGGAAGAGGCGCAGGCCGCCTAGCGGCGGCCCCCGCGGCCGGCCGCTAACCTCCGGTGCCGAGCTATGAGAACCCCTGAGAGGAACACGTGTCCGTACGCCTGAGGCTCACCCGCGTGGGTGGCAAGAAGAACCCGATCTGGCGCATCGTCGTCGCCGATCAGCGCTCCCCGCGCGACGGGCGCTTCATCGAGGTCGTCGGCCACTACAACGCCCAGACCAGCCCGTCGTCGATCACCGTCGACGAGGAGCGGGTTCGCGAGTGGCTGGACAAGGGCGCCCAGCCGACCGCCCAGGTGCGCCGGCTCCTGAGCACCCAGGGCATCAGCGCCTAGCGCCGTGCGCGAGCTTCTCGAGTACCTCGCGCGGGCCCTGGTCGAGGACCCGGCCCACGTCTCGGTGGAGGAGTTCGAGGAGGACGACGGCACGATCGTCCTCGAGCTCGCGGTGGGGGACGACGACTACGGCCGCGTCATCGGTCGCGGGGGCCGCACCGCCTCGGCCCTGCGCACCGTCGTCAAGGCGGCTGCGGTACGGGCCGACCGGCGGGTCCTGGTCGACATCGTCGACTGACGTGGCTGTCGAGCGGGCGCAGTGGCTGCCCGCCGGCCGGATCGGCCGGCCCCATGGCCTCGACGGGAGCTTCCGCGTAACCCGGCCCCGACCCGAGCTGCTGGCGAGGGGCATGACGCTCCTGGTCGGCGAGCGGGAGGCGGTGATCGAGCGCCGCTCCGGCACCGACGAGCGTCCGATCCTCAGGATCTCGGGCATTGCGACGCCGGAAGAGGTCAAGGCCTCGCGTGGCGAGGACCTGTTCTGCCGCCGAAGCGATGCGCCCGAGCTGCCGGAGGGCAGGTGGTGGCCCGAGGACCTGGCCGGGCTCGCCGTCCGCGACGGGAGCGAGCGCGTGGGGAAGGTCCGCCGCATGGTGGCGCTCCCCTCCTGCGAGGTGCTCGAGGTCGAGCGGGACGGGGCGCCCGACCTGATGGTCCCGATGGTCGCCGACGCGGTGCGGTCGATCGACGTGGAGGCCGGCGAGGTCGACGTCGACCTGCGCTTCATGGGGGAGGATGGAAACGATGGAGATTGACGTGGTCACGCTCTTTCCCGGCTGGTTTGACTGGTTCTCCGAGCAGCGCCACGTGGCCAACGCGATCGAGAACGGCAGCACCCTGCGGGCCCTGGACCTGCGGGAGCACACCCCGCTCACCGCCGGCCAGGTCGACGACACCCCGTTCGGCGGAGGGGCCGGGATGGTCCTGCGGGTGGACGTCATGGACGCCGCCCTGCGCGGCTTCTACGGGGTGGACCCGGTAGAGCTGCCGAGCCGGCGCCGGGTGATCGCCCTGACCCCGGGGGGCCGGGTGCTCGACGAGCACCTCGTCTCCGAGCTGGCGGCCGAACCGGCCCTCACGCTGCTCTGCGGACGCTACGAGGGCTTCGACGAGCGGATCGTCCAGCACTTCTGCAGCGACGCCGTCTCGATCGGCCGCTATGTGATCGCCGGGGGCGAGCTGGCCGCGATGGTGGTCTGCGACGCGGTGCTGCGCAAGCTCCCCGGGGCGCTCGGCCACGCCGACTCGGCCGAGGAGGAGTCGTTCAGCGCCGCCCTGGGCGGCGACCCCGAGTACCCCCACTACACCCGCCCGGCCGAGTACCGCGGGTGGAAGGTGCCGGACGTGCTCCTCTCCGGCCACCACGAGGAGATCCGGCGCTGGAGGAGGGCCAGGAGCCGCGAGCGCGGGGCGGCGGCCGAAGGGCCTCCGCTATCCTGATCGCCTCGCGAGCTTCCAGGGAGCCGGCCGCAGGGGCGGCCAGCGGGTCCCGCAGCGAGGCGACTTCCTTATGAGCACAGTCATCGACAAGCTTGAGCAGTCCCAGCTGCGCCGCGTGCCGGAGTTTGCGCCCGGAGACCGCGTCAAGGTCCACTTCCAGGTGGTGGAGGGCAACCGCCGCCGCACGCAGGTCTTCGAGGGCGTGGTCATCAAGCGCCAGGGCGAGGGGATCCGCGAGACCTTCACCGTGCGCAAGCAGTCGTTCGGGGTAGGCGTGGAGCGCACCTTCCCGCTCCACTCCCCCAAGATCGAGAAGATCGACGTCGCCTCCCGCGGCGAGGTCCGCAGGGCCAAGCTCTACTACCTGCGCGACCGCGTGGGCAAGGGCGCCCGCGTGCGCGAGAGCGAGTACGCCGGCCCCGAGGAGGCGATCGAGCCCGGCCTGGTGAACGCCCCGGAGCCCGCCCCCGACGCCGAGGCGCCCGAGGGTGAGGAGGCCCCCGCCGCCGAGGAGGCCGCGACCGAAGCCGAGGCTGCGCCCCAGGAGGCCGAAGCCGGCGAGGAGCCGGCCGCCGATGCGGCCGAGGAGCCCTCCGGCGAGCAGGACGCCGTGCCCGACTGCGACGCCGACAGCGAAGAGCCTGTCGCGGAGGCCCCGGCCGACGAGCCTGCCGCCGAGGAAGCTCCCGATGCCGAAGCCGGCGAGACGCAGGACGGCGGGGCCAGCGAGGAGGCGCCGGGCGGCGACGCCGACGGCGACGCTTCGCCTGACGAAGCCGCGTGAGCCCGGCCTCCGGGGAGCGCAAGAAGAAGTCGGCCGGCAGCTCGTTCCTCGAGCTGATCGTCATCGTCGTCGTGGCCCTGGGCCTGGCGCTCCTCGTGCAGGCCTTCGTGGTCAAGCCCTACCGGATTCCCAGCGAGTCGATGGTCCCGACCCTCGAGGTCGGACAGCGGGTCCTGGTCAACCGGGTCTCCGGCCGGCTCGGCTCGCCGGGCGTCGGTGACATAACCGTCTTCAACCCGCCCAACGGGGCGGAGCGCCCCCCACTCGACCAGTGCGCGGTCAGGCCCCGGCGCGGCGCCGCCTGCGACACGCCGACCAGCGTGCGCAGCGACGTCAACTTCATCAAGCGCATCGTCGGCGCCCCGGGCGACACGATCGCCGTCAAGGGGGGGAGGGTGATCCGTAACGGGAAGCTGGCCGACGAGCCCTTCATCAGCGACACCTGCGAGACCGGTGCCGGCGCCGCCTGCGACCTGCCGGTCCCCATCAAGGTTCCGCCCGGACACTGGTTCATGATGGGCGACAACCGTGGGCAGTCGGACGACAGCCGGTTCTGGGGACCGGTCCCCGAAGGATGGATCATCGGGCCGGCCTTCGCCACCTACTGGCCGCCGGACCGCATCGGGATCTTCTAAGCGCGCCAAGGGGCGCGGCAGGCAGGCGAGCGGCGCGAGGCTGATCGCCCATGACCGCGGCCTCGGGTTCCGCCTGGTGGCGGGCGCCGACGAGGCCGGGCGGGGTTCGCTCGCCGGGCCCCTGGTGGCCGCGGCCGTGCTGCTGGACATCGAGCGCCTGGGCGTGACCGAGACCCGTGCCCTGGAGAAGCTCAACGACTCCAAGCAGCACAGCGCCAGCGACCGCGAGGCGCTCTTCCCCATAGTGATGGCCACCGCTTCGCGGGTCGCGGTGATCTCGCGATCGGTCCGCTCGATCGACGAGCGCGGCCTGCACAAGACCAACATCGCCGCCCTTCGCGATGCGCTCCTGTCCGTGGCGGTGCCGGGTTGCCTCTGCCTGGCCGACGGCTTCGATGTGCCCGAGATCGACTTCGAGCAGCGGGCGGTGGTGCGGGGAGACGCCACCAGCGCGGCGATCGCCGCCGCCTCGATCGTGGCCAAGGTCACCCGCGACCGCTACATGGTGCGGGCCGGGGAGAGCTTTCCCGGCTGGGGGTTCGAGGACCACTTCGGTTACTCGACGGCGGCACACCGGGAGGCGATCCAGGCGCAGGGCGTCTGCGAACTGCACCGAATGTCCTTCCAGTCGACCGCCTACCAGCAGCTGGCGCTCTAGCCGCCCCGGCTCAGAAGGCGTTCTCGACATGGTCGAGGCAGACCAGCCGGCCGCGGCCGTCGATCGTCACCCCGATCGCGTCGAACCTCACCTGGGGGCGTCGCGGGCGTCCCGTCGCCTCGCTCAGGAATGCGGCGGCCAGCCGGCGCACCCGCCGGCGCTTGCGTTCGTCGAGTGAGTCCCAGGCCGCGCCGGGGCGCTCGGAGCGTCGCGTCTTGACCTCCACGAAGACGAGGCTGCGGGGGCTGTCGACGATCAGGTCGATCTCCCCGAACCGGGTTCGGTGGTTGCGGGCCACCAGCCGGTAGCCGAGGCGCTCCATGTGCTCGAGGGCGAGCCGCTCACCGGCCCGTCCGAGGACGTGGCGGGGGTCTGGTCTGGTGCCGGGCACGTCGCGAAGCTAGGCGGGGCCGGGTAACGCCACAGCCGCGCGCCTGCAACGGAGCTGCAACCGGAAAGCGCGGGCAGGGCCACGGGGGCAGGTCGGGAAGCCGGGGTCAGGCAGTGAGACGGATCCGACACAGTTCGGTAACGGCCCTGGCCTGAGGCGCCACGCGGGCATCCGTAGCTTCACCGGCCGTGGTCGCCCGGGCTGTCGCATTCGTCATCGATGGGGTCGAGGCGGTCCCGGTCGCGGTGGAGGCCGACCTGCGGCCGGGCCTTCCGTCGTTCGCCATCGTCGGGATGCCGGACCGCTCGGTAAGCGAGGCCCGGGAGAGAGTGCGCTCGGCGATCGCCAACTCCGGGTTCCAGTTTCCCCTGCGGCGGCTCGTCGTGAACCTCGCGCCGGCCGGCCTGCGCAAGGAGGGCTCCGCCCTGGACCTGGCGATCGCCGCCGCCGTGCTGGCCGCCTCGGGACAGGTTCCCCACGACTCGCTGGGCGCCACCGGGCTCTTCGGCGAGCTGTCGCTGGACGGGCGCCTGCGCGGCTGCCGGGGCACGCTTGCCGCAGCGCAGAGCGCCCTCAGTGCAGGCCTGCGGCGCCTGCTCACCGCACCGCAGGCCGTTCCGGAGGCCTCGCTGGTGCCGGGACTCGGTGCCCTTGCGCTCGGTTCGCTGCGCGACGTCGGGCCGGTACTGGCCGGGGAGCGGCTAGAGCCGGTGCCGGTCCCGGCCGAGCCTCCCGTGGGCGCCGCCCCCGATCTCTCAGATGTCCGCGGCCATCCGCTGGCGGTCGAGGCGCTGGCCGTCGCGGCGGCCGGAGCCCACAACCTCCTGCTGGTCGGGCCTCCCGGCACCGGCAAGACGATGCTCGCCCGCCGCCTGCCGGGGATTCTCCCGCCGCTCTCGCGGGCGGAGGCGCTCGAGGTCACGCGGATCCACGGCGTTGCCGGCACCGGCCCGGCCGGGACGCTGGTCCGCGAGCGGCCCTTCCGGGCCCCGCACCATTCGGTCTCGGCGGCCGGCCTGGTCGGCGGGGGCGCCGTGCCCACTCCGGGGGAGGCGACCCTGGCCCATCGCGGGGTTCTCTTCCTCGACGAGCTCTCGGAGTTCAGCCGCCCGGCGCTGGAGGCCCTGCGGGTGCCACTCGAGGAAGGGGAGCTGACCATCACCCGGGGGCAGCGCACGGTCCGGATGCCGGCGGGCTTCGCCCTGGTCGCGGCCTCGAACCCATGCCCCTGCGGGCGCGGCGGGCCCGAGTGCCGCTGCTCGCCCGCCGACCTGGCCCGCCACGCCCGCCGCCTCTCGGGCCCGCTGCTGGACCGGATCGACCTCGTGGTGGGCGTCGAGCGCCCGTCGTCGGCCGCCCTGGACGGTCCGCCCACGACCTGCTCGGCCGACCAGGCCGCCCGCGTCATCCGTGCCCGGGAGGCCCAGGTCGCCCGCCACGGCTGTGCCAGCGCCCGGCTGCCGGCCGGTCGCCTCGCCGAGACGCGGTGCTCGCCGGACGGGCTGGCCCTGGTTCGGGGCGCCTACGACTCGGGAGCGCTGAGCGCCCGGGGCCGCGACCGGGCGCTTCGCGTGGCCCGGCCCATCGCCGACCTGCGGGGCGCGTCCGAGGTCGGCCCGGATGACGTGGCGGGTGCGCTGGCCTACCGCCATCACGACGATGGGCTCGTGCGGGCGTGAGCGACTGCTGCCTGCCCTGCGTCCGGCGCAGCTGGCTGGTCGGGCGCCTGGCCGGCCACATCGAGCACTCCCGCGGCGACCGGGCCGCGGTACGCACGCTCCTGGCGCTGTCCGAAGACCGCCTGCTCGCCGCCGTCGGCGGGGAGCGGCGTGATGGCCTGCGCGCCGAACTGAAAGCGCTCGACGCCGCGGCCGAGCTGCGCCGGTGGCGCGAGGAGGGCGTCTTCACCGCCTGCCGGCACTCGGCCCGGTATCCGGCCCGGCTCCTCCGGCTGCCCGACCCACCGGCCGCCATCCACGTACTTGGTGACGCCACGACGGCGGCGGCCCTTCTCGAGGCGCCCGCGGTCGCGCTGGTCGGCGCGCGCCGCTGCTCGGCTGACGGCACCGCGATGGCCCGCCGGCTCGGGCGCGGCTGCTCGGCGGCCGGGATCACGGTCATCAGCGGGATGGCCCTCGGCGTCGATGCGCAGGCGCACGAGGGGGCGCTGGAGGCCGGCGGGCGGACGCTCGCCGTGCTGGCCGGCGGCCCGGAGCGTGCCTACCCGGCGCGCTGGCGCGCGCTGCACGGGCGGATCGCCGCCACCGGCGCCGTGCTCTCGGAGATGCCTCCCGGGACGCCCTCCTACCGCTGGGGCTTTCCCGCCCGCAACCGGGTCATCGCGGCGCTGAGCGGCCTGGCGGTGGTCGTGGAGGCCCGTGAGCGTTCGGGATCGCTGATAACCGCGGAGATCGCTGCCGACCTCGGGGTGACGGTCGGCGCGGTCCCCGGCCGGCCGGGCGATCCGCTCGCCGACGCCCCCAACGCGCTGATCCGGGATGGCGCCGTTCTGGTCCGCGGCTGCGAGGACGTCCTCGAGGAGCTTCTCGGCGTGCGTGCGCCGGAGGCGCAGGCCACGACGATCGAGCCCGAGCTGGCCGAGGTGGCCATGATTGTTGCCCGCGGGGCCCGGAGCCTGGGCGAGGTGGCCGGTGCTGCCGGCGGCGCTCCCGGCGTGCTCGCGGCGCTGACCCGGCTCGAGCTTCTCGGCGTGGTCGAGCGCCGGGGCGCCGGGCGGTACCTCCCAGGCCCGACGCGCTGGACGGCCGGCCCGGGGTGATTGGCGCCGCCGGGCGGGCGGTGCGATAATGGTGCGGTGCGCCTGCTGAGGATGAAGCCGGGACACGGCGAGGTGCTGCTCGCCGAGGGCGACGTCGAGGTCGCCGAGGACGAGGAGCTGCTCGTGGCCGAGTTCCGGCGCCAGATCGACGCCGGCATGTGGGCCGCGGTTCCCACCGGTTCGGGCCGGGCGCAGCGGGAGGCGATCATGGTCTTCAGCTTCGACGAGGTACCCCGCGATGCCGAGCGCGTGATCTTCTTCCCGCGCGCCGCCGGGGGAAGCTGAGGCCCGGGATGGCTCTTGCCCTCTCGGCCACCGCGATCGTCATCGTCGCCCTGATCTGGGAGGTCGGCTGGCCCGGCGTCTCGGAGTGGCTCGACCGTCGCCGCGCCGGCCGCGAGCGGATCCCCGCCCCCGACTACGACCCGGGCCGCGAGCAGCGTGCCGAGAACCGGGCCCGCCAGCTTCTGCGCTCCTGTGTGAGCGAGGAGGAGTGGGAGATGTACCGCGACCTCGGATTCATCCGCGTCTGGGGCGGCCTGCCCCAGGGCGCCGACGACCGGCCGGCCGCCGGCGGGGCCAGCTACGCCTACCTCGTCTATCCGCACCGTCCCCTCCTTGCCTACCTGCCGCAGACGCGGGAGCTGCTGGGCGAGTACTGCGTCGACTTCCCCGACGAGACGCGCCCCTACGGCAGCGACCGCCTCCCCGACTCCGACGACGTGCTGGCCCGCTGGATGGCGCTCACCGCCGACGAGCGCCGGCTGCTGGCCAGCTCCAACCTCCACGTCGCCGGCCGCCAGGTCGACCCCCGCCGGGCGACCCGGGACCTCTGGCGCCTGGAGGAGTGGGAGCGCCGACGGATGAAGCGGGCGGGCGGCAGCAGCCCCGCCGCCGATACCCTCCCGGCGCGATGACTCCCAGCGAGGGCCCCGCCCCGAACCTCAAGCACAAGAGCGCCGTCCTCACCGAAGGGCCCGAGCGGGCCGCCGCCCGCGCCTACCTGAAGGGCATCGGCTACGACGACGAGGCGCTCGCCAAGCCGATCATCGGGGTCGCCTCGACCTGGACCGAGACGATGCCCTGCAACTTCCACCTGCGCGCCCTGGCGGCCAAGGTCAAGGAGGGGATTCGTGCCGCCGGCGGCCCGCCGATGGAGTTCAACACCGTGGCCATCTCCGACGGGATCACCATGGGCACGCCCGGGATGAAGACCTCGCTGGTCTCGCGCGAGGTGATCGCCGACTCGATCGAGCTCGTCGGCCGCGGCCACCTGTTCGACGCGGTTGTCGCCCTCTCGGGCTGCGACAAGACGATTCCCGGCACGGTGATGGCCCTCGCCCGTCTCGACGTGCCGTCGGTGATGCTCTACGGCGGTTCGATCCCGCCGGGCCGCTTCCAGGGCCACGACGTCACCATCCAGGAGGTCTTCGAGGCGATCGGCGC
>JBJTBE010000011.1:0-39422 GCA_046091165.1 Solirubrobacterales bacterium | reverse complement strand
CCGAGCTCGACCGGATCCTCGACATCCTGCTGGAGAACGCCATTGCGTACGCTCCCGGAGAACCGGTGGAGATCGCTTCGGCCCCGGGCACGGTGACCGTCAGCGACCAGGGTCCCGGCCTTCAGGGCCAGCGCCCGACGGAGCTCTTCGAGCGCTTTCGGCGCGGTCAGGCCTCCAGGGGCGGGCCCGCAGGGACGGGCCTGGGCCTGGCCATAGCCCATGAGCTCGCGGCGCGCTGGGACGCCTCGCTGGGGCTCTCCGACGGCCCGGAGGGCGGCATGGTCGCCTCGCTCTCGTTTCCCCGAGCCGAGGCTTTGCCTTCCCTTTCCCCCGGGGCCTCTACGGTCGAAGCGTGAAGTCACGAGCCGCAATGACCGCAGCGCTGGCCGTTCTTGGCCTCTTCTTCGCGGCCGGGGTGACCGTCGCCGCCGGGGAGATCGTTTCGCGGCCGATCGGGTTGAACGGCAGCCCCGACGACCTCGGGCGCTCGCTCACCCCGTCCCCCGCAGCCGTCACGACCGTGACCGTCAGGAGGACGGTCACCGATGGGGCATCAGGCGAAGGCCGGTCCGACGGTGCCGGCGAAGGCACCGGCGGAAGCGGGACCTCACCGGCCCCCTCACCCTCCGGCGGAGGCTCCTCGACGGACGGCGCCGGGAAGGACCAGACGCGCGGCGGAGACGGCGAGCACGGCGAAGAAGACCACGGCGAAGAGGGTCACGACGACGACGACTGATCGTGGTTCCGCTCCTCCTCACGTTCCTCCTCCTCCCGGTCCCCGATCTTCCCGTCCAGCTCGCGCACGATCGCCTCGCCCAGGTCCACGACACCCTCCACGGCAGCGGGTCCCTCAGCGTCGCCGGCCGTGGCGGCTTCCTCTTCGCCCTGATCTCCTGAATCCCCGTCGTCCCCTGGCGGGGGTGCGTCGACGGGGCGTGACCCGATGGCGATCGCCGGCCAGCGGGCACCCCGCGCCACGCCGGCGGCCGTGGCGTCGGGCCCGGAGACGGCCCTCGCGCCTAGTTCCGGATGTTCGGCGGCCGCCCGGCTCGCCGCGGCCCGCAGCTGCGGGTGAAGGCCGGTGGCTACCACCGTTCCGTCCCGCTTCCACCAGACCGGGGCACCGTCGCGGGAGCTCTCGACGGCGAGGATCGCGGTCTCCCGCGGGCTCATTCCCCGGCGCCGGCGCGTGGTGAGCCAGTGGCGCAGTCCGATCGCGTGGGCGTCGCCGCCGCCCGCCAGCACCACGGCAACCGCCAGGTTCTCCGGCGGGTCGGCATCCAGCCGCCGCGTGAGCTCCAGGACGGCGTCGCAGGCGCTGGTATCACTATCCGGGCTCGCCGTGCCGCGGTCGAGCAGGGCAAGGATCAGGGCCAGCAGGAACAGGGTGGGCAGCAGCTGGGCGATGTCGAGAAGCAGGCCGCCGAAGCCGGCCAGGCGGATGCCGGCGCAGCCGGCCACCAGGAGCAGGGCGATGACGTTGGCGAGGACCAGCGAGCGCGCGATTCCTGCGCTCCTGGCCGGGCGCCGGTCGTCGATTGCCGCCGTGAGCACGAGGTTGACGCCCCCCGGGGGAGGGTCGGTCGCGGGGCGGGAGACGACGTTCTGGCCCCCGCGGGCCGGTGTGAGCCTGCGCACCGGCGCGAAGCGCGTCTCGTCGGCCATGGCGAGCAGCAGCGCGCCCACTGCGATCAGCAGGCCGGCCAGCGGCCCCCGTATCGCGACGACGCTGGCGATCACGCCGAGCCCGGCACAGGCTGCCTGGGAAGCCCACCAGTAGGGCCGCACCCAGAACGGCTGGATGGCCGCGTCGCGGCCCATCTCCTCCAGGCGCCCGGCCAGCTCTTCGGCGGCTACGCGCTCGGCCTCGCCGAATGCGGGGCGCGGCTCCTCGGGAACGTCCCCACTGGTCGCGATGGTCGCCACTGCGCCGGGAGACTAGTGTTCGCCGGGCAATGGACGCCACGGATCTCGCTTACGCCGGAGCCGCCCGCCAGGCGCAGATGGTCCGCGACGGGGAATGCACGGCCCGCGAGGTCGTCGAGGCCACGCTCGAGCGGATCGCCGAGGTCGACCCCCTCCTGAACGCCTACCGGGTGGTCTTCGCCGAGGAGGCGCTCGAGCAGGCCGACGCCATCGACGCGGCCGGCGGCGGTTCGGCGCAGGAGAAGCCGCTGCTTGGGGTGCCGGTCCCGATCAAGGACGACACCGACGTGGCCGGGGAGCGCACCGCCTGGGGCAGCCTCGCCACCGACCGGCGACCGGCGCCGCAGGACGCCGACATGGTCGTTCGGCTCCGCGAGGCCGGCGCGATCATCATCGGCAAGACCAACGTTCCCGAGCTGACGATCTGGCCGCTCTGCGAGACGCTCGCCTTCGGCTCCACCCGCAACCCGTGGAACCCGGACTTCACCAGCGGGGGCTCCAGCGGGGGAGCCGGCGTCGCCGCGGCCGCCGGCCTCTGCGGGGTGGCCCACGGTTCCGACGGGGCCGGCTCGGTGCGGATCCCCGCAGCGTTCAACGGCCTCTTCGGCCTCAAGCCCCAGCGCGACCGGATCTCGCTCGGTCCCAACCACTTCGATGGCTGGAACGGGCTGACCGTTTACGGCCCGCTGGCCCGTTCGGTGGCCGACGCGGCGCTCTTCATGGACGCCACGGCCGAGGAGGCGCCTCCGGAGGGCTTTGCCGCCGCCACCCAGGCCGACCCGGGGCGGCTGCGTATCGCCGTCTCGGTCAAGCCGCCGCCGGGCGCCCTGACGAAGCTGGGCGCCGAGCAGCTCGCCGCCGTCCACCAGACCGCAGACGTCCTCCGGGACCTGGGCCACGAGGTCTTCGAGCATGAGATCGACTACCCGCCGGCCGCCTTCCTCACGACCGTCGCCCGCTACCTGCGCTCGATCAACGACGACGTCTCCGGCCTTCCCCACCCCGAGCGCCTCGAACGGCGTACGCGCGGCATGGCCCGGCTCGGGAGCCTGGTCTCCGACTCGATGCTGGCCCAGGCCCGGGGCGCCGAGCCGGCGATCGCGGCCCAGATCAATACGGTCTTCGACCGCGCCGACGCGGTCCTCATGCCCGGACCGTCGGGGCGCCCCTTCGAGGTCGGCGAGCTCCACGGCCGCGGCGCGGTCTGGACGCTCAACGCCGCCGCGGGCCGCGTGCCGTGGTACGGGGTCTGGAACACGATCGGCCAGCCCGCCGCCTCGCTGCCCGCGGGTTTCGACGCTCTCGGGCTGCCGCTCTCGGCCCAGCTCGGTGGCCGTCCCGGCGACGAGGTGACGCTGATGCAGCTCGGCTGGCAGGTCGAGCAGGCCAGCCCCTGGGTCGACCGGCGCCCCGCGCTCGACCTGGCGGCTGTGTGAGCGAGCCCGACGACGGGCAGCTCCTGGCCATCGCGCAAGAGGCGGCGCAGGCGGCGGCCGCGGTGCTCGTCGAGTACCGGGGGCGGGTGGCCGGAGCCGTCTCGACCAAGAGCACGCCGACCGACCCCGTCACCGAGGCCGACGTCGCCGCCGAGGAGGCGATCCGCCGCGTGATCTCCGCGAAGCGCCCGGACGACAGCGTCGTGGGGGAGGAGGGAGACGAGAGGGCCGGCTCGAGCGGGCTGCGCTGGGTCGTCGACCCCCTCGACGGGACGGTCAACTACATCTACGGCAACCCCCTCTGGTGCGTGTCGGTGGCCTGCGAAGGGCACGCCGGCGTGGTCTACGACCCGGTCGCGGACGAGTGCTTCACCGCGCAGGCGCAGGGACCGCCGGAGCTGAACGGGGTGGCGATCGCCCCATCGATGGTCACCGAGCTGGACCGCTGCCTGCTGGCCACCGGCTTCGGCTACGACGCCGAGGTGCGGCGCGGCCAGGCGGAGACGGTGGCGAGGCTGCTGCCGCTGGTGCGTGACATCCGCCGGGGTGGCAGCGCCGCGCTCGACCTCGCGTGGCTGGCCGCCGGCCGCTGCGACGCCTACTTCGAGCGTGGCGTGAAGGAGTGGGACGTGGCGGCCGGGCGCATAATCTGCCGGGCCGCAGGGCTCGAGTTCCGGGAGCTGGAGCCGGGCGGCGGCCAGCCGGCGGGGGTGATGGCCTGCGCCCCGGGACTGGCCGACGAGCTTCAGGCGCTGCTCGCCTGAGCGCCGGCGATATCTTGCCGGCGATGGAGCACACCGCGACAGGCTGGTGGATCGAAGAGGCCGGGGGCTCGCCCGAGGCGGCGCCGCCGCTCGAAGGGCCGCTTGACGCCGACGTCGTGGTCATCGGGGGCGGGTACCTGGGCATGTGGACCGCCTGGCAGCTGCTCGAGCGAGACCCCGATGCCGAGGTCGTCGTGCTGGAGGCCGGCCAGGCCGGCCACGGGCCCAGCGGGCGCAACGGCGGCTTCGTCAACGGCTACTGGGAGTACGTCCCCGAGCTCGCGGGCACATACGGGCTCGATCCGGCGCTCGACCTGGCCCGGCAGGCCGACCGGTCGATCCTCGAGATCGGCGAGTTCTGCCGCGCGCAGAAGGTCGATGCCTGGTACCACCAGGCGCCGCACCTGGAGGTCTCCGCCGCTCCCTACCAGGACGGTGCCTGGCGCGATGCGCTCTGGGGGCTCAGCCGCCTCGGGATCGACGAGGAGCTCGTCGAGCTGCTCCCCGAACAGGTCGACCAGCTCTGCTTCTCCCCGGTCTTCCGCGGCGGCGCCTGGAAGCGGGTCGGCGCCACCGTGCAGCCGGCCCGGCTGGCCTTCGGCCTGCGTGAGGCGCTCCTCCGCCGGGGCGTGAAGCTCTACGAGCACAGTGAGGTCGGCGAGATCGACCAGGGCGAGCGTTCGATCACCGTGCGGACCGACCGGGGCCGCGTCCACGCCCGCAACGCGGTCCTCGCCGTCAACTGGCGAACCTCGCGCTGGCCGGCCTTTGCCCGCGAGATCAGCGTTGCCTCGAGCCACATCGTGCTCACCGAGCCGGTTCCCGAAGTGATCGAGGAGATCGGCTGGACCGGGGGCGAGGCGATCACCGACTGCCAGAAGATGATCCACTACTTCCGCACCACGAGGGACGGGCGGATCGCCTTCGGGTGGGGCGGCGGGCGCGTGGCGCCGCGCGGGCTCCACTCCCCGGAGCTGCACGTCGATCCGGAGGTCGTCGAGCGCACCGCCGCCACCATGCGCCGCTTCTTTCCCGCCCTGGAGGGCCGGGAGGTCACCGATGCCTGGGGCGGACCGATCGACGTCGCCCCCCGCACGCTGCCGATCTACCGCAGCAGCGGGCGCCTGCACGCCGGCTGGGGATTCACGGGCCACGGCGTGGGCCCCTCGCACCTGGGCGGCAAGATCCTCAGCGGCCTGGCGCTCGGGGTCGACGACGAGTACACGCGGCTGCCGCTGGTCGAGCCCCGGGTAAAGGCCTTCCCGCCGGAGCCGGCGCGATCGATCGGCGGGAACCTCATCCGCGCCGCGATGATCCGCCGCGAGGACGCCCAGGCCCAGGGTCGGCGGGTCGACCCGGTGACCGGGATCATCAGCGAGCTTCCCCGGCTCGTCGGGCTGAACCTCCCGCGCTGAGCTACCGCCGACATCGGAAGGGCCCCGCCGTCACGCACGTGCCCGGCACCGGTCTCTGCTTCGGAGTTTCGTTCATGCCCGAAACGTCCGGACGTGGGCGGTGTTGATGGAGGCGATGATCCCGGTGGCGAGACCAACAAGAATCCTGGTGATTGCGGCAGCCGCTGCCGGCGCGCTGGCACTTGCCGTAGCCCTCGCCTCGTCGGCTCAGGGCATGACGCTGGCCGAGCCCCGGTTTTCGTGCTCCAGCGAAAGGGTGGTCGTCGCCTCGGCGGTCGATCCTGGCCGGGTGAAGGCGTCGAGGTGGGCGGTACGGGCCTCGCTCCGGGAGGAAGGCAGGATCCTCTCGGAGTCCAGCCGCCGCTTCAGGCGGCCTCCCGGGAAGCGGCTGCATTCTGTGCGCCAGCCCCTGGCAGCGGGTTCAGCGGCTTTCCTGGATAACTGCGCGCTCTCCCCGGGGCAGGAGCTTTCGATCACCGTCTACGCGCTCGCGGCCGACGGCCGGCGTGTCCGCGAGCGCGCCGGTTCCCGTCTCGCCGGCTCGAGGCAGGCGCCTCCCGCGACCGACGGCCCGGATGCCGCCGGCCCGGCCGGCCCCGAGTCCCCTCCGCCGTCGCCGCCCTCCGCCCAGGCGACCAGGGCGACCCTGTTGGGGGCGGTGCCCGCCCCGGTAACCGAGGCGTCCGGGCTGGCAGCGAGTCGCCGGAACGAGGGAATCGTCTGGACCCATAACGACAGCGGAGGGGCCGCGAGCCTGTACGCGCTGGGAGGCGACGGGACGATTCGAGCGACAATTCCGCTCACCGGAGCGACCAACCGGGACTGGGAAGACATGGCCCGAGGACCGGGGCCGGCCGGGGCGCCGGACTGGCTTTACGTCGGCGACATCGGCGACAACGCGGCCGTGCGCGGCTCCGTTCGGGTCTACCGGGTCCCCGAGCCTGACCTCTCAGGCGTGGTCTACGGCGGATCGGTGCCGACGGCTCCGGCCGGTTTCGTAAACCTCCTCTACCCGGACGGCCCCCGAGATGCCGAGGCCCTCGTCGTGGATCCCGCGAGCGGCGATCTCCTCCTGATCACGAAGCGCGAAGCCCGCTCGCGGGTATACCGGGCGCCTGCCCCCTCATTCGCAGGCGAGACATTGACCCTCGAGTACCTGCGCGAGCTTGGCGACAACCTTGTCACCGCGGCCGATGCGTGTCCCAATGGCAGGACGGTGCTGGTCCGTCGATACTCCGGCCTCGATGCCTACGTCGGATCCACGGTGGCGTCGGCGCTCGGCTCGGAGCCGTCTCCACGCCTCGTCGAGGCCGAGCCGCAGGGCGAGACGGTCGCCGCCGCGCCGGACTGCGAGGGCTACTACACCCTCAGCGAGGGCTCAGGCCAGCCGCTGGTGCGCTACCTGCGCTGAGCGGTTTCCGTTGTGGGGCCTTCGGCGTCCGCTCTTGGCGGCCCGCCTGCCTCGCCGCCGGCCTGCGCGGGCAGCGCCTCGGCGCTTTTCGGTGGAGCCCCCATCAGCGGAGAGTCCATCAGCTTCCTCAGCATGCGCCGCGGCCAGTGAAACTCGAGTGACAGGATCCCGAGACCTACCCCGATCAGCAGGAACCCGGGCCCCGGAAGCGGGATCAGGACGATGCCGACCGGGATCAGGACGATGCCGACGCCGACAGCGAACGCGCGCAGCACCGGGTGGCGGTCGCGGTGCGACTCGTGCTGGCCTTCGAGCCACTCATGGGTCCGCTCGAGGTAGTCGCGCATGATCGCTGCCCTCAGGCTACCCGGCTTCCGGTGACCGGGAGCCAGGGGGATGCTCGAGGCCCAAGTGCCCGGGGCGGGATTCGAACCCGCACGTCCGCGAGGACAGGGGTTTTTGAGACCCCCGCGTCTGCCGTTCCGCCACCCGGGCCGGGTGATGGTCGGGCGCCGGAGCGAAGCTCAGGCGCCGGCGGGCAATCGCCCTTCCTCTTCGGGCCAGTGTTCAACCTCGACGTTCCACTTCTGGTTGAACGCGTACATCGCGGCCGCGATGAGGAGGATCTGAACGGGAACGAGCAGCGCGGTGAGGGTCCCGAGCACGCTGGAGTCGATCGCCGGCTGGGTGAGGCCCGGCGCGTTGCGCTCGGTCCAGGCGGGAACGGCGACCACGGCGAAGACGCCCATCATGGTCGCCAGGGCAGCGATCACGGGGAGCAGCCCCCGGTTCCACTTGCCCACGTACCAGGCGCAGGTCAGGTAGAGCAGGATCCAGGCGATGCAGACCGCCTTCATGCCCATCAGCACGCTCCAGCCACCGAAGGTGACGATCGCGATCAGCAGGGCGGAGGCCAGGAGCAGGATGATCACGATCGCGCGCATGGCGTGCGGCCCGGAGCCTTCCCGGTTCGGGTGCTCGATCACGGGCTCGCCTATGTGCTGGATCACGCTCACTGCCCGCGAAGATAACGGCAGGCCCGGCCGGGCGCCAGCGGCGCAGCCGGCCGGCCGGGCTGCGGCTAGGCTCGCCGGCGAGCGGGCGTGGCGGAATTGGTAGACGCGTCGGCCTTAGGAGCCGGTGGCCTTGGCCGTGGGGGTTCGAGTCCCTCCGCCCGCATCGACGCGCCCGGGCGCCGGCCGTGGGCTAGAGAGGCCCGCCGCCCGTGTCGTGGCCGGCAGGAAACGGGTTGAGGAAGAACGTTTCCATCCCGGCGAGCGGGCCGCCGGCGATCTTGCCCAGGCCGACCGGAATGGTCGCCGAGGTGGGAGCGTTCGTGAACGCGGTCACTCCGTCGGAGACAGGGCGGTTGTCGATGTTCTCCATGAGCGGCCCGGCGCACATCGCCATCGGGTAGCGGGTGCCGTTGATGGTGACCGGCGTCGTCACGACGCAGGGGAATCCCCAGAAGTTGGCCATCCCCACGTTGGGTGAGGCGCCGACGACGTAGGTGCGGCCCGTGGCGGGCGCCACCGACCAGGTGCCGGCAGCGGGGTCGTACTGAGCGTAGGTGGACGGGTTGCCGAAGCTCGACCAGATGGTCGAGGCGCCCTTGACCGTCGGGCTGGTGCCCTGGAGCGACTTGTTGTAGACCGTCCAGTCCGTGACGATCGGGCACAGGCCGGTGCCGACCGTGTACTTCTTGCCATTGATCGAGGTGGTCTTCTTGCTGGGCGTGATGTTGCTCGCCGCACAGAGGGCGTAGCGCCGGTAGGAGATGCGGATGTCGAAGCCGGCCTTGATCCTGGCGGGCATCAGGGCGAGAGCCCGTGCGGTCGGCGTGCCGGCCGCGGGTGCCGCCCCGGCTCCGGGAGAGGCCTGGGCCGCGGGCGCCGCCGCCAGCGCGGCGACGACCAGGACCGTTGCGCTGCTGCCAAGACGACTTCGCAGGTTCTTCATCTCTGCTCCCCGGGTTGTGGCCCCCTGCCGTGACGGCAGGCGCGCCGGCTAATTGAGAAACGGGACCTTACTTGAGCGGGCGTGGAGGCACCCCGGTTCACCCGTCGCACGAGTGGAGACCGATGCAGGGCCGGGGCTACCCGGTGTAGGTGGCCTGGAAGCTCATCGTGATGTCGGTGGCGGTGTCGGCGCCCTGGAAGGTGCACTCCCAGTTGACGACGTCGGGCCCGGTGGAGACGACCGAAGGCGTGCACTGGAACCCGTCGGCGTTCAGCGGCATCTCCGAGCCTCCCGCGGTTACCTCGCGAGCCACGACCTTCGCCTCGGCGCAGGTCGCCTGGTCGGCCTGGCTGGGGTCGACGTTGCTGCCGGTGACGGTAACCGTCGCCCGGCCTCCCTCGACGTTCTGAAGGCCGCTCACGTTGCAGGTCAGGTTGACCTGGCCGCCGCCGGTGGTGACGGTGTCGGTCACGGTGTCGGTCGTCTGGACGGTGTCGGTGACCGTGTCGGTCACGTCGGTCGTCGTGGTGTTGCCGGACCCGCAGCCGGCGACGACAGCGACGGCCAGCACGGCGAGGGCAGCGGCGAATGTGGTCGTGTTCCTGAAGCTCATGGGGCCTCTCTTCGGATTGCAGAAGCCCGGAGAGTGTCGGTCCCGGCGCGGACATACCCCGACCCGCCGGCGGCCGTGCGGCCGCGGCGGGTTATCCTCGGCGGCCGCTGGGGGACTGGTGTAATGGCAACATAGGGGTCTCCAAAACCCTTGCTCGAGGTTCGATTCCTCGGTCCCCCGTGACGGTTCAGGCGGCGACGCCGAGCGGCACGGCGCTCTCCAGCCGCGCGAAGACCACGATCCGCTGCGCGGCGCTGTAGAGCGGGTGGCAGGCGGTCAGTACCAGGCGCTCCCTCCCGCGGCCGGCCGCCAGCACGCCGACCTCGGACGGGTCGACGATCCGCGTCTTCTCCACGAGGTAGGTGAAGCGCCCGTAGGCCATGGCCATCACGATGCGGTCACCGGCCTTCAGCTCGTTTATGCGGCGGAACGGCTGCTCCCAGGTGGTGCGGTGGCCGGCGATCCCCACCGTTCCCCGCTGGCCGGGGAGCGCGGTCGGCGTGTAGTGCCCCGGGCCCTTGCGCAGCTCGGCCTGGCCGGTCCCCTGAATCACGATTGAGCTCTCGTCGATGGCGGGCATCTCGAGCCGGCCGAGGGGGTCACCGGTGCGCGCCCGCTCGCCGAATGCCCGTGCCGCCAGCGCGATCCGGATCTCCGGGGTGCCCCGTTCCGGCAGGCGGCCGGCGACCGAGGCCCCGAAGCTGCGGTCCACCTCGTCGAGCCGGTCGGAGAGCTGCGACTGCTCGCCCCGTCCGAGCAGCCAGGTCACCGGCTCGCGCCAGGCGAGGGTGACGGCGACGTCGAGGAGCAGCAGAGCGCCGACGATGGCGAGGATCGTCCCGGCGGTTCGGCGGCTCACGCGGCGAGTCTACGGCGGTGAGGTGGCGTCCCGTGGTACTTTCGAGGTGTGAGGAGGAGCCTGTTCACCGGCTCGCTGGCCGCTGGCATCGTTCTGGCGCTCTGCGCGACGGCCCAGGCGGCCCCGCGGACCATGACCTTCACCTCCGACGAGATCACCGTCGGGGGCTACGGGGTGGAGAAGGCGGTTACCGGCGGGGTCGCCCGCCCACCCGGCGACGGCTTCATCACCGAGATGGCCGCCGACGTGGTCGACCCCAAGACCGGCCGCGACGTGCCGATCAGCCGGATCATGCTCCACCACATCGTCTTTGCCGCTTACGGGAACGGCCCCGGCAACCGTCCCTTCTACGGCGACGGCGAGGAGCGGGCGATCATGAAGCTCCCGCCGGGCTACGGCTACCGCGTCGAGGCGGCCGACAAGTGGGCGATCGTCTGGATGCTGATGAACCACCGGGCCCAGGTGGACTCGGTGAAGATCCGCTGGACCCTCACCTGGGACGACGACCCGAGCCTGAAACCGGTGACGCCGATGGCCTTCGACGCCTCGCGGGGCCGCCAGGGACTCGTCTACGACGTCGCCGGCGGGGGGAAGGCGGGCAGCCAGGACGTCAGGACCCACGTGCGGCAGGCTCCGTTCAACGGACGCATCGTGGCCGGGCTGGGCCACGTTCACGGCGGCGCCTACCAGCTGACCCTCAGCCAGCCGGGCTGCGACGACCGGCCGCTCTACCGCTCGCGTCCCACCTGGGGGCTGGCGAGCCATCCCTTCTACAACGTTAAGCCGGTCCTCCACGAGCCCGGCCCGATCAACATGAGCCGGCTGGAGAGCCCTACCGGCATTCCGGTCCGGGCCGGCGAGGAGCTCAAGCTCTCCTCGGTCTACGACAACTCGCGACTCCACACGCGGGCGATGGGGCTGATGCTGGTCTACCTGGCCCGTGACGAAGGGGCGCCCGGCGGATGCCCCGGCCTGCCCGGCGACGTGAAGAACATCGGCACCAGCACGCCCGGGCGCTCGAAGCCGCCGGTCTACCGGGTCCCGCTGACCGGGCTCGGGCCCAACGGCCGCGCCCGCACCATCGGCCGGCCGCCCGGCCCGCTCCTGAGCGGCGGGCTGGCGGCATCACTGAGCATCGGCGATGCCTTCTATACCCGTCCGAACATCTCCATCCGGAGGGGCGGCCAGGTCACCTGGAAGTTCACCGGTGACCTGCAGCACGACGTGACCGTCGCCGACGGGCCCCGCGGCTTCAGCTCGGACTGGCAGAAGAAGGGCACGAGCTTCACCCGGCGCTTCGACGTACCCGGGCGCTACAAGCTCTTCTGCTCGCTGCACCCGGTGCAGATGACGCAGGTCATCACCGTCCGCAAGCGCTGAGAAGGCGGCCGGGCCCATCCGGCGCGCGGTAGGATTAGGGACGCTTGCGGGCGAAGTGTTGTGGTTGCACAGGAGCCTTCCAAGCTTCTAGGGCGGGTTCGATTCCCGTCGCCCGCTTGCGGGAACGAAGGGCCACGGGGAGTGGCGCAGTCTGGTAGCGCACCCGGCTGGGGGCCGGGCGGTCGCAGGTTCAAATCCTGTCTCCCCGATTCCGGCTGGCCGGCCCGGCTAGGCCAGTGTGCCGACCAGCCTTCGGGCCGCTGCCTGGCCGGCCAGCCACGCGCCGTCCATGGTCGAAGGCCGGGTGATACTCGTGTGCTCTCCGGCGAGGATCACCCGTCCCGCCGGCCGGCCCAGCACGGCCCGCCAGGAGGCGTCGGTCCCGGGCGCCAGATGCGAGTAGGAGCCCCGGGCGAAAGGGTCCCGCTTCCAGGCGGTGGAAAAGGCGCCGGTGGGTGTTGCCGCGTCACCGAAGCCGGCGCGAAGGCTCTTGACCACCTCCTCGGTGGTCTCTTCCGAGGCCTCGATCCGTTCGGCCCAGCTGCCGCCGGTGAAGCCGACGGCGAGCGGGGTGCCGGTAAGCCGTTCAAGGGTGAGGGCGGCCACCGCCTGGTCCAGCGGTGCGCCCACGGTGCCCAGTACCTGCGCCTCATCGGGCCACCAGGCCTCGTCGTAGGAGAGGAAGGTCTTCTCCAGAAGGCCGAACCCGACGCCGGCGATCGCGCGGCGCTGGCGGGCGGGCAGCGGCGGGTCGAAGCGAATGGCCTGACCCTTGAGCACCCCGAGGGGGACGGTGACGATGCAGCCGTCGGCGGTGATCTGCTCCCCCGAGGCGGTGGTCACGCGCACGCCGCGCCCGTCCCGGGAGACCGCCTTGACCTCGACTCCGGTCCGCGGCTCGAGGCCGGCGGCCAGGGCCTGTGCGAGCTGAGCGGCACCGCCGCGGATCATCAGGTCGGGCCCGCCGTTCCAGGTCTCGCCCTCGTAGTAGCCGTCGAGGCTGAGCGCGGACGGGTCCGCGGCGAGGTCGAGGGGTATCTCGACGCCGAGTATCCAGTCGAGCACTTTCCGGTCCGGCGCTGGGAGGCTCTGGCGCGCGATCTCGGCCCGTAGGGCCGGGGCCAGCGGTGAGCGAGGCGAGCGCCGGGCCCGGCGGTAGAGCGAGGACTGGATCGACTCGTAGGCAGCGAAGGCACGCTCGAGCTGGGCGCCGGAGACCGGCTCCCCGCCGGCGAAGCGTGCCCGTACCGCCTCGTAATCGGTGGGGACGGTCTGGAGCCCGGCGCGTTTCGCCACTTCGGTGAGGGGATTGCCTCGGCTGTCATGGATCCACGAGGCGCCGAGGTCGATCTTCGTCCCGAAACGCTCGACGGTGTGGACCCGGCCCCCGATGCGCTCGCGGGCTTCGAGCAGGACGACATCGATGCGGCGGTCCTTCAGCACCCGGGCCGCGCCCAGGCCCGCCATACCGGCGCCGATGACCACCACCCGGCGGCGCCTCCCGGTAGCCGCCCCGGCGCGGACACCGCAGCCGGCCACGGCCGCCCCCGCACCGGCCAGCCCGGCAAGGAGCACTTGACGACGGCTGATCATCGCCCGACCGTAGCGGGGTGTCGATCGCAACTCGCCGGTTCCTTCGGGGTTAGGGCTTACGTGATGAAGGCCGCCCGATGCCTCTGCGCTGCGCTCTCGTTCATCGCCGTGACGGCGGTTGCGGCCGCCCCGGCGGGCGCGGCGTCAAGCACGGCGGGCGCAAGCCAGAAGATGCTCTCCGGCGCAGGAAAGTCACGCAACACGACGATGAAGACCCTGAAGCTGGGCGACGGTCGTGTCGCCTACCTTCGCTTTCACGTGCCCTCCTCCTGGGCGGGCTCCGACGTCCTCCTCAACCTCGACCCCAACGGTGACTCGGCCGGGATTTCGGCCAGGAAGGTCTCGGCCTCGTGGGAAGACGGTGAGGCCGGTGACGTCTCCTACTACAAGACGGTCTCCGCGTTGGACGGTCCCGCGCTGCTCGCCTCGGTCGACTCGGGGATCGATATGAGTTCCCAGCTGGTCGCCGGAAAGACCTACACGCTCAAGCTCTCGGCCCGCAGCGGGACGGTTCGGACTTCGGCAATCCCCGTCCTGGCAAGGAGCACGCCGTCGCCGGTAGCCGCGGTGGGGGATATCTCCTGCCCGGCATCCAGCAGCCAGTGGAACGGCGGGCAGGGCACTGCGACGCGCTGCGGCCAGGCCTCGGTGGCTGCGCTGGTGCGCAGCGCGGACGAGAAGGTCCTGCTGCTGGGCGACAACCAGTACTCAAGCGGCACGCTCTCCGACTACCAGGGCGGCTTCGCCCTCTCCTGGGCCGCGCTGGCCTCGCGGCTAAGGCCCGTCCCGGGCAACCACGAGTACTACACCGCCGACGCCGCCGGCTACTTCGACTACTTCGCCTCGGTCGGGGTCACCACCGGCGACCGCGGTGCGGGCTGGTACGCCTACGACTCGGGCAACTGGCGGATCCTCGCGCTGAACAGCAACGACGAGTGCAAGGTGGTGGCCTGCGGGTCCGGATCGGCCCAGGAGCAGTGGCTGCGCAGCGAGCTTACGACGGCCCGCGCGGCCGGCAAGTGCACGCTGGCCTACTGGCACCACCCTCGGGCCTCGGGCGGAAGCCACGGCGACCAGTCCTCGGTCGCGTCCCTGTGGCAGGCGATGTACGAGCTCGGCGGCGACGTCGTGCTCAGTGGCCACGACCACCACTACCAGCGCTTCGACCCGCTCGACGCCGGCGCCCAGCCTGCCGCCGACGGACCGAGGCAGTGGGTGGTGGGCACGGGCGGCTACAGCTTCTACCCGGCCGTCGCCCGTGCCGGCAGCGCCAAGGTGATCACCGACACCTTCGGCCTCCTGCGCCTGACCCTCTCCGGAGACTCCTACGAATGGGAGTGGGCCGGCGTCGCCGGAGCCGGCTCGGATACCGGCTCGGCCTCCTGCCGCGCCTAGACCTGCTCGGGCGCGGTTACCGGGGCCTCCTGCTCCTCCTCGCGGAGCATCGCCGAGACCGTTCCCAGGGCGGCGAGGGTGACGAACAGTCCCCAGGCGGCGGCAAAGGAGCTCTCGGCGAAGATGAACGGGTAGGTGATGAAGACCGAGACCAGCAGGGCCAGCCGGAAGCGGCGGTAGGCCTTTATCCGGTCTCCCCGGACCAGCGGGACGATTCCCGCGATGCCGATTGCGCTCGCCACCGTGCTCGAGACCAGCGGGAGCACGTTGCCGACCTTGAGGTCTCCGAGGCCGTCGGTCCGGTAGCCGGGTGCCACCGCAGATCCCGGGTTGCCCGACAGGAAGACCAGGTCGATGATCCCGAACGCGGTAACCAGGATCGAGATCACTACCGCTCCGATCATCGTGGCCTGGAACCAGCCGGTCTGCACCCAGTCGTCGTAGGTGCGCTGCATCCAGAGGACCAGCCGCTCGAGCCGCCCGGGCTCCTCCTCGGCGTCTGGCCTGGTGGCCTCGATAACGACAAGCAGCTCCTTCGCCTGCGGGTTGCCCCGGATCGGCTCGAGCAGCTCGATCGCCGTCCGGCGCTCGTAGGGGCTCATGCCGTCGATGTACCTCTCGCTGGCCAGGGCGGCGGCGTTACCCAGCCGCTCGCGCTCGCCCAGCCGGCGCCCCCCGATCCATCTCGACACCAGGAACAGGACGATGAAGACGACGTAGATGATCGCCGCGGTGGGCTGGAAGAAGTAGTCGTTGTCGGCGGTGACGAACTTCCCGACCTCGTCGATGAAGAAGCCGAAGCCGACCCCGCCGAGGATCACCGCCGGGGCCACCAGGCGCCGTCCGATGTAGGAGGCCAGCATCCAGATGGCCGCCGTCATGAACACGCCACCCCAGAGAAGGTGGGCGATGTGGAGCTTGCCAGGGGAGAGCGAGGGGTAGTTCGTGATCCAGAGCTGCAGCCGGATCACGATCACGGTGGTGACGGCGGCAATGAGGAAGAGGTCCTGGCGCTGGCCGACGTCGAAGCTGCGGACCGCCCGGCCGGCTTTCGCGCTCGTGGCCACGAGCGCAATTGAAGTCGACGGCCCGGTCCGAACGGACCAGGGAGCGGGCGGGCGAAGTGCGCGCAGACTGTATACAGTTTTGCGCGCGCAATCGGTCGAGGGGAGATTGAGGTGGAAGAGGTTCCGGTTCTGGTGGTCGGGGGTGGGGGAGCAGGGCTCAGCTCGTCGATGCTGCTCTCGGGCCTGGGCGTCGAACACCTCCTGGTCAGCTCGCAGCCGACGACCTCGACGCTCCCCAAGGCCCACGTGCTCAACCAGAGGGCGCTGGAGATCCTCGACGACTGCGGCGCCTACGGGGAGATCCGGCGGCGGAGCACGCCCCCGGAGCAGATGGCGGCGACCGCCTGGTACTCCGGCCTCACCGGCGACCATCCCGACGACGGGCGCCTGCTGGCCCGGCTGGAGACGTGGGGTGCCGGCGGCGATGACGAGAGCTGGCGCTCGGCCAGCGCATTCGTCCAGCTCAACCTCCCGCAGATCCGCCTCGAGCCGGTCCTCAAGGAGCGGGCCGAGGAGCTGGCCCCCGGGAGCATCCGCTTCGGTCACGAGCTGACCGCCCTGGAGCAGGACGAAGAGGGGGTTACGGCGACGATCCTCGACCGTGAGGCGGGGAGCGAATACCAGGTCAGGGCCCGGTACCTGGTCGCCGCCGACGGCGGTCGCACGGTCCCGGAGCTGGTCGGGATCGGCTACGAGGGGTTCGACAGGCTCGCCATCACCTACTCCGTCTACGTGAGCGCCGACCTTTCGGGGCTGACCGGCGGGGAGGAGGACGTTCTCCTGCGCTGGGTGGCCGCTCCCCGCACCGGCGCGAGTTTCGTGCTCTCCCCAATGGGACCGGACCACTGGGGACCGAAGTCCGAGGAGTGGGCGATCCACATCATCTTCCTGCCCGACGACCCCCGGATGCCCGGGGAAGACGCGGTCGAAGCGATGGTCCGCGAGTCGCTGGGCATCGAGGACCTGGAGATGGAAGTCCACCGCGTTACCCGCTGGGAGGTCGGGGCCGTGCTGGCCGAGCGCTTCCGCGAGGGGCGCGTGTTCCTGGTCGGGGACGCCGCCCACCGACATCCGCCGACCGGGGGGCTGGGCCTGAACAGCGCGTTCCACGACGCCCACAACCTCTGCTGGAAGCTCGCCGCGGTCCTTGGCGGCCAGGCCGGCCCGGCGCTGCTCGACACCTACGAGGAAGAGCGCAAGCCGGTGGACGCCCGCAACGTCCAGAGGTCGATGGAGAACGCCCTCGGGCAGCTGATGATCTTCAACGCCACCGGCCTGAGCCCCGAGCAGGACGAGGAGGCCAACCGGGCTGCCCTGGCCCGGCTGTGGAGCGGCAGGGAGGAGGACGCCGAGGCCCGCAGCGCCTTCCTGGCCGCGGTGCGCGCCCAGTCGCAGGAGTTCTCCGAGCACAACGTCGAATACGGCTACGCCTACGAGTCGGCCGCCGTCGTGCAGGACGGAACCCCGCCGGCCGAGAGCGCGGATGACATGAGGGTCCACACCCCGTCGACCCGGCCGGGGTCACCGCTGCCGCACGCCTGGGTCGACGACGAGGACGGAAACCGCCGGCCGATCAAGGACCTGGTCGCCCCTGGGCGCTTCCTGCTGATCGCCGGCGAGGACGGGCAGCCGGGGGTTGAGGCGGCGCAGGAGCTGGCCGCCGCCGGCCGGCCGGTCGACGCGCTGAGGATCGGCCACGTCGAGGGCGACCTCTACGACGCCAGGAGCCTCTGGGCCCGCCATCGCGGGATCTCCCGCGAGGGAGCGGTGCTGGTGCGGCCCGACCGCTTCGTCGCGTGGCGCAGCGCCGGGGCCGCGGAAGATCCGGCGGGCGAGCTGGGATCGGCGCTGGCCGCGGTTCTCGCGAGCGCCTGAGCGGCGCGCCGGCCCTAGGAGGTGGCGCGGATCGGGTTGGTGACCGTCCCCAGGCCGTCGACCTCGACCTGGACGGTGCTTCCGTCCCTGAGGAAGATGCCCTGGATTCCGCCGACGCCGGCCGGCGTGCCGGTGGCGATGATGTCGCCCGGGAGCAGGGTCATCGTTCGCGACAGCCAGGCCACGGTCTCGGCTACGCCGAAGATCATCTCGCTGGTGGTGCCCTCCTGGACGACCTCGCCGTCGAGGTAGGTGCGCAGCCCGAGCGACTGGAGGTCCCCGGCCTCGTCGAGGGTGACCAGGGACGGGCCGCAGGGAGCGAAGGTGTCGAGCGCCTTCCCGGAGGTCCACAGCTGGTTCTCGAGCTGGAGGGTGCGGGCGCTCACGTCGTTGAACGGCATGGCGCCGGCCACGTAGTCGAGCGCCTCGGCCTCGCTGACGCGATGGGCCTCGCGACCGATGACCACGGCCAGCTCGGCCTCGTAGTCGACGTGCTCGCCGTGGACGACCGGAAGGATGATCTCGTCGCGGTCGCCGATCAGCGAGTTGGCGAACTTGGCGAACCACATCGGGTTCTCGGGGATCTCCTTGTTGGCCTCTGCCGCGTGGTCGCGGTAGTTGAGGCCCAGGCAGATGATCTTCTGCGGGTCCGGGACCGGGGCCAGGAGGCTCACGTCGGGGCGCGGTGTGCGGTCGGCCACGTCGGCAGCGGCCGAGCCGAGATCGGCGAGGCCATCGGGGCCGAGCGCCTCGAGGATGCCGCGCACGCTCGAGGCCGGTGCCCCCGCTGCCTCGGCATCGACGATCTCCTCGCCGAGGAGGATCCCGGCCCGCGGGCCATTTCCGGCGTCGTAGGTGACGAGTCGCATGGCGCGGAAGTGTATACAGTTGCCGCATGGTTTCCCGTATCGGTCACATGGGTCTCCGGGTTCGCAATCTCGACGAGGCAGTGGCCTTCTTCTCCGACGTCCTGCTCCTCCAGGAAACCCTGCGGGAGCCCGGCCGCTCGTTCATGACCTGCAACGACCGCCACCACGAGCTGATCCTGATCGAGGGCTCCAGGGACGGGTGCGACCACATCGGCCTGGAGGTCGACGGCCCCGAGGCCCTCGAGGAGACGCTCGCCAGTGCGCAGGCCGCGGGCGGGAAGCGGCTCGGGCCGGTGACCGGCGAGCCGGGGATCGCCGGCGGCGAGTTCATCGAGGGGCCGGGTGGGCACGTCTTCAAGCTCTTCTACGGCATGGAGACCGTCCCCGCCCCCGAGCCGGAGCCGACCGGGGTCCGGCCCTCGCGCTTCGAGCACGTCGCCCTGAAGCTGGTGAACCCCGCGCCGATGGAGCGGTTCATCTCCGCGGGCCTGGGCTTCCAGTTCTCCGACCGGATGGGGGGCAGCATGGCCTCCTGGTGGCACTGCGACCCCGACCACCACGGAATCGCCCTGCAGCGCGCGCCCGCCAACCAGCTCCACCACCACGCCTGGACCCAGCCCGACCTCAACGCCCAGGGAGCCACCGCCGACCGCCTGGCGGCCCGCGGCCAGACGCTTCACTGGGGCCCCGGGCGCCACGGGCCGGGCAACAACCACTTCATCTACTTCAAGGGCCCTTCCGGCGCGCTGATCGAGTGCTGCTCGGATATCGCCCAGTTCGGCCCCGGTTCGACCTACGAGCCCAGCGACTGGACCTTCCGCCCGTCGTCGGTGAGCCTGTGGGGAGGGGTTACGCCCCCGCGCTTCCTGCTCGCCGGCGCGCCGCTGGTTCGCAGCTGAGGTGACCGGGCGCAGGCCGGGGGCGCCGAGCCCCCAGGAGCGAAAGAGCACCGGCTACGTCTACGACCGCCTGCGCTCGATGGTGCTCGGGGGCGAGCTGCCGGCCGGAACGCCGGTCTCCCAGGCATCGCTGGCCCAGGAGCTGGGGGTCAGCCGCACGCCGCTGCGCGAGGCGGCCCGCCTGCTGCAGAACGAGGGGCTGCTCGTCGGAGAGCCCAACCAGCGCCTGCGCGTGGCGGAGGTCTCCCTCGAGGACCTCGACCAGCTCTACGCGATCCGGGTCGCCGCCGAGGCCCTCGCGCTCAGGGTTGCGGTGCCGAAGATGACCGGTGAGCACGTGGGTGCGCTGGAGGAGGCGCTGGAGCAGATCGGCGAGAGGGCCGTGGCCGGCGGCGACTTCGACGAGGCCCACCAGCGCTTTCACCGGCTGCTCGTGGAGCCGGCGGGGGAGAGGTTCGCCGCCCTGGCCCAGACCTCGTGGGACCACACCAGCCGCTACCGGGTCGCCTACCTGTCCGCGGCGCCCGAGGTATCGGGCGCGCTGCTCGACGCCCAGCACGATCACCGCAGGATCCTCGAGGCCTGCCGGGCCGGCGACGGGCGGGCGGCGGCGCTGGCCCTTGCCGACCATTACGAGCGCACGGCCCGGGGCGTCTTCGCCGGCGTGGACGGGGACTTCGCGCCGGCGGCGCTGGACGAGGCAGTCGCCTCGGTGCGCCGGGCCTGCGAGAACTGAACCTCGGCGCCGGCCGTGTCGGCGGGTGAGGGGCGGCCGCGGCGTCCCGGACTCCCGGGACACCGCGGTCTGCGCTCCCTGCCGCCCTGTCCCGCATGGCGGGACCGGGCGGGAACGCCCTTACGAGCGCGAGGGCGCTCAGCCCTCCTTGACTGCCTTCTTGAACGCGCCGAGGGCCGAGAACTTCGGGGCCTTGCTGGCGGCGATCTGGATGGTTGCGCCCGTGGCGGGGTTGCGCCCGGTGCGGGCCTTGCGGTGAGCGACGGTGAACTTCCCGAAGCCTGCGAGGTTCACCTCGCCGCCCGCGGCTACCTCACTGACGATGGTGTCAAGCGCGGCGTCCACCGCGCGGCCGGCCTCGGCCTGGGTGGTACCGGTCTGTTCGGCGACCTTCTGAGCCAGATCCTGCTTATTCACAGCGTCTCCTTAGTGTTGGGAACCGGAGGGCAACGCTAAAGAGCAAATCGGTCGTATTGGCGATTTTCGGCCTGATTTGGCCTCAAAACCACGGAAATTGGGGGAATCCGGTGGGATTGGGTAGCGGGCCGGAGACCGGAAACGCCCGGAATCAAGGGCCCTGAAGGTCAGCCGCCGCAGGCCTTGTCGGCGTCGCGCGCCGCCACCTGCGAGTCAACCTGCTCCTGGGTCAGGCCCTGGAGCTCCTTCTCAATCTTCTGGATCTGGCCCTGCTTGGCGAGCTCCGAAGCGTTGCCGAGCGTGCCGGCGGTCTCGTCGAGGGCCCCGGCGAAGTCGTTCAGCTTCGACTTGCAGTCCCCGCTGGCATTCCCCGCCAGCTTCTTGACGAAATCGCTGGTCTGGGTCACGACGGCGGAGGACTTGTCGAGTGCCTTGCCCAGGCAGTTGCCGACGCCTTCCAGGCCGCCCTTCTTGATCTTGTCCTCGGTGGCGCACTTGCTGGCCTGCTCCCCCGACGTGGCGAGCTCGGTCTGCAGGGTCACTGCCTGCTCGTTGAGGCCGGCGCGCTCCTGCTTGCTGAGGGTTGAGCTGCCGCATCCGGCCAGGATGGCCGCGCCGGCGGCCAGGGATACGAGCAGGGCTGTGCTTCGCTTCGAGGACATCCGGACGTGAGCTTATCCGCCGCCGGACCCGGAGCGCGCCGATCTTCGCCGGCTCCACCCGGCCGTTACGGACGGTACGCTCCCGCCGCGTGGCCGGCACGGTGCTCAGCTTCAACGGGGTAAGCAAGTCGTACGGCTCGGTGAAGGCCGTCGACGACCTCAGTTTCGCCGTCGAGGGCCAGAGCGTGACCGGCCTGCTGGGCCCCAACGGGGCCGGAAAGTCGACGGTGATGAAGCTCTGCCTCGGGCTGGCCCGGGCGAAGGAGGGGGATATCGAGCTGTTCGGGGCCCGTCCCAGGACACGGGCCTTCCGGCCGGCCGTGCGCCGGACCGGCTCGCAGATCGAGCTCCCGGCGCTGTACGAGCGGGTGAGCGCCCGGCGCAACCTCGAGATCCACGGTGCCGGCTTCGGCATCCGGCGCCGCGACCCGTGGATCGACCAGGTTCTCGACATGGTCGGGCTGTCGGGGCGCTCCGACGACCGCGTGAAGGGCTACTCGATGGGCATGCGCCAGCGGCTCAGCCTCGGCCTGGCCCTGCTCAACCGCCCCGAGTTCGTGATCCTCGACGAGCCGGTAAACAGCCTCGACCCGGCCGGCGTGGTCGAGGTGCGGGAGCTCATCCGCTCGCTTCCCTCCGGCGGCGTGACCGTCCTGGTCTCCTCCCACCTGCTCGACGAGATCGAGCGCACGGTCGACCGCGTGGTGATCATCCGCGACGGGCGCCTGGTGACCGAGGGCGCGATAGGCGAGATCGTCTCCAGCGGCTACACGCTCGTCCAGGTGGCCCGGCGCGAGGCCCGCGACGCGGTTGACGTGCTGACCGCCTACGGCATGGGGGCCACGGCGGGGGAGCGCGGCCAGGTTCGGGTCGACACCGGGGGCCGGCCTGCCTCCGAGGTGGCCAAGGCGCTCGCCGACGCCGGGATCTACCCGACCGAGCTCCGCGCCGAGCACAACGACCTCGAGAGCGCCTTCCTCGGGCTGGTCGACGACGGGAGTGGCGATGCTCAGGGTTGAGCTGCTCAAGATCCGCAGGCTGCCGACCCCGCGCTGGGTCTTCATCGTCACCATCCTGGCCGTCGCGGTGGCCTCGGCCGTGGTGATCGGCCTCAAGCCGACCGGGCAGGACGTCAACTGGTACATCGACGGCCCGAAGCTCGCCGGCGAGATCATGGGGCCGGTCGGGGCGATCATCCTGGGCGCCTGGGTCGCCGGGCTGGACTTTGCCAGCAGGACGATCCGCCTGAGCGCGACCGTGCAGCCCCTTCGCGGGCGCCTCCTGGCGGCCAAGCTGGCCGCCGCGGTGATCATCGTCGTGGTCTTCTCGGCCTTTGCCTTCGGGCTGGCCTTCGGCGCCGCGAAGGGCTGCACGCTCTACGGCGACGTGCCGTTCCCGGTGGAGCAGCAGCTGCGCGACCTCGGGGGCCAGGCGCTGCAGGCGGCCCTGTGGGGGCTTCTGGGGTTCTGTTTCGCCCTGCTCCTGCGCAGCTACATCGCCGGCCTGGTCATCACCCTCGTGCTCGCCATCGGCGTCGACAGCCTGCTGCAGCTGATCCCCACGGTGGGCCGCTACACGTTCGGCTCGGCGACGACCTCCCTGGCCGACTCGATCGCCCAGGGCAGCGCGGAGTTTCCGGTTCCCGAGGCCGCCGGGATTGCGGCGGCCTGGCTGGTGGTTCTGTTCGTGCTGGGGGCTATCCGCTTCCGGCGCGGCGACCTGGCCTGAGCGCTCCGGCGGCCTAGTCCTCGTCGTGCCGGCCGCTGGCGATCGCGGCCTGCAGCTGCCCCATCACCGCGGGATCGCGCAGCGTCGTTACGTCACCCATCTCGCGCCCGTCGGCGATGTCCCGCAGCAGGCGGCGCATGATCTTCCCGGAGCGGGTCTTGGGCAGGTCGTCGGCCCAGATGATCCGCTTGGGCCGGGCAAACTTGCCGATCTTCTCGCCCACGTGCTCGCGGATCTCGGCCTCCATCTCCGCGTCGCCCTCGTAGTTGCCCTCGAGGGTCACGAAGGCGACGATCGCCTGCCCGGTCAGCTCGTCCTGCTCGGCGACCACCGCCGCCTCGGCCACCGCGTGGTGGGCGACGATCGCCGACTCGATCTCCGCGGTCGAGAGCCGGTGGCCGGAGACGTTGATCACGTCGTCGACGCGGCCGATCACCCAGAAGTACCCGTCGTCGTCGCAGCGCGAGGCGTCGCCGACGAAGTAGGTCTCCGGTCCGAACCGCTTCCAGTAGGTCTCCACGTAGCGCTCGTCGTCGTGGTAGAGCGTGCGCAGCATCGAGGGCCACGGCTGCGTGAGGGTCAGCAGGCCCTGGGGGCCGCCCGGGTCGATCGGGTTGCCTTCCTGGTCGAGCACCTTCGCCTCGACGCCGGGCAGCGGGCGCGTCGCCGAGCCGGGCTTGGCCGCCGTGATCGCGGGGAGCGGGCTGATCATGATCGAGCCGGTCTCGGTCTGCCACCAGGTGTCGACGATCGGGCAGCGCCCCTGGCCGATCACCTCCCAGTACCAGAGCCAGGCCTTCGGGTTGATCGGCTCCCCGACCGACCCGAGCAGCCTCAGCGAGGAGAGGTCGAACTTCGCCGGGATGTCGGCGCCCCACTTCATGCAGGCGCGGATCGCCGTGGGTGCGGTGTAGAAGATCGTCGCCTTCGAGCGCTCGATCAGCTCCCACCAGATCCCCTGGTGGGGGTAGTCGGGAGCTCCCTCGTACATCACGCTGGTAGCCGCGTTGGCCAGCGGCCCGTAGACCATGTACGAGTGGCCGGTGATCCAGCCGACGTCGGCCGAGCAGAACCAGACGTCGCTCTCGGGCTTGAGGTCGAAGACCTCCTTCTGGGTGAAGGCCACGCCGGTCAGGTAGCCGCCGGTGGTGTGGAGGATCCCCTTCGGCTTGGCCGTCGAGCCCGACGAGTAGAGGATGAAGAGCGGGTGTTCGGCCGGCAGCGGTTCGGCCGGGCATTCGGCGTCGACCGCGGCGCAGGCCTCGTCGAGCCAGACGTCGCGGCCCTCGGTCATCGGGGTCTCGATCCCCGTATGGCGCACGACGAAGATCGTCTCGAGGTCATCCAGGTCGCCCATCGCCTCGTCGACGTCGGCCTTGACCGGGGCGGTCTTGCCCTTGCGCCGGGCGCCGTCGGGGACGAATAGCGCCCTGGCGTGGGAGAACTCCATCCGTTCGCGCACCGAGTCGGTCGAGAAGCCGCCGAAGACGACGTTGTGGGGGGCGCCGATCCGGGCGCAGGCCAGCATCGCCACCACCACCTCCGGGATCATCGGCAGGTAGATCCCGACCACGTCCCCGGCCTTGATCCCACGGGCCTTGAGGGCGTTGGCGGTCTTCTTTACGTCGGCCAGCAGCCCGGCGTAGGTGACCTCGCGCTCCTCGCCCTCCTCGCCGTACCAGTAGTAGGCGACCCGGTCGCCCAGGCCGGCCTCGACGTGCCGGTCCAGGCAGTTGTGCGCGGCATTCAGCTCGCCGTCCTCGAACCACTTGTAGAACGGTGCGTCGGAGGCGTCCAGGCCGACGGTGAACTCCTTGAACCAGTCGAGCTCGCGGGCGCGCTCGCACCACCAGGCCTCCGGGTCGGCCTCGGCCTCGGCGTAGATGTCCGGGGAGTTGATCTGCGCCGCGGCGACGAAATCGGCCGGCGGCTCGAAGAGCTCCTGACCCAGGAGCTCCTCCAGTCGCGCCTCCAGCGGGCTCGGGTTGTTGTCGGCTTCGCCCATCGAGAACCTCCGGTCTGCCTCCCTTGGCTGACCGCGATCGTATACCCGGTCGCCTGCCGGCCAATCGCCGCCCCCCGCGGCTGCGAGGATTAACCGATGGCAAACCGGCTGGCCGAGGAAAGCTCGCCCTACCTGCTGCAGCACGCCGGCAACCCGGTGGACTGGTACCCGTGGGGGCCGGAGGCACTTGCCCGCGCCCGTGAAGAGCGTAAGCCGATCCTCGTCTCCATCGGCTACTCCTCGTGCCACTGGTGCCACGTCATGGAGCACGAGTCCTTCGAGGACCCCGATGTTGCCCGCTACATGAACGAGAACTTCGTCTGCATCAAGGTCGACCGGGAGGAGCGCCCGGACATCGACGCGATCTACATCGACGCCTGCACCGCCATGACCGGGCAGGCCGGCTGGCCGCTGAACGCCTTCCTGACGCCCGAGCAGGTGCCCTTCTACGCCGGCACCTACTTCCCGCCGGCCGACCGGCCGGGCATGCCCTCCTGGCGCCGGGTCATGGAGGCGGTGACCGACGCCTGGGAGAACCGTCGTGAGGAGATCGAGGCCGAGTCTGGCCGCACGCGCGAGCAGCTCTCCGGGGCGGCGAGGCTGCGGGCCCCGGAGTTCGGCGTCGGCGAGGGCGACCTGGAGCTGGCCGTCGAGCGGCTGAGGGAGGCCTTCGACCCCGTGAACGGGGGCTTCGGCGGCGCGCCGAAGTTCCCGCCCGCCTCGCAGCTCGAGTTCCTGCTGGCCCGCGGGGAGGAGGCGATCCCGCGGCTGACCCTTGCTTCGATGGCTTCCGGCGGGATCTTCGACCAGGTGGGTGGGGGCTTTGCCCGCTACTCGGTCGACGCGGGCTGGGTCGTCCCGCACTTCGAGAAGATGCTCTACGACAACGCGCTGCTGGTCCGTGCCTACCTGCACGGCTGGCAGGCCCTGGGCGACGAGCGATTGCGCGAGGTCTGCGAGCAGACCCTCGACTGGGTCCTGCGCGAGATGCGCGGCGAGGAGGGTGGCTTCTACTCGGCCCTCGACGCCGACAGCGGCGGGGGTGAAGGCCTCTTCTACACCTGGACCCCGGCCGAGCTGCGAGAGGTGCTGGGGGAAGAGGCCGGCGAGGAGGCGATCGCCTGGTTCGGCGTCACCGGGGAAGGCAACTTCGAGGGCCGCAGCGTCCTGGTGCTCGCCGGTGACCCGGACCCGGGGAAGCTCGCGGAGGTCCGCTCACGCCTGCTGGAGGCGCGCTCGGCCCGGGAGCGCCCCGGCCTGGATGACAAGCGCCTCACCGCGTGGAACGCTCTGATGGCCGGCGCCCTCGCCGAGGCGGGCGCGGCGCTGGGGCGCGAGGACTACCTGGCCGCCGCGGCGGGCAGCGCCGACTTCATCCTCGAGCAGATGGTCGAGCGCCCCCCGGAGGGCCCGCTTCGCCTGATGCGCACCTGGAAGGACGGCGAGGCAAGGCTCAACGGCTACCTCGAGGACTACGCCTTCCTCGTCGAGGCCCTGATCTCGCTCTATGAGGCGACCTTCGAGAGCCGCTGGCTGGCGGCCGCCCGGGAGGTCGCCGACGCGATGATCGACCGGTTCGCCGACCCGGGCGAGGGTGGGTTCTTCTCCACCGCCTCCGACCACGAGGAGCTGATCGCCCGGCGCAAGGAGATCGACGACAACCCGATCCCCTCGGGCAACTCCGCCGCCGCGCTTGGGCTGCTGCGCCTCTACGCCCTCACCGCCGAGCCGGGCTACCGCGACCAGGCCGACCGAACCCTCGCGCTCCTGGGCCAGGTGGCCGTACGCCACCCGCAGTCCTTCGGCCACGCGCTGCTCGGCCTGGACTGGCAGCTCGGGGGAGCGCGCGAGGTTGCTCTGGCCGGAGACGACGGCACGCTCGCCGCCGTCGTGCGCGGCGGATACCGGCCCCGGCTCGTCCTCGCCGGTGGCGACCCCGGAGGGGTGCCGCTCCTGGCCGGGCGTGATGCGGTGGACGGCCGCCCGTCGGCCTACGTCTGCGAGGACTTCACCTGCGCGCGCCCGGTCGGCGACGCCGCCGAGCTGGAGGCCCTACTGGCTACTTGACGCGGAAGGCGCCGCGCATGAACGGGTGCACACGGCAGAAGTAGGTGAAGGTGCCTTTCTTGGTGCCTACCGGCATCGACCAGTCGGCACGGTTGGCGGCGGCGGTGATGCCGACCGGACCGAAACCAAGCTCGCCGGAGTCGACCTGCCTGGCGTCGCCCAGCGGGTAGCTGATCCCCGAACTCTTGTTGCAGGGCGCCTTACACGGAGTGACGGTGTGGAAGATCTCCCGCAGGGGGTCCCGGTTTACGAACTTCAGCTGCTTGCCGGGGCGCACCACCGGCGGGCGGCCCTTGCGTCCGGGGAGGGAGAGGTCGCCCTGCTGGTAGAGGAAGTCCTTGATGGTTACCGAGCGCAGCCTCGGGCCGTCCTTGAGCCTGCGCGGGTCGGCAAGGCCGGGGTTGGGCCGGCCGCCGGTGTCGCGGTTCTCCGGTAGCTCACCGTGAGTGAGGACCTCGGTCTGGTCGGGGGCGGTCTCGAACGGGTCGATGCCGCCGTCGGGGGTGGTGGTGAGCATCGCCGGCGAGATGGCCATCGACTCGTACCAGGCTGCGCGCGTGGTGTCGTAGGTGCCCTGGACGCTGAGGATGTCGCCCTTCTTTACGGCGATTCGCCACTTGTCGGTGGGGACGCCCATCGAGACGTTCCAGGAGGTGAACTTCGCCCGGCCGTAGTAGTAGGCGTTGGAGCGGAAGAGCTTGACCGTGCGGTCACCGCGGGAGAGGAAGAGCTCGGTGTACAGGCCTCCGGGATGCACGTGGCCGGCGGTGCCGACCAGGGTGCCGTCGCGTGAGATGACCTGGCGGTTACGGCCGGCCAGCGAGGCGGAGGTGTCCTTCGGGTAGGTGAGCTTGCCGGCCACTCCCTCGCCCTTCTTCACGTCGAAGACCGGGTAGGGCATGCCGCCCATCGCGTCGACCCACTCGGTCTGGACCTCCTTGATGGAAGCGGCGGCCGGCGCCGAGTCGGGCAGGAAGTCGAGGTCCATCTCGATCCACACCTTCTCCGGGGTGGCGGTGAGGTTGTGGATCATGTGGTTGAGGAGCCACCGCTGGCTGGTCGTGTAGCGGTAGCCGTACCCGGTCGGCGGCAGGACCGCGGTCTTCTCCTCGCCGGCGCCGAAGGTGATGCGCCCGTCGGCGAGCCAGACCGCGTGGTGCAGGTGGATCTCGTCGACCGGCGGGGTGCTGCCGTCCATGCGCTTGAGGTTGGGGCGGAAGCCGACGATCCAGCCGTTCTCCCCGGGACGCTCACCGGCCTTGTTGAGGTAGTCGTAGAGGTTGAGGTTCTGCCCCGACTTGACGGTCAGGGGGAACCGGTAGCTCTTGGTGACCGTTCCCTCGGGAAGGACCGGCTTCTCGACCGGCGGCGGCGACTGGGCGCCGGCCAGCGCGGGAAGCGCGAGCGTGGCCGCGCAGGCGGCGATGACGACCTTCGGAAGAATACTCCCCATGCGCTCCATTACGGGAAGTGTAACCCCCGGGATCACGGGCCGATGCGGTTCGGCGCCCTGATGTCTCCGCCGGGGCTCGGCAGCGGCCGCCTGCCTCATGCGGGCGGCGCCTCGACCATCGCGGCCAGGGCGTCGCCCCCCAGGGCGTGGACGTCGCAGACCGTCCCCAGCCGCACCAGCGCTCGGGTCTCCTCGGCCAGGTCGCCCTCCCGGATACGCATCACCACCCGGAGATCCTCGCGGGCGGCTCGGGCCGCCACCGCGATCTCGACGTTGGCGAGCTCATTGGAGGTGACGGCGGCCAGGGCGCGGGCGCGCCCGGCACTGACGCTGCGAAGCACGCCGCGGTCTTCCCCGTGGCCGATCACCACCGGGATTCCGTAGCCCCTGGCGAGCCGGACATTCGGCGCGTCGGGGTCGACTTCGACGCCGACCACCGGCACCCTCAGTTCGCGCAGCAGGGTGCAGAGCCGCAGCCCGACCTGGCCCAGGCCGATGACGATCACGTGATCCCGGCGCGGGATCGAGCGGCGCCCGAAGACGGTGGCCAGCCTCGGGTCGAGCAGCCTCTGCACCAGGCCGGCGGTGAACATCGCGGCGAAGGCGATGGTGAGGAGCATGCCCGCGGCCGAGACGAGCTTCAGCCAGCCCGGACCGGTCGCCAGGGCGGGCTCGGCGGCGACCGTCGTGAGGGTTCGGGCCGCTCCGTAGATCGAGTCCACGGCGCCGAGGTCAAGCACGGTGACGAGAAGGAGGGTGTCGATCACGAAGATCGCCAGCAGCCCGAAGAGGCCGGCCAGCAGAATCCTCGCGCCCGCGTAGGTGGGATTGACCGCTCCCACCAGCTGGTCGAAGGCCCGGACCGGCCACGGCGGGCGACGGGGGGGCTCTCCGGCCAGGCAGGCGTCGGCCAGCGTCGGCGCGGCGATGTCGGCCAGCGAGACGACCCGGCAGCCGGGGACCGAGCGGCGCAGCTCGCCGGCGACGGTGCGGTCGAAGACGGTCACCACGAGGGGAATGCCGGGCCGGAAATGCTCGACGATCAGGGCGAGGCGCAGGGCGACCACGTCGTCCCGGGCCACCACCGCCACCGAGTCCGGGTTCGATTCGAGCTCGCGGCGGATGGCCCGGTCGCCCGGGTCGCGGAGTACCGCGAGTTCGGCGCCGGCACTCCGCAGCGCGTCCGCGGTGGCACCGGCGAGGGTGGAGCCGTCGGTGAGCAGGAGGGTCTTCACCTCCCGAACCTACCCCGCGGCCGGCAACGGACCGCGCTCCGGGCGCGCGGCCGCCATGCGGATGAGAGGACTCGAACCTCCACGGAGTCGCCTCCACACGGTCCTGAACCGTGCGCGTCTACCAATTCCGCCACATCCGCGCGGCCGGCCGGCGACGATAGCACCGGGCCGTTGCTAGCCTTGCCGACGTCTGGCCGCCATCGTCTAGGGGACTAGGACGCCGCCCTCTCACGGCGGAAACAGGGGTTCGAATCCCCTTGGCGGTACTTGTCGGGGCTCCGGCTTTCGCCGGGAGCACAGGCCTCGCGCGCCACGCCCAAGTTCCCGCCGCGCGGCAAGTCGGGGTAATAATCTGGCAGTGGAAACTCCGCCACCTGACGCGAGCCCCCGGCTTGACGAACTCGCCCGCCTGTATCCCTACGAGACGGGGCGCAGCATCGTGCGCGATGCGCTCGTCGGCCTGCCCAGGCCTCCCGGTGCGCGCCGGCGCCGCACCGGACTTATGGGTGCGGCCGCTTTCCTGGGGGCGGCGGTGCTGACGGGCACGCTCTTCTGGGCGCTGTTCGTGCGCGTTCCGGTCGACAATCCGGTGGAGACCGGGGGAACGGTCCTGTCGCTGGGGCGCGGCGCGCGGGGCACGTGTTACGCGACGGCTTCCTTCGCTGCGGTGGGCCGGCGCTGGACCGCCCGCAGCCGCGCTTCGACCAGTGCCTTGTGCCGGCGTCCGCCGGGTTCCCGCGTAACCGTCATATACGACAGGCTCGACCCGTCCAGTGCCGTGATCAAGACCGGCTCGCCTTGGCTCACGGCGGTCGCCATCGTCGTGCCGCTGGTCTTCCTTGCGCTCGCCGCCGGGTTTGCCGTCGGCCCGGTCAGGCGGCTGCGGGCCGGGCGCAGGCTGGTGCGAGGCTCGGCGCCGCAGGGTGACGGCCCGGAGGTCGAACAGCAGGTCGCTGCTTGCCTCTACGCCTCCGGCGCAAAGCCCGGGGGGCCGACGATCACGATCTAGCCGCGGAACGTCCGGTCAGTCGCGGAAGCGGCCGGGCTCCGGCGCGGCCGCTCAGGTGGTCCCTGCGCCCGGGCCGTTCGAGTTGAAGCCGCTCCGCAGGCTCCGCAGCGCCTCGAGGGCCTCGGAGGGGATGATCCAGATCTTGGAGGCCTCGCCGTCGGCGATCTTGGGGAGCTGCTGCAGGTACTGGTAGGCAAGTAGCTCAGCGTCGGGCTTGCCCTCGTGGATCGCGTGGAAGACCTTGCCGATCGCTTCGGCCTCGCCCTCGGCCACCAGGCGAATCGCTTCCCTTTCGCCCTCGGCCTCGAGCACGGCCGCCTGCTTTTCGCCCTCGGCACTGAGGATCGCGCTCTGGCGGTTCCCCTCGGCCTGGAGGATCGCCGACTCGCGCTCGCCCTCGGCGATGAGGATGGTCGCCCGCTTGTCGCGCTCGGCGCGCATCTGCTTTTCCATCGCCTCCTGGATGGTGGGGGGCGGGTCGATCGCCTTGATCTCGACCCGGTTGACCCGGATTCCCCACTTGCCGGTGGCCTCGTCGAGCACCGTCCGCAGCTGGCTGTTGACGTGCTCGCGGCTGGTGAGTGCCTGTTCGAGGTCCAGGCCGCCGACGACGTTGCGCAGGGTGGTGACGGTCAGCTGCTCGATCGCCTGGAGGGGCTCGGCCACCTCGTAGGTGACGGCCTTGGGGTCGGTGACCGTGAAGTAGAGGACGGTGTCGATGGCGACGTTGACGTTGTCCTTGGTGATTACCGCCTGCGGCTGGAAGGAGACGACCTGCTCGCGGAGGTCGATCTTCGGCAGCAGGCGCTCCATGAAGGGCAGCACGAAGTTGAGTCCCGGCTCGAGCGTGCGGTTGTAGCGCCCGAAGCGCTCGACGATCCCCGCCCGGGCCTGGGGGATCACCCGTACGGTTCTGAGCACCAGGACCACGACGAGAACGGCCACGGCGTAGAGGACGACGGTTCCGGCACTTACGGCGAAAACGAACTGGGTCATGTGGTTTGCGGCTCCTCGCTGGGTTCGATCTGGGTTGTTTCGGCGGCGGCGACAGCGGCTGAGACGATCGCGGTGGCGCCTTCGATCCGCAGGACGGTGACCTCGGTTCCCTCCGGGATCTTGTCCTCATCCGTGCGGGCCGACCAGCTCTCGCCGGCCAGCTTCACCTCGCCTCCCAGGCGGTCCACGCTGCGGGTGACGAGGGCCGTGCTCCCCCGGAGGGCGTCGACGTTGGTGCGCTGTTCGGGCTTGGGCTCGCCCTGCTTCGGAATCAGCTTTCGGGCGGTCAGGAGCGCGACGATCCCCACGACCGCAAAGACGGCGAGCTGAAGGTCCAGTCCCGCTCCTGCCGCTGCGGCGATCGCGGCAGCGAGGCAGGCAATGCCCACCGACCCGAGCAGCCCGAAGGAGGCGATGGCCTCGCCGATCAGGAGAACGACGGCGGCCAGGGCCCAGATCGCCCAGGGCTCCATCAGGAGCTCCCCATGGACCGGCAGCCGTCGGTGTCAGGTCCCATCAGCACCCTGAGGTTATCCGGGCCCCGGGCCCCCGCGCGCTAAACGGCGCATTCGGGTTAGTCGCGGAAGCGGCCGGGCTCCCAGAGCGGCTCGTCGCCGGCGTTGGCGCCGCGGCTCAGGATGAAGAGCAGGTCGGAGAGCCGGTTGAGGTAACGGATGGTCTCCGGGTTGGCTCCCTCGACCTGAAGCGTGCGCCGCTCGGCGCGCCGGCAGACGGTGCGGCATACATGGAGCTGTGCGGCGGCCGGAGTGCCGCCGGGGAGGACGAACGACTTCAGAGGCTCGAGGCCGGCATTGACCTCGTCGCAGCGCTCCTCCAGCCAGGCGACCTGTTCGGGCAGCACGCGGAGCCTGTCGTCCCCTCCCTCGCTTCCCGGGACAGAGAGGTCGGCGCCGACGTCGAAGAGGTCGTTCTGGATGTGGCGCAGCCACCCGGCGTAGGGGGCCGGCAGGCCATCCACGGTGAGCGTCACGCCGATCTGGGCGTTCAGCTCGTCGACCGTTCCGTAGGCCTCGATGCGCTCGTCGGTCTTCGGGACGCGGCTCATGTCCCCGAGGTGGGTCTCGCCGTCGTCGCCCAGGCGCGTGTAGATCTTGGTCAGGTTGACGGTCACCGGTCGAGCGTACCGGTCGTGTAGGGTGGGCTGCGACAGGGCCGGTGGTGAAGGGAAGTCCGGTGAGAGACCGGCGCGGACCCGCCACTGTGACCGGGTGAGGCCAGCCGCATGAGGCCACTGGCGCGACGAGCGCCGGGAAGGCGCGGCAGGTAGGCCCGGGAGCCAGGAGACCTGCCTCCGGCCAAAGGCACATAGACCCTCGTGGAAAGGGGTTGCTCATGTTCAGCAGCAAGAGAAGGATCGGCATTGCCGTGGCCTGCGCCGCGGTCGTCTCGATGGCGGTACCCGGCGGCTCGATGGCCGCGGTGAAGGTCGACCTCCGGGTGGAGGGCGAGTCCAGGACGCTCTTCGAGAGGGCGGTAAGAGCCAACCCGGAGGTGCTGCGCTCGACCCTTGGCGAGAACCGCGGCCGCTACCCGTGCGACGTAACGGGGAACGGGGGCCCAGGCCGAAGGGCGGCGACGCCCACCTCGGCGCTGGCCGCGTCCGGCCTAAAGCCTGGCCTCAACTGGTACGCGAGCTTCACCGACTTCCTGGTCGAGTCGGTCTCCGGCGAGGCGCCCGAGGGCTCGAGGTACTGGAGCCTGTTCGTCAACGGCAAGAGCAGCGAGCTTGGCGGCTGCCAGGTTGCCCTGAGGAACGGAGACTCCGTGGTCTGGGCGGTCACCGACGGTTCGGAACCGCTGCTGGCTATTGGGTCCTCCGGCAGCTCCCGGTCGGCGAGGGTGACGGTGGTCGTTACCGATTCCTTGACCGGCGCGCCGGTCGAGGCGGCGAACGTTGGAGGAAGGTCGACCGATGCGCGGGGGCGCCTGACCCTCCTGCGGCCCGCCCGCGGAACCCTCAGGGTCAAGGCGACAAAGCCCGGTTCCATCCGCTCCAACACGGTCAGGATCAGCGCACGCCGCCGCTGATGCTTCGCTGGCTCCCCGGTCCGCTGGCAGCGCTGGCCCTTGCGGGCCTGGCCGGCTGCGGGCCGGGGGCCGGCCCCGGTGACGGGCAGGTCTCGCTGACCGTCACTCGCGACTTCGGCAGCCGGGAGCTGATTTCGAAGTCGGTCGGCGGGCTGCCGGAGTCCGAGACGGTGATGAGGCTGCTGGGAGCGCAGGCGAAGGTCACGACCCGCTACGGCGGCGGCTTCGTCCAGTCGGTCGACGGGATCAAGGGAGGCACGAGCGACGGCCGCCCGGTGGACTGGTTCTTCTTCGTCAACGGTCGCGAGGCCCCGAAGGGCGCGGCCGCGACGAAGGTCAGGCCGGGCGACGCCATCTGGTGGGACTTCCGGGACTGGGGGGAGGCCACCAACGTGCCGGCGGTGGTCGGCTCGTTCCCCGAACCGTTCCTCCACGGTCCCGGCACCGAGAAGAAGCTCCCGGTGAGGGTCGAGTGCATCGAGGTCGGCTCTGCGCCGTGCCGCGCGGTCTCCGGCGCCCTGGCCGAGGAAGGCGTTCCGGTGGCCACCCAGGCCTTCCGCTCCCAGATAGCGGAGGAGACCATCCGCGTGCTGGTCGGCCAGTGGGCCCAGCTTCGCGACGAGACCTCGATCCTGCCCATCGAGGAGGGGCCGCGCGCAAGCGGGGTGTATGCGCGTCCGGCGCCTTCCGGCGATGAGATCTCCCTCCTGAGCCCGGACAGCCGCACGGCCAGGACCTTCACCTCCGGCGCCGGGATCGTGGCGGCCACGGCGGCCGGGGAAGGCCCGCCGGTGTGGGTGGTGGCGGGAACCGACGCCGCCGGCCTCACGGCCGCCGCTTCGGCGTTCAACGCCAGGAGCCTGCGCAACCGCTATGCCGTGGTGGTTGACGGCAGGCGCGTGCTGGGCGCCCCCGAGGTGGGCGGTCGACGGTGAGGCCTGCGGTTACCGCCGGGCCGCTCGGTGGCTCCCGCGCTGCCCTGGCCGCCTCCTGGGGCCTGCTGCTCGTGGCCTTTGCCCTCGTCTGGTCGAGCCCGATCGTCCTGGTCGCCGTCGGGCTTGCCGTCGCCGCGTCGGCGGCGCTCTGCGGCGTGGGCGGCGACCTCGCCCGGGCGGCCCGCTTCTCCGTCCCGCTCGTGGTGACGATGGCGCTGATCAACGCGCTCGTGGTCCGGGACGGGGAGACGGTCATCTGGCGCTTCGGGGAGCTGCCGGTCGCCGGCCAGGTAGACCTGACCGCGGAGGCGATGGCCTACGGCCTCGTGCTCGGCCTGCGGATCGTGGTCATCGTCAGCGCCTTTGCCCTGCTGGTAGCCGTGGTCGACGCCGACGAGGTACTTCGAAAGATGCGCCGGCCGGCGTTCCGCTCGGCGCTGACCGCCACGCTGGCCACCCGCATGGCCGGGGTGTTGACCCGCGACGCGCGCCGGATGAACGACGCGCGCCGGGCGCGTCCTGCCGAAGGAGGGGCTGGGCGGATGGCCCTGGTGCAGGCGGTGGCCACGGGAGCGCTCGACCGCGCCGTCGATGTCGCGGCGACGCTGGAGCTGCGTGGCTACGCCACGCGGGGGCCGGTGGTCGCCGGCCGCGAGCCGTGGTCCCGCGACGATCAGGCAGTTGCCTGCTCGGCGCTGATGCTCGCCGGCCTGATGGCCTGGGGCGTGGCGGCCGGCATCGCTTCGCTCCAGCCGTACCCGACCTTTTCGATGGATGCCGGCATCGTCGAGGGCGCCTTTGCCGCCGCGGTCTTCGTCGCGGCCGTCTTGCCGCTGGCCATCGCCGGCCGTCCCGGGAGGCGCCGGTGAGCGTCCTGCGGGTCGAGAACCTCAGCTACCGCTACCCCGGCGCCGATGTCCCGGCGCTCGACTCGGTCTCGCTCGAGGTGGAGCCGGGTGAGTTCGTGGTCTGCACCGGCCTTTCGGCGTCGGGCAAGTCGACGCTGCTGCGCGCCGCCTGCGGGCTGGTGCCCCACTTCCACGGCGGCGGGATCTCCGGGCGGGTAACGGTGGGCGGCCTGGACACCCGCGAGCACCAGCCCGGCGACCTGGCCGGCGTGGCCGGAACGCTCCTCCAGGACCCCGAGACCCAGGTGGTGATGGGCACGGTCGGAGCGGAGCTCGCCTTCCCGCTCGAAAACCAGGGCCGGGGGCCGGCCGCCGTAGCCCGGGGCGTGGAGGAGGTGGCCCTGGCCCTCGGGATCGGCGATCTCCTGGAGCGCCCGGTCTCCGAACTCTCCGGCGGGGAGCTCCAGAGGGTGGCGCTCGGGGCGGCGCTGGCCACGCGCCCGCCGCTGGTGCTGCTCGACGAGCCCGCCTCCCAGCTGGACCCGGTCGCCGCCGACGAGCTGATCTGGCTCCTGCGCCGGCTCAACGAGGAGTGGGGGACGGCGGTGCTCCTGGTCGAGCACCGGCTCGAGCGCTGCCTGGCCCACGCCGACCGCGTCGTCGTCCTCGACTCCGGGCGCCTCGCCTTCGACGGCGAGCCCCGGGCGATGCTCGAATGGTCGGCGCAGAACGAGCCCCCGCTGCAGACCCCGGCGGCCCGCCTGTTCGAGCGGGCGGGGCTGGTGCCGGCTCCCACCGGCGTGCGCGAGGCAAGGGGAACCCTCCGTGACCACGGACTGCTCGACGCCCTGCCGCCGGCGCCCGCCGCGGGCGACCAGGAGCCCCGCCGCCGGCGCCTCTCCCTGCGCCGCGCGCCCCGCCGGGCGGCGACGGTCCGTGCGACCGGCGCCTGGGTCTCGCGACCGGGTGTAGGGGATGTGCTGCGGGCGGTCGACTTCGAGGTCGCCCCGGGGGAGACGGTCGCCCTGATGGGACGCAACGGCGCGGGCAAGTCGACGCTGCTCAGGACACTCGCCGGCCTCGACCGGCCCGACCGCGGCCAGGTCGTCCCGGCCGGGCCGGTGGCGCTGCTGCTGCAAAACCCGGGTGACTACCTCCTCGCCGAGCGGGTCGGGGACGAAGCGGGGGAGGAGTCCCTAGCCCTCGCCGGGCTCGCCGACGTCGTCGAGCGCCACCCCCGCGACCTCTCCGGAGGCCAGCGCCAGCGGCTGGCCCTCGCCTTGATGATGGAGGGCGAGGCGCCGGCAGTGCTCCTCCTCGACGAGCCGACCCGGGGGATGGACAGGGCGGCCCGCGGAGAGCTGGTCTCGCGGCTCGCCGCGCTCGCCGGGGCCGGGGCGGGGATCGTCGTGGCCACCCACGACGCCGAGCTCGCCGCCGTGGTCGCCGACCGGGTGGTCCTGCTCTCCGGGGGGCGCCCGGTGGCCGATGGCCCGCCGTCGGAGGTGCTCTGCGGTGGCTGGCACTTCTCCACCGAGACGGCGCGGGTGCTGGGGGGTGCCGGCGGGGCATGCACGCCCGAGCAGGGCGGGGAGCTGCTGCGCGGCGCGATGAGCGTGGAGGTGGCCCCGTGAGCTGGGAGCTGGTCTCGTTCGTCATCCTCGGTGCCGGCCTCGTGGCGGGCTTCGCCTGGTATGAGCGCAGCCAGCCCGGTTCGCGCATGCTCGCCCTCGTCGCGACCCTGGCGGCGCTGGCGGCGATCGGCCGAATCGCCTTTGCCCCGATCCCGAACGTCAAGCCCACCACCGACATCGTCCTGATCGCCGGGCTGGTGCTGGGAGCCGCGCCGGGTTTCGTCGTCGGCTCGGTGGCTGCGCTGGCCTCCAACCTGCTCTTCGGCCAGGGCCCGTGGACGCCTTGGCAGATGGCCGCCTGGGGCCTCTGCGGAATCCTCGGCGCCCTGATCGGACGCCTGGCAACCAGGCAGCCCGGGCGGCTCCCGCTGGCCCTGGCCTGCGCCGGCGCGGGCCTGATGTTCGGCGCGATCATGGACGCCTCGATCTGGGTCACCTACGGCGGAGGACAGGGGGTCTCCCAGTACCTGGCGATCGCCGTGACCTCCCTCCCCTTCAACCTCGCCCACGCCGCCGGCAATTTCGTCTTCGCCCTGGCCTTCGGGCCGGCGCTGGTGCGGGCACTGGGCCGTTTCCGGGACCGGATGGAGGTCAGCTGGCAGGACTCCGTTACCGGTGCCGGCGCCGGCCGCGGGGTTGCCGGGCCCGCCGTCCTCGTGCTCGCCGCCACGCTCTGCGCCGGGATGCTGGCCTCGCCCTTCGAGGCCGCCGCCGCGAGCGTCAAGGTCAAGGCCGCGCGGTACCTGGTCTCCGCCCAGAACCGCGACGGGGGCTGGGGGCCGGCCCCCGGAACGGTGAGCAACGCCGTCCAGACCTCGTGGGCGGTGGTCGGGCTGGCCGCCGCCGGTTACGACCCCCTGCGGGTGAAGCTGCGAGGGCGAAGCCCGTCCTCACTGCTGCGCCGGTACGCCGAACGCTCGCGGACCACGGCCGACATCGAGCGCACTGCGATCGCGCTGGCCGCAGCCGGAATGCCGGCGTCAACCGGCGGGCTCTCCGGACGCCTGCGGCGCAGCCAGAGGCCCGACGGCTCCTTCGCCGGGCTGGTCAACCTCACCTCGTACGGCCTGATCGCGCTCCGGGCCTCCGGGCTGCCGGCCGGGAGCAGCCGCGTCCAGCGTGCCGCCCGATGGATCGAGGCCAGGCAGAACGCCGACGGCAGCTTCAACTACGCGCGCCGCGGGGCGCCGGGCACCGTCGACGACACGGGCGGCGCGCTCCAGGCCCTCGCCGCCGCCGGGCGACGAGGCGCGCCGGCGCGCCGGGCGCTCAACTACCTGCTGGCCCGCCAGAACGGTGACGGGGGCTTTGCCCTCCAGCCCCCGGGCCGCTCGAACTCCCAGTCGACCGCGCTGGCCGTTCAGGGGATGGTGGCCATGGGGAGCAACCCCGCGCTCAAGCGGCGGGGGAGCCGCTCACCTCTCGGCTTCCTGGCCGCCCGCCAGCAGGCGAGCGGCCTGATCCGCTACTCCACTGCCAGTGCGGCGACGCCGGTCTGGGTCACCTCGCAGGCGCTCGCCGCCCTTGGGCGCCGCGCCCTGCCCGTCCGCATTCGCCGATGAGGCGCGTTCACACGGACGGTCTGCCCCGGGATCGTTTACCGTCCGGCCCTCGATGAGGGTCGGAGTTCCCAGGGAGACCGCCGATGGCGAGCGCCGCGTGGCGCTCGTCCCCGAAGTCGCAGCCAAGCTGACCGGGCGCGGAATCGACGTCGTGGTCGAGCGCGGAGCCGGCGAGGCTGCACTGATCTCCGACTCGGCCTTCACCGACGCCGGGGCCACGAGCGGGGACGAGCGCGAGGTATGGGGCTCGGACATCGTCGTGACCATCGCGCCGCCGGAGCCGTCGAAGATCGCCTCGATGAATCGCGGCGCGCTGCTGATCGGCTTCCTCGCCCCGCTCACCAGCCCGGAGACCGCCACGGCCGCCCGTGATGCCGGAGTTACCGCCCTGGCCATGGAAGCGATCCCGCGGATCTCGCGCGCCCAGTCGATGGATGCCCTCTCCTCGCAGAGCAACGTCGCCGGTTACGAGGCCGTGATCCTGGCCTCCGAGCACCTCACCCGCTTCTTCCCGATGCTGATGACCGCCGCCGGCACGATTCCCCCGGCCAAGGTCCTGGTGCTCGGCGCCGGCGTGGCCGGCCTCCAGGCCCTGGCCACGGCCCGCCGCCTCGGTGCGGTCTCC
>JBJTBE010000010.1:0-16915 GCA_046091165.1 Solirubrobacterales bacterium | reverse complement strand
GCCCGCGCGCTGGTCGAACTCTCGATGGTCAGGCTGGCCAGCGACAACGCCGAGCTCGAGATCGAACGCTTCGCCCGCGCCCTCGAGCAGGACCTGATCCTCCCCGAAGACTTCTAGCGGCGCCGCCCGCCCACGGGCGCGGAAGGACCGGCCTACGGCCAGAGGCCGTTCTGGTACGGGACCCGCACGCCGGCCTTCTCGCCGGCGGCGCGGATGCGGGCCAGGAAGCCGTCCTTGCAGTTGGTGGCGTTGTGACTGTGGACGCTGCCCTTCACGTAACGGCGATAGCTGCCGGTGGCGAAATAGCGCCGGTACTCCTGGCCGGCGGCGAGGCTGCGCTCCATCGAGCAGACGGCGAGGCTGCGGGCGCCCCTCACCTGCGAGGGCTCCTTCGGGAGCGCCTTGACCGCGCCCAGGGTGCGCACGCGACGCGGGATGATGTTGCGGGCCATCGTCCGCTCGGCGTCGGAGAAGATGACAGAGCCCCCGCGTGCCCGGTCGAGCAGGCGGTTTAGGTCCTTGCGCACGTCACCGCCGGACTCCACCGCGGCCAGCGCGGCGCGGATCCAGCGGGCGGTGGTCATGGCGTTGATCCGGTAGGGCGCCGGCTGGCCGGAGGCGGTGGCGCCTGTGAACTCCACCAGCGGCCGGATCTTCAGGTAGCCGTTCCTGCGCAGCCGCTTCCTGCCCTCGGCGTTGAGCTTCGCGGTAACGACTATCGGCTTGCCGGAGGGACCGGCGAGCTTGGCGGTGGCGACGACAACCTTCTTGGAGGCAGCGGCGCTCGTGGCGGTGCCGGTGTCGAAGGTCGAAGCGTCGTAGAGGGTCAGCGTTCCGTCGCAGCGGCTGGAGAGCGTGCCCTCACATGAGGCGCTGAAGCGTGCGTCGCCATTGCTGCTGGGCTTTACGCGCCAGTTGCGGGCCTCGCGGGCCGGCGGCGCGGTGATCCGGAAGCTGGTCTCGGTCTCCACCCGCGATCCCTCCACCTCGATCACCGAGCGGACGGTAATCGTGATCGAACCCTCCCGGGCAAGGCGGGCCTGAAGGCTTTCGGGGAGCTCGACGGGGATCGTGCCGGTCTGCCCGGCGGGGATCGTGCCCTCACCGGCGGCCACCGAAACGCCCCCGATGTTGATGCTGAGCGTGACGCGACACGGTCTCGGCGAATCGCAGGCAACGCGGGTGAGGACCTCTCCCTCACCGCTCACCTCGGGGGTGCTGTCCACCAGTCGGGGGCGGTCGCTGCTCGGGGGAGCAGGCGGTGCGACCACCTCGAAGTCCCGACGGGTGACCGGGCCGGTGTTGCCGGCAGCGTCGACCAGGCGCGCCTCGAAGCTGTGGCTGCCAAGGGCAAGCTCAGGCAGGGTGAAGGGGCTGGTGCAGGCCGCCCAGGCGCCGCCGTCGATGCGGCACTGGTAGCTCTCGCCTGCCGGAGCACCGCTGAACTCGAAGGTCGGCGTGGTGTCGGTCACCGAAGACCCTTCGGCCGGGCCCGATCCCAGCGACGGCGCGCTGGACGGGGCGGTCGTATCGACGGTCCATGAGGAGGTCCGCGCCGTGCCGACGTTGCCCAGCGAGTCGATCTGGCGGACCTTGAAGATGTGCGAGCCGTCGGTCAGGCCGCTCTCGGTGAACGGGCTGGTGCATGCGGTCCAGCTGCCGCCGTCGAGCTGGCATTCGAAGCTGCCACCCGGCTCGCCGGTGAAACTGGCGTTCAGGTCCGCGGTGGCGGTGGTGCCGGTCGGCACGCCGGTGACGGTCGGCGCCGCCGGCCCGGTCGTGTCGACCGCCCACGTACTCGCGATCTCCGGGCCCGCGTTACCGGCCGCGTCCACGAGCCGTATCCGCAGGGTGTGGGAGCCGTCGGCCAGGCCGGTCAGCGAGAGCGGGGAGACGCACGGCTGCCACGTGGCGCCGTCGAGCGAGCACTGGGCGGTGGTGCCGGGGTCGACGCCGAACGAGACATCGGCGGTCGCGTCGGCGACGGTGCCCGACGGGACGCTCAGCACGGTCGGCTGGTTGGAGGGCGGGGTGCGGTCGATGTTCCAGTTGACGGTGCTGACCGGGCCGGTGTTACCGGCCTGGTCGCGGGCGCGCGCCTCGAGGGTGTGGTTGCCGTCGGCCAGGCCGGTGTACTGGAGCGGCGAGGGGCACGGGCCCCAGGAGCCGCCGTCGAGGCGGCACTGGAGGGTGTCGGGTGCGATCGCGGCGAGGTCGAAGCCGGCGGTGGTGGCGTTGGTCTCCAGGTCGGGCCGGTCGACGACGCCCGGGGCATAGGTGGGCGGCGTCAGGTCGACGGCCCAGCGTATGGTCGTCTCCGCGCTGACCACGCCATTACTTCCCGTCTGGCGAAGGACGACGGTGTGATTGCCCTCCGCCAGGCCGGTGAGGGAGAGCGGCGAGGTGCAGCTCGCCCAGCTGCCTCCGTCGACCCTGCACTCGATCGTTGCCCCCGCCGACCCGGTGAGCGTGAGGCTTGCCGACTGCGAGTTGGTGGGACTCGGCGGGATACCCGATACGCCGACCTCCGGGGGAGCCTGGGTATCCACGGTGAACGAGACCGTCTCTACCGGGCCGGTGTTGCCGGCGCCGTCGACCTGGCGGAACTTCACGGTGTGGTTGCCGTCGGGAAGTGTCGGGGTGGTGAACGGCGAGGTGCAGGCCGTCCAGGCGCCGCTGTCGACCTGGCACTGGAACGTGTTACCGGCGTCGCCGGTGAAGGTGAAGGTCGGCGTGTTATCCGACGTGGATGCGGGCCCGCCACCGGCCTGGGGCGGGTTGGCCGGCGGTGCAGTATCCACCGCCCAGACCCAGCTGGCGACGGGACCGTTGTTTCCGGCCGGATCCTGCTGGCGCGCTTCGAGGGTGTGAGGGCCGTCGGCCAGTCCCGTGACCGGCAGGAGCGAGGTGCAGCGCACCCACCCGGCGCCGTCCAGCTGGCACATCAGCGTGTTCCCGGCCTCGCCGCTGATCGTCGGGTTCAGGGAGCTCGAGGAGGTGGTTCCGGTGGGCATCCCCGTAGCGGTCGGGGCCAGGTTCGGCGGGGTCAGGTCAACCGACCAGCTGCGGCTGGCGACCGGACCGGTGTTCCCGGCCGCATCGGTCGAGCGCACGCGGAAGGCGTGGCCGCCCTCGGCCAGGCCGGTTAGGGACTCCGGGCTGAAGCACGGCGCCCAGGCACCGCCGTCGAGCGAGCACTCGTAGCTCAGCCCCGGCTCGCCGCCGGTGAAGGTCACCGTTTCCGCCGTGGCTGATGTCGCCTGAGCCGGCAGGCCGGAGATGACCGGCGTTGCGGGAGCGGTGCGGTCGACGGAAACCGAGGCGGCGGTGGTGGCCGAGGCCGGGCCGGCGTTGGCGCCGTCGGTCACCGAGCCGGCAGCCATCCGCAGCTCCACGCTGCCTTCCGCGCAGCCGGTTGCCGTGATGTTCACCGAGGTTCCCGCGCTGGCCGAGACGGCGAACTGGCAGCCGGTGGCGGTGCCGGCGTTGGAGAAGTCGGAAGCCGAGATGCCGGCCACCGACTCGCTGAAAGCCAGCGTCCAGCTCAGCGACGAAGCCCTCGTCGGCGACGTGGGCACGACGGTGAAGGCGGCGGTAGGGGCGGTGCGGTCGACGACGATCGAGCCGGAGCTCGCCGGGACACCAGGGCCCGCATTTCCGCCCAGGTCGGTGATGGCTCCCGCCTGGAGCACCGGAGCGAGCGTTCCGTCCGAGCAGCCGGTGACGACCACCGAAACCAGCGACCCGCTCGAAGCTCCCGGGGTGAAGGTGCAGCCCGTAGCGGTGCCGGCGTTGGAGAAGTCGCCCGAGGCTATGCCGCTGACCATCTCGCTGAACGAGACCGCGAAGGTGATGGAGCTGCTGTTGTTCGGGGAGGTCGGGGGTGAGGTCCAGGTAGCGGTCGGTGCGGTGCGGTCCACCGTTACCGCGCCCGAGGAGGCGGCAATGGCGGGGCCGGCGTTGCCCGCGGCGTCGGCGGTGGCGCCGGCGGCAAGCTGAACCTGGACGGTGCCCTCCGAGCAGCCGCTGGCCACGACGTCAACCGATGTTCCGCTGGCCGCCGACGGCGTGAAGACGCAGCCGGTGGCGGTGCCGGCGTTGGTGAAGTCACCGGAGGTGATGCCCGAGACGTTCTCGCTGAAGGTGACCGGGAAGGTCAGCGAAGCTGCGTTGTTCGGCGAGGAAGGAGCCGAGCCCCAGGAGACCGTGGGGGCGGTGCGGTCGACGGTCACGCTGGTGGCCGTCGCCGCGCTGGACGGCCCGGTGTTGCCGGCCGCGTCGGTCACCCCGCCTGAAGCCAGCCGCGGCTGAACGGTGCCTTCCGAGCAGCCGCTCGCCACGACGTCGATCGAGGTGCCGCCGGTAGCCGACGGTGTGAAAGCGCAGCCGGTGGCCGTTCCGGCGTTGGTGAAGTCACCGGAATCGATTCCCGATGCCGACTCCCCGAACGAGAGCGGGAAGGTCAGCGACGAAGCGTTGGTCGGCGACGCCGGGGAGCTGCCCCACGTAGCCGTCGGGGCCGAGCGGTCCACGGTTACCGACGTCGCCGTCGCGGCGCTTGCCGGCCCGGTGTTGCCCAGGGCGTCGGTCACCGCGCCGGAGGCCAGGCGCGGCTGGACGGTGCCCTCCGAGCAGCCGCTCGCCACGACGCTTATCGATGTACCGCTGGGCGCGGAAGGTGTGAAGGTGCAGCCGGTCGCACTGCCGGCGTTGGTGAAGTCGCCGGAAGCGATCCCGGAGGCCGTCTCGTTGAAGCTGATCGGGAAGGTCAGCGAGCCGGCGTTGGTCGGCGAGGACGGGGCGCTGCCCCAGGTGCCTACCGGTCCGGAACGGTCCACGGTGACCGTCCCGCCGTCGGCCGGGGAGGCGGGGGCGGCATTCCCGGCGGCGTCGGAGGCGGCGGATGCGGCCAGGCGCGGGGCGACCGTGCCGTCGCCGCAACCGGAGGCGGTAACGGTGAAGGTGGTGCCGCTGGAACCGCTCGGGGTGAAGGTGCAGCCGGTGGCCGTGCCTGCGTTGGTGAAGTCGCCCGAGGTAACGCCCGAGACCGACTCGCTGAAGGTCAGCGTCCAGGCCTGGGTAGCCGAGGAGGTCGGCGTAGCCGGGGTGCCCGACCAGGCTGCGGTGGGCGCGGTGCGGTCGATCGTGACCGTTCCCGAGTCGGTCGCCGTGGAAGGACCGGGGTTGCCGTTGGCGTCGGTTACCGAGTTGGCGGCGAGGCGCAGCTGCACGGTTCCTTCCGAGCAGCCGCTGACGGAAACGCTGATCAGGGTCCCGCTGGCCGCCGACGGGGTGATGGAGCAGCCGGTGGCGGTACCGAGGTTGGAGAAGTCGCCGGAGGCGACGCCGGAGACCGTGTCGCTGAAGGTGATCGGGAAGGTCAGCGACGAAGCGTTATTGGGCGAGGACGGAGCGGTGCCCCAGGTCGCGCCCGGCCCGGTGGTGAAGCTGGCAACGGAAAACCCGACGTTCTCGTCACCTCCGCCGCTGAAGGTCGATGAGGCCGTTTCGAACCTGAAGTACCAGCGGTTGGTGGACGGGTCGACGGTGAAGCTGGCCATGTCCCCCAGGCCGCTCGGGAACGAACCAAGGGTGGTCGTCACGCCGTCGGAGACCCTCATCCTCACGATGCGGGTGCTGGTCTCCACGTAGTTGAGGTAGAGCTGGCCGTCGAAGTACTCAGCCGTCCCCCAGCTTGACCCGCTTGGCGCCTCCGATGCCACCTTGCCGGCCGGAACGGAACGGACGCCGAGATCGTCGACCGTCCCGCTCGGCATCTCGATGTCGTAGACGCGGTTGTTGCCGGAGTCCCAGATCACGACCCGTCCATAACCGGAGAAGATCCCGTTCGTTCCCGAAACCGTCAGCGGCTGGGAAAGCGTGACCTTGTTCAGCGTTCTCTGGCCGGTCGTGGGATCCAGCTCGGTCAGCCCGGTGATCGTCCCGCCGGCCCCGTTACCGGATGCGTAGTTCGGCCCGTCAAACGAGTAAGCCTTCCGGGCACGAAGGTCGCTGACCAGCCCGTCCCACCATGATGGCGCCGGCCCCGCCACGGCGGCGGCGGGCGACCCCAGGTCCGAGAGGTTGAAACTCCCCAGCGAGGCGTCTCCACCCACGAAGACCTTCTGCGTAGTGATGGCTATCCCGCCACGGTCGTCGCCGGTGAAGGAGGAGATGCCCGTCCTCAGGGTGTACGGGCTCGCGCCGAGGCTGTTGATCTTGAAGTTGGGCTGCGAGCGAGCCCCGTTACGGACGACCGTTCCCGTGTAGGCGGTCGCCGGCCCGGTGTTGCCGGCCAGGTCGGTGACCGACCCGGCGGCGAGGCGGATGGCCACCCCACCCGCGGAGCAGCCGCTGGCGGTGACGGTGATGACCGTGCCGGTGGAGGAAGATGGCGTGAACGAGCAGCCGGTGGCGTTGCTCGTGTTGGAGAAATCACCCGAGGCGAGCCCGGCGATCTCCTCGCTGAAGGTGAACGTGTAGACAAGGTCGCCGGGCGAGCCGTTGGACGCCGGCGTCGTGGCGCTCACCGTCGGGGCGGTGCTGTCGCGGCTGACCGCCGGGGCCGTGGAGGCAGACGACGGGCTCGGGTTGTTCACCGGGTCGAGCACGCCATTGGCGGCCAGCACCGGAATGACCGTGCCGTTGGAGCAGTTGGAGACGGTGAGGTTGATCGACGCCGCCATAGCCGCCGAGGGGGTGAAGATGCATCCGGTCGCGGTGCCGGCGTTGCTGAAGTCAGCGGCGGCAATCCCGCTGACCGTCTCCGAGAAGCTCAACGACCAGACGAGGATCGCCGAGGAGGTGGGGCTGGCCGGCGATGAGGTCCACGACACGGTGGCCGGGGTGCGGTCGACGGTCACCGTCCCCGCGTTCAGTGCCGTGGGGGGCGCCGTGTTGCCGGCGGCGTCGGAGACCCCGTCGGCGGCGAGGCGCGGGATCACCGTCCCGGTGCCACAGCCGCTCACCACGATGTTGATCGTCGTGCCGGTGGATGTGGAGGGCGCGAACGAGCAGCCGGTCGCCGTGCCGGCGTTGGTGAAGTCGCCGGCCACGACGCCAACGACCGTCTCGCTGAAGTTGATGGGGAAGGTGAGCGAGGCCAGGTTCGTCGGCGATGACGGGGTTGCACCCCAGGTGACGGTGGGTGCCGTCCGGTCGATGGTCACCAGGCTGCCGTCCGAGATGAGGGCGGGCCCGGTGTTGCCGGCGGTATCGGTAATCGAGTTGGCCGCGAGCCTGGGCTGGACGGTGCCCGCGCCGCAACCGCTCGCTACGAGCGTGATGGAGGTTCCCGTGGCCGCCGAGGGCGTGAAGACGCAGCCCACCGCCGAGCCGATGTTGGTGAAGTCGCCGGCCGCGATCCCGGAGACCTCTTCGCTGAAGGTGATCGAGTAGGTGATCGAAGCGGAGTTGCTGGGCGACGCGGGAGGGGAGGTCCAGCTGACCGTGGGGGCGGTGCGGTCGACGGTCACCGTGCCGGCGTTGAGGGCCGACGCGGGGGCCGTGTTGCCGGCCGCGTCGGCGACCCCTCCCGCCAGGAGCCGTGGAGTGACTGTCCCGGTGGCCGAGCAGCCGGTCACGACCACGTTGATCGACGTGCCACTGGCGGCCGAGGGGGTAAAGACGCAACCGGTTGCGGTGCCGGCGTTGTTGAAGTCCGCGGCGGCTATCCCCGAGACCGACTCCGAGAAGGAGATTCCCCAGGTGAGGGTCGTGGCGCTGGTCGGGGTCGGCGGCGCCGAGCCCCAGGTGGGCACCGGGGCGGGGCGGTCAACCGTGCCCGTGCCGGCGGCCTGCGCCGTGGCGGGGCCGGAATTGCCGGCCGCGTCGGTCACCGAACCGGCAGCGATCCGGGGGATCACCGTCCCCTCCGAGCACCCGGTCACCACCACGTTCACCGTGGTCCCGCTCGCCGCCGAGGGAGCGAACGAGCAGCCGGTGGCGCTACCGGCGTTGGTGAAGTCGCCGGCGACGATCCCCGAGGCCGTCTCGCTGAAGGTGATCGGGAAGGTCAGCGACGAGGCGCTGGTCGGCGAAGAGGGCGCAGACCCCCAGGTGACAGTCGGAGCGGTCCGGTCGATGGTCACGGAGGTCGCGGAAAGCCGCGACGCCGGCCCGGTGTTCCCCAGCGGGTCGGTCACCGAGTCGGCTGCCAGCCGGGCGATTACTGTCCCGGTCGAGGAGCAGCCACTGACCGAGACGTTGATGACCGTGCCCGAGGCGCTTGCCGGGGTGAGGACACAGCCGGTGGCGGTGCCGGCGTTGGTGAGGTCGCCGGCGGTCAGTCCGGAGACCTCCTTCGAGAAGGTGAGGGTGTAGGCGAGGGGGTTCGCGCTTGCCGGAGACGAGGGAGTCGTGGACCAGCTGGCCGTGGGCTTGGTGCCGTCGACCGACATCGAGATGGTGCCGGTGGCTTCCTGATCGGGCGTCTGCCCGGTGATCCCGCCGTACTCGATGTACATGGGCTGGCTGTAGTTGGTGCCGGAAGTGTTCTCCGGTGAGTCGTTCCAGCAGCCCCGGTAGGTGTGCCAGATGATGACTTCGTTACCGCCGTAGTTGTTCGGCTCGCCCGAGCACCAGGAGCCGGCAAAGTAGGTCACCGGGGTACCGCTGAGCCCGGCCGGCCCGTCGAACCATGTCCAGCCGCCGCCCGCCTTGCGGCCACCGAGCATCCCGTCACCGTTACTGACCTTGTCCATCTGGAACGACATCTCGGCGGAGCTGTTGATCGACGCCAGATAGCCACCCAGGCCGTTACAGGCAAGGCCGCGGGCGTACGCACGGGCCGACGAGTAGTCGCCGACGACCGCGGAGGTAAAGCGGTAGTAGTTGCCGGTAGTCGGGTTGAAAGGCCCGCAGCCGTTAGGCACCACGTAGACGCCGACGCTGCCGGAGCCGGTGGCCGTTCCCTTGACCGAGAGGGTGGCAAGGGCGGTGTTGATGTCGGCCAGGGAACCGGTAAAGGCGATCTCCGTGGCGCCGGTGGTCCAGTTCGTGTAACCGGTCGGCTGGGTGAGGCCGGTCGTCGTGCCCACCTTGACCGTGGCGTTGGTGCCGACGACGATCGCCCGCAGCGTGCCCGTGAGGTCGGCGGCCGCCGGCGTCGTCCCGGCGGAGGAGACCGGTGTCCACGAGCCGGTGCCGATGGTCATCGACGAAGGAAGCGCGACCGAGCCGGTGGTGGCCGAAGCGATCGCGGGCGCTGCCGAGACCCCGGCGACGGCAATCAGGGAGGCGGTCAGGGAACGCAGCGCCAGGCGGCGAGTCCAGGCCGCCATTTCCTGACCTGTAGAGGTACTTAAGCCAGCCATGAGTTGCTTCAACTGATCGGCTGAAAATACCCACGCAAACCTTGGTTTACGCGGGTAGGTAGCGGGTCAGCCGGGCCCGGTCAGCTGTAGCGCGCGACGACGCCGTCGGCGACGAGCTCGAGGGCGCGGCGGCGGTCGGCGTCGAGATCCGGAGGGAGCAGCCCCTTGGCCTCGGCGACCATCGCCAGGGCGCTCTCGCGCGCGAGGTCGAGGGCTCCGGTGGCCTCGATCCGGTCGCAGAGCCGGGCGGCGCGCTCCGGGTCGCGCAGCGAGGCGAGGTCGATCTCGCCAAGGCGCGCGTCGGCCTCCAGGGCGAGGATCAGCGGCAGCGTGACGGTGCCGTCGAGCAGGTCGGTTCCGCGCGGCTTGCCGGTGCGCTCCGGCGGGCCGGAGACGTCGAGCACGTCGTCGAGCACCTGGAAGGCCAGCCCGATCCGGCTGCCGAACTCGCGCAGCGGCCCGGGCTCGAGGCCGCCGGCCTCGGCGCCGATGGCGCAGGCGGCCTCGAAGAGCGCGGCGGTCTTCAGGCGGCAGCGCTCGAGGTAGCACTCGACGGTGATCGCCTTGTTCCAGGCGTCCTCCCTCTGCAGCAGCTCGCCGAGGGCCAGCGCCGAGCAGGCCTCGCTCAGCTCGCGCACCGCGAAGAGGTCGTCAACCGAGGTTACGAGCGTGAAGGCTCGGGCGAAGAGCAGGTCGCCGGTGGCGGTGGCCATCTCCGGGCCGGCGGTGGCGAAGACCGTGAGGCGCCCGCGTCGCAGCTCGGCGTTGTCGAGCACGTCGTCGTGGACGAGGGTGGCGCTGTGGATCAGCTCGATCGCCGCGGCGGCGTGCACCAGCCGGGCCGACTCCTGCGGGCCGGCCGGCGCCCCGGCGACCAGCAGGAGCAGCAGCGGGCGCAGGCGCTTGCCGCCGGCGCTGATCGTCTGTTCGCCGTGCGGGCCGACCGGCTCTCCCCACGAGACCGCCTCCTGGCCGAGGAGCGCCTCCACCTCGCGCAGGAGGCCGGGGACGTGCTCGCCGCCGGCGAGCACCAGCTCGGCGGTCTGCGGGGTGGGGTCGTTCACGAAGCGGGTACGGCGCCGTGGTGGATCGCGATGATCCCGCCGGCGGTGATCAGCCAGCCAATGTCCTCCAGGCCGGCGCCGGCCATGCGGGCCGCGAGCTCCGGCGCGTCGGGGAAGCGGCGCACCGAGCTGGGCAGGTACTCGTAGGCGTCGGGGTCGCCGGCCACCTTCCCGAGCTGGGGCACGATCGTGTCGAACCAGGCCTCAAAGAAGGTCGAGAGCGGCGGCTTCGTCGGCGTAGTGATCTCGAGAACCACGACCCGCCCCCCGGGGCGGGTGACGCGAACCATCTCGGAGAGCCCCTGGCCCAGGTCGGAGAAGTTACGGGCGCCGAAGCCCACGGTCACCGCGTCGAAGCGGCCCGACTCGTAGGGCAGCTCCATCGCGTTGGCCCACTCCCACTCGATCCCCGGCTCCTTGACCCGGGCGCGGTCCAGCATCTCCTCGGAGAAGTCCGAGCCGATCACCTCGCCGCCGGGCATCACGCGCGCGGCCAGCTCGAGGGCGAGGTCGCCGGTGCCGGTGGCCACGTCGAGCACCGAGTCGCCCGGGCCGACCCGGGCGAGGTCCACCGCCCGGCGCCGCCAGCGGTGGTGCATGCCGGCGGTCATGACCGAGGTCATCAGGTCGTAGACGCCGGCGATGCGGTCGAACATCGCCCGCACCTGGGGCTCCTCGAGGGTGCCGGACGCGGGGCCGGTACTCACGGGGCGCGCCCTACTTGAGGTTCGCCAGGTAGTCGACCATCTGGCGGAACTGCTTCGGGTCCTCCTGCTGGATCGCAGCGTAGGAGGGCATCGGCGCGGTCGGGTTGACCAGGGTGCGCTCGATCGCCTGGGCGGGCAGGCGGGCGCCGATCTGGGTCAGCTTCGGCCCGGGGCCGTGGTTGCCGTTCTCGCCGAACTGGTGGCAGGCCGCGCAGCCCGACTGGGCCACCACCTGCTCACCGGCGTTGAAGTTGGCCACCGCCTTGGGGCCCTGGGCCTCGACGTTGGCGGGAACCGGGATCTCGATCTCGGTAGGCGGGCCGGCCGAGGCGCCCAGGTAGGTGAGGAAGCCGATGGCGAAGATGGTCAGGATTCCGGCGGTGGCGGCGATCGGGCGGCGCTCGGGGCGGCGCTCCGGGTTGCGGTCGTAGAACGGGAGCAGGAAGAGGAGGATCAGGCAGATCGTCGGCACGCCGATCGTGGCCAGTGGCGTGAGCCACGGCGCCTTGATCACCTTCAGCAGCTCGAAGAGGAAGAAGAAGTACCACTCCGGGCGCGGCGTGTAGGTGGTGGAGGTCGGGTCGGCCTTGGGCCCGAGCTCGGCGCCCAGGATAAGCGCCATGAGGATGATCACGACCATCACCAGGATCGCCATGACGCTGTCCTTGGTGACGGCGTAGGGGAAGAACGGCTTGCCCTGCGACTTCAGGATCCCGTAGTCGCGCAGGTACTCCTCTTTCTCCTGCTTGTTCATGCGGTGACGCTCTCCTCGCGGAGCTTCTCCGGCGGCTGGGCCTTGACCCACGGCGGCGCGGTGGTGCCGAGCTTGGCCACGAGGTAGAGGTGGAAGCCCATCAGGGCAGCGATCGCCCCGGGCACCATGAGCATGTGTATGGCGTAGAAGCGCGAGAGCGTGGTCGCCCCGAAGTAGGGGCCGGCCCGCAGGAACTCGGAGAGGTACGGGCCGACGATCGGGCCGGTGCCGTTGATGTTCACGCCGACGATCGTCGCCCAGTAGGAGCGCTGGTCGAAGGGCAGCAGGTAGCCGGTGAAGGCCATGGTCATGGTCAGCACGAGGAGCACCACGCCGATCACCCAGTTGAGCTCGCGCGGGTACTTGTAGGCCCCGAAGAAGAAGGTACGGCCCATGTGCAGGAAGATCAGGATCACCATCACCGACGAGCCCCACTTGTGCATCGCGTGGACGAACTCGCCGAGGAAGACCTCGTTGTTGATGTAGCGGATCGACTCGTAGGCGCGGGTGGCCGACGGGTCGTAGTACATGGCCAGGAAGACCCCGGTAACCGCCTGGGAGAGGAAGGCGAACATCGTCGCCGAGCCCAGCGTGTAGAACCAGTTGGTCCCCTTGGGGACCTTGCGGAACATCAGCCAGCGGGCACCGCCGGAGAGCGAGGTGCGCTCGTCGATCCAGTCGACGGCCGACGCGCCGGCCTCGGCGGCGTGCTCGGTGATGCTGTCCGGGCCGGTCTTCTTGCCCGGCTTCCTGGGCTTCGGGTTGACCCGGTCGGGGATCGGCGGGGCGGGAAGCTTGAGCTTGGGCATCTCCGGGGTTCCTCTAGGTGTTGGGTAGCTTGCGCATCGAGGGACGGGACGGGTACAGGTACTGGCCTACGCCGTCGAGCGGCTCACCCGGGTCGCGCGGCGAGAACCGGCGCAGCTCGCTGTTGACCGAGAAGCGCGGGCCGATGAAGACGGTGTCCTTCTCGACGCGGGTGTAGAAGCGGTCGAGCGGGCGGACCGGGGGGCCGCCGGTGACCTTGCCGACGAAGTCGTAGACGCCGCCGTGGCACGGGCAGATGAACCGCTGGGCTGCGGCGGTGAAGCGGACCGGGCAGCCCAGGTGCATGCAGAGCGTGGAGACCGCGATGTACTCGTTGTACTCGTCGCGCTTCTCGGTGTCGACGTTGGGGTTGTACTCGCGCAGGTAGACCGTCGACTTGCCGGCGTCGCCGATCCCCTGGGTCAGCGTGATCGTGCGCGGGACGTAGGTGTCCTGGCTGAACTCGTCGACCTTGCCGACCGCCTGCCAGGGCTGCTCCTCCTTCTCGAAGACCGGGCCGACGGCGAAACCCAGCGCGGGGAGGATGATCGCCGCTCCGGCCACCGCCCCGGCCGCCTGGCCGCCGATCACCATCGCGCGGCGGCGGGTGACCGTCTCGCCCTCGAACGCGCCGGGGATCTGGCGGTCGATCGTGTACTTGCTCTTGGGTTCTTTTCGGTCGGCCACGGTGGGTGCGGGGACGTCGCCCGACGGGCAAACAGTACCGCTCATGAATCTTACGGCGCGGCGCGCCCGAAAGGCCGTCGGGTCAGCGCATTTGCGCCAAATCGCCGCGTTCCTGGCGCGCCGCATCGCGCAGGGCGCCGGCTGCTCCGGGCTCCCCGGCGCGCGCCGCCTCCCAGGCCTGCGCAAGGCCAGGTGAGCGGCCCCAGCCGATGCCGGTGGCACCGGCCTCCCAGGCCGCCTCGGCGAGCTCCTCGTCGCCGGCTGCGGCCGCATGGGCACAGCAGGCGATGACCGCGGCCAGCTCGGCCACGGCCTCGAGGTTCCCGGCCCGGGCCAGGCCGGCCAGGCCGAGGGCGTAGAGCCGGTCGCCGGCCAGGAGGGCCAGGTCGCGGTCGGAGCCGTCGAAGAGACGGGGGCAGCCGCGGTGGAGCAGGTAGCCCTCGCGGACCGCCTCCACCGCGAGCGCCACGCCCTCGGGATCGCCGGCCCGGGGGCCGGAGGCGGCCAGCGCGCCCCAGTCCGCCGCTTCGGCCACCGGCTCGGTGGCGAGGGCAGCGGCCAGCAGGCCGCCCCCGGAGCGGACCTCGGCGGCTACGGCGGCCAGGCCGTCGCTCACGCGACCTCGGAGAAGGCGGCGGCCGCCGCCTCGATGGTCAGGTCGAGCTGGCCCGAGTCGTGGACGATCGAGGGGAACCAGGCCTCGAACTGCGACGGCGGCGGGTAGACGCCGCGGGCCAGCAGCTCCCGGCACCAGGCGCCGTGGCGCTCGGTGTCGCAGGCTTGGGCTCCGGCGTAGTCCATTACGGGGCGGTCGCTGAAGAAGACGGTCACCAGGCCGGTCACCTCGACGACCTCGACCGGCACCCCGGCGGCGTCGGCCCCGGCCCGCAGGCCGTCGGCGAGCGTCTCGGTAGTGGAGGCCAGGCGGGCGTAGGCGGCCTCGTCGAGCTGGCGCAGGGTGGCCAGCCCGGCGGCGACCGCGAGCGGGTTCCCGCTCAGCGTTCCCGCCTGGTAGACCTCGCCGGCCGGCGCGATCAGCTCCATCAGCTCGCGCGAGCCGCCGTAGGCCGCGGCAGGCAGCCCGCCGCCGAGGATCTTGCCGACCACGGTGAGGTCGGGAACCACGCCGGCCAGCTCCTGCACGCCGCCGGGGGCCACGCGGAAGCCGGAGATCACCTCGTCGAAGACGAGCAGGGCACCGCTCTCGTCGGCCAGCTCGCGCAGCAGCTCCAGGAAGCCCTCCTGCGGCGGGACGAGGCCCATGTTGGCCGGGTAGGGCTCGACGAGGATCGCCGCCAGCTCGTTGGCTCCGACCGCCTCGCGCACGGCGTCCGGGTCGTTCCACGGCACGACGACCGTCGCCGCGGTGGCCGCCTCGGGCACGCCGGGGCTGGTGGGCAGCGACTGGGTGGCCAGCCCGCTGCCGGCCTGGGCGAGCAGGCCGTCGAGGTGGCCGTGGTAGGCGCCGGCGAACTTCAGCAGCGTGGTGCGCCCGGTCGCCGCGCGGGCCAGGCGGATGGCGCTCATCGCCGCCTCGGTGCCGGAGCTGGTCATCCGCAGCATCTCGATCCCGGGAACGCGGCGCGAGACCTCCTCGGCGAGGTCGACCTCGATCGCGGTCGGCGCCCCGAAGGTCGTTCCGCCGGCGGCGACCTCGTCGATCGCCTCGACGACCGCCGGGTTGGCGTGCCCGAGGATCAGCGGCCCCCACGAGCAGACGTAGTCGACGTAGGTGTTGCCGTCGACGTCGGTGATCTCGGCGCCTACGCCTCTCTCGATGAAGATCGGGTCGCGCCCGATCGCGCCCATCGCGCGGACCGGTGAGTTCACCCCTCCGGGCAGGTACTGGCGGGCGCGGGAGTAGAGCTCCTCCGAGCGGGTGTCGCGCAGCGAGACGCCCATCTCAGAGGCCGGCGTACTCGCGTTCCCAGTTACGGAAGTCGTCGGTGAAGTAGAGGAGCCGGACCTTCTTGAACTCGGTGCTCGAGTAGAGGGTGGCCCGCTCCTCGATGGGGAACCGGGCGGCGATAGCGTCGAGGATGGCGTCGCACTCCTCCTTGGAGCGCCCGTGGGCCATGGTGAAGACCTGGTAGGGCCAGTCCTCGTAGGTGGGGCGCTGGTAGCAGTGGGAGATCCCGCGGAAGGCAGCCATCTGCGGGCCGATCTCCTCGATCTGGTCCTCCGGCACCCGCCAGACGCCCATCCCGTTGGCCGAGAAGCCGGCGCGGCGGTGGAAGAGGATCCCCGCCACGCGCCGCAGCAGCCCGCGCTCCTGCATGCCGCGCAGGTGGGCGAGCAGGTCGTCGACCGGGATTCCGAGCTGCTCGGCGGCCGGGGCCCACGGCTCGGGAACGACCGGGAGGTTGCCCTGCGTGGCCACCACGACGTCGCGGTCGAACTGGTCGTAGCTCTGGCGCTCGAGCTCCACGGCCTCCTCGACCTTGCCCTGCGAGGCCAGCGAGTCGGTGTCGCCCTGCATCTCGAGGTCCATCCGGATCTTGAACAGCTTGAGCGTGGGCAGCTGGCGGATCGACTCCGCCCCGGTCTTCTCCTGGAGGACGTCGAGGGTCCCCTGGAGGCCGAGCCTGGAGTCCTCCTCCACGGCGATGGTGAACCACATGTTGAAGTCGTGGTTGCGCAGGTAGTTATGCGAGACGCCGGGGTGGGAGTTGACGATCTTCGCGGCGCGCCACGGGTGCTCCGGGTCGACCTTGGCGGCGACCAGCATCGAGCCGTAGCCGAAGGCGCGGGTGTCGTAGATCGGGGTGACCTGGCGGATGATGCGGTCGTCGAGCAGGCGCTGCACGTCGGCGAGCACCTCCTCCTCTGTGACCCCCAGCTCGGCGGCGACCTCGGCGTACGGGCGCTCGGCGATCGGGAAAGAGCCCTGCATCAGGTTGAGCAGCTCGCGGTCGCGGTCGCTGAGCGGCACGGCGGCGCCGTCCTTGCGGCTGCGGACCTTGGGCTTGGCGGCTAGTTCTCTTGAAGCCATCGGGCTGCTTCCTTGGCGTGGTAGGTGATCGTTATACGGGCGCCGGCCCGCCGGATGGCCAGCAGCGCCTCGAGGACGCATTCGCGCTCGTCGAGCGCACCGGCCGCGGCGGCTGCCTTCACCATCGCATACTCGCCACTAACGTTGTACGCGGCGACCGGGGCCCCGGTCTCATCGGCCACGCGCCGGATCACGTCCAGGTAGGGCAGGGCCGGCTTGACCATGACGATGTCGGCGCCCTCCTCGAGGTCCAGGCGCGTCTCGCGCAGCGCCTCGTCGGCATTGGCCGGGTCCATCTGGTAGCCGCGGCGGTCTCCCTGGGAGGGGAGCGAGCCGGCGGCCTCGCGGAACGGGCCGTCGAAGGCGGAGGCGAACTTGGCGCTGTCGGCCATGATCGCCGCCTGGGCCAGGCCGGCGGAATCCAGCGCCTCGCGGATGGCGCCGACGCGGCCGTCCATCATGTCGCTGGGAGCGACGATGTCGGCGCCGGCCTGGGCCTGGCTGACCGCGGTGCGGGCCAGCAGCTCGAGGGCGGCGTCGTTGTCCACGTCGGCCCCGGTGGCGTCGAGCGGGCCGCAGTGGCCGTGGTC
>JBJTBE010000009.1:0-5755 GCA_046091165.1 Solirubrobacterales bacterium | reverse complement strand
CCAGGTCGCCGGCGGCGCCCTGGAGCAGCTGGGCCAGGAGCTCGGCCTGGCCGGTATAGCCACCGACGAGGAGATGGGGAAGGTCTCGGTGATCGGGGCCGGGATGCGCACGCATCCGGGGGTGGCCGCCCGCGTCTTCAGCGTGCTCGGCGAGCAGGGGATCAACATCGAGATGATCGCCACCTCGCCGATCAAGATCTCCTGCGTGATCCCGGGCGACCGGGTAGACGACGCCGTGAAGGCTCTCCACGCGGCCTTCGAGCTGAGCGGCGAGGACACGATCCGCGCCGAAGAGCCTTTCGGCCAGCCCTCATGAGGATCGCCGTGGTCGGCGCCACCGGCGCCGTCGGCCGGCTGCTGCTCGAGACGCTCGAGCGCCGCGGCGTGGCCTCGGACGAGGTGGTCCCGTTCGGGAGCGAGCGCTCGGCCGGCAGCCAGCTTGACCGCTGGGGCGAGGTCCAGCCCCTTGGCGAGGAGACGATCCAGGGGTTCGACCTGGCGCTCATGTCGGCCGGTGGCTCGGTCTCGCGCGAATGGGCGCCCAGGCTCGCGCGGGCCGGCGCCCTGGTGATCGACAACTCCTCGGCCTGGCGAATGGACCCGGAGGTCCCGCTGGTGGTCAGCGAGGTCAACCCCGAGGCCCTCGAGAACGCGCCGAAGGGGATCGTTGCCAACCCCAACTGCACGACGATGATCGTGATGCTGCCGATGAAGGCGCTCGACGGGCTCTTCGGCCTGGAGTCGATGGTCGCCACCAGCTACCAGGCCGCCGGGGGCGCAGGGCGCCACGGGATCGACGAGCTGGCCGCCCAGGTGCCGGTGCTCAGCGAGAAGACCGAGATGCTGATCACCGACGGCGCCGGCGCCGCGCGGCTGGTCGAGCACGAGGTCCACGCCAACACGCTGGCCTTCAACGTCGTGCCGATGCTCGGCGCGATGGGCGAGAACGGCTACACCGACGAGGAGATGAAGCTCCAGGACGAGAGCCGCAAGATCCTCGGCCTGCCGGGGCTGCGGGTGAGCCCGACCTGCGTCCGGGTGCCGGTGATGGTCGGCCATGCGGTGGAGGTGCGGGCCGGCTTCGGCAGCGACGTCGACCTTGGCGCCGCTCTGGACGCCCTGGCCGACTTCCCCAACCTCGTGGTCGAGGAGGCGCCGACCCCGCTCGAGTGGGCCGGCCGCGACGAGACCGTCGTCGGGCGGGTGCGCGCCGACCTCGACGACCCCCGGGCCCTCAACCTCTTCGTGGTCGGCGACAACCTGCTCAAGGGCGCCGCGCTCAACACGGTGCAGATCGCCGAGCTGGCGATCGCCCGCGGCCTGGCCGCCTGAGCGCTACCAGCCGGCGGGGGCGCTGACCGAGCCGACGACCGACTGGCTCCAGTCGATCACCGAGGTGGGCTTGACCACGTGGTGCTGGAGGCCGAGCTCCTTGGGCTCCAGCCCGAGGGCCAGCCCGACGAGCTGGGGAAGGTGCAGGACCGGCATCTTCAGGTCGCGCCCGACCTCCTTGGCGGCCATCGGCTGCTGGAGGTCGAGGTTGAGGTGGCAGAGCGGGCACGGGGTCACCAGGCAGTCGGCGTCGGCGTCGGTGGCGTCACCGAGGTGGCGGCCGGCCTGGGCCAGGGAGGCCTTCTTGTTCATGGTGATGATCGGGAAGCCGCAGCACTTGTGCGAGCCGGCGTAGTCGATGACCGTGCCGCCGAGCGTCTCGATGACCATGCCGAGGTACTCGTCGCGCGGCTCCTCGGAGTTGATCTTGAGGCGGTCGGTGGGGCGGACGATGTAACAGCCGTAGAACGGGCCGACGCGCAGGTCGGTCAGCGGCCGCTTGACCAGGCCCTTCAGGTTCTCCAGGCCGATCTCCTCGACCAGGACCCAGAGGAAGTTCTTGTTGACGATGTTGGCCTCGTACTCCAGGGCCTCGTCCGAAAGCGTGCCGTTGACGTGCTTGCGGTACTCGGCACTGGCGTCGAGGCGCTGCTGGCACTCGCTCTGGGCGCCCTGGCAGGTGGAGCAGATGTTCATCATCAGGTCGGCCCCCTCGACCTGCTGGGCGAGGGCGAAGGTGCGGGCGTTGAGGGTGTCGGCGAGCTCCTGGCTGTGCTCGGCGATCACGCCGGCGCCGCAGCAGCTGGCGCGGTCGAGCTCGACCAGCTCGATGTCGAGCAGGGGGGCGACCTTCTCCATCGAGCCGTGCAGCTCCGGGGTGAAGCCCCTGCTCACGCAGCCGGGCCAGTAGGCAACCTTCATCTTCCCTTCCTTCCTTAGGCGCTCGAGCCTTCGCCGCCGGCCGGGGTGACCGGGGCCGCCTCGAGCGCTTCGGTGACGACGTCCTCGGCGACCTTCTCGACCAGGCCCTCGACGCCGGGCGGCTCGGCGTTGTCCTCGTCGGTCCCCTCGATGTAGAGGTTGAACTCGATCCCGCCGTCGCGCCCCTCGATGTCATCGAAGATCTGCTTGACGCCCTCGGGGGCCTTGTGGCTGTGGAGCATCGCCTTGGCCGGGGTGACCTTGCGGCGCAGCAGCGCGGTGACCACCACCGGCAGCGAGCTGATCAGCTCGGGAACGGCGCGCGGGTGGAACTTGCCGCCGTAGGAGTCCGGGAGGAGGTCGGCCTCGTGGAGGATCCCGTTCTTGCGGACGTTCTTGACGAAGGCCATCTCGTGGCGCTCGCCGTTATTGCGGTCCTCGATGTCGTAGACGTTGCCCGAGATCCGCCGCAACCTCATGATCTGGTTCATCGGGGCGACGCCCTTCGGGCAGGCCTCGATGCACTTGAAGCAATGGGTGCAGTCGTAGATGCCGTGCTTGTCCTCGGAGAGGTACTTGAGCCTCTCCTTGTGGGCGGCGTCTCGCGGGTCCCCGACGAAGCGGTAGCTCTTGGCCAGCGCGGCCGGGCCGATGAAGAGCGGGTCGACCTCCATCGAGAGGCAGTCCGATACGCAGGCGCCGCACTGGATGCAGGCCATCGACTGGGTGATGTCGATCATCGACTCGCGCGGGACGATGTACTCGCGTTCGGGTACCGGCTCCTTCCCGATCAGCCACGGAGTGACCTGCTGGATCTTCTTCCAGTGGACCGCGTCCATGTCGACGATCAGGTCGCGGATGACCGGCATGTTGCCCATCGGCTCGACCTCGATCACCCCGTCCTTCGACCCCTCGAGGGCCTTGTCGAGGTGGGTGTGGCAGGCCAGGCCGGGCTGGCCGTTGATCCGCACGCCGCAGGAGCCGCAGATCGCCGAGCGGCAGGAGCAGCGCACGCCGATCGAGCCGTCCTGCTCGTTACGGGCCTGGAGGATTCCCTCGAGCACGGAGCGGTGCGGCTCGAGGTCCACGGTGCGCTCGTCCCAGTAGGGGGCGTCCCCCGACTGCGGGTCGTAGCGACGGATCCTGAGGGTGAATTCGGCCATGGTTCCTCTGGTTGGGGGCTAGTACTTGCGCTCTTCGGGCTGCCACTGGGTGATCGTCACCGGCGAGTAGGAGATGTGGGGCTCCTCGCCGCCGTTGCGCGAGACGTCGATGTGCTTGAGCCACTCCTCGTCGTTGCGCTCGGGGAAGTCGGTGCGGAACTGTGCCCCGCGCGACTCCCGGCGCTCGAGCGAGGCCATGACGATCGCCTCTGAGCAGTCGAGCATGTAGTCGAGCTCGATCGCACCCAGCACGTCCTGGTTGAAGACGGTGCCCTTGTCGTCCACCCAGGCGCTGTGGGCCTGCTCCTTGAGGCGCCGGACGATCTCCAGGGCGGTCTGCAGGCCCGCCTCGTCGCGGTAGACGGCGGCGTAGCGGTTCATCGTCTCGCCGAGCTCGCGCTTGATCTCCGAGATCCGGGGGCCGCTCTTGGGGCGCGCGAGGATCTCCTGGATCATTGCCTCGTCGCGGCGCAGCGGCTCGCTGGAGGCCTCGGGCATCGCCATGGTCAGGGCGCGCCTGGCGGCGTGCTCGCCGGAGCGGCGGCCGAAGATGAGCGTGTCGAGCAGCGAGTTGGCCCCCAGGCGGTTGCCGCCGTGGACCGAGACGCAGGCGACCTCCCCGGCGGCGTAGAGGCCGGGGACCGGCGTGGCGCCGTGGATGTCGGTCTTGACGCCGCCCATGATGTAGTGCATCCCGGGCTGGATCACGATCGGCTCGCGGGTGATGTCGACGCCGGCGAAGTCCTTGCCGATATTGACGATCTCGCGGAGCGCCTCGAGCGTGCGCTTGCGCGGCACCACGGTGATGTCGAGGTAGATGCCGCGACCGTCGGGGCCGACGCCGCGGCCCTCGTTGATCTCGGTCTGCTCGGCGCGCGAGACCACGTCGCGCGAGGCGAGCTCCATCTTGTTGGGCGCGTACTTCTCCATGAAGCGCTCGCCCTCGGAGTTGAGGAGGTGCGCTCCCTCGCCGCGGGCGCCCTCGGTGATCAGGAAGCCGTTCTCGGCGAGCGTCGTCGGGTGGTACTGGATCATCTCCATGTCCATCAGCGGCGCGCCGGCCTGGTAGGCCTGGGCGATCCCGTCGCCGGTGCAGATCAGGGCGTTGGTGGTGGGGGAGAAGCACTGGCCGGCGCCGCCGGAGGCGAGGATCACGCTCTTGGCGGTGAAGGTCTCCATGTGGCCGTCGCGCACGTCCCGGGCCACGGCGCCGACGCAGTGGCCTTCATCGTTGACGATCAGGGAGGTGACGAACCACTCCTCGTAGCGGTCGATCACCTCGTGGAACTTCATGAGCTGCTCGTAGAGGACGTGCAGCAGGGCCTGGCCGGTGATGTCGGCCACGTAGGCGGTGCGCTTCATCGAGGCGCCGCCGAAGGCGCGGAGGTCCATCTCGCCCTTCTCGTTGCGGTGGAAGGTGACCCCCGCGTGTTCGAGCCACATGACCTCGGCGGGAGCCTCGCGGCACATCGCCTCGATCGCGTCCTGGTCTCCGAGGAAGTCGGAACCCTTGACCGTGTCGTAGGCGTGCGAGCGCCAGTCGTCGGACGGATTGATGGCAGCGTTGATGCCGCCGGCGGCCGCCACCGAGTGGGAGCGGACGGGGTGGACCTTGGAGAGGATCGCCACCGAAGCGCCGGCCTCCGCGGCGGCGATGGCAGCGCGCTGGCCGGCCAGGCCGGCGCCGATGATCAGTACGTCCTGTTCGGGCATTCGGTCGTCTCTGTTCTTTCGTCGCGTTCGGCCACAGCCCCAAAGCTCCGGCCGCCTGCATCGTATACGGGCGACGGGCCCTTACGGCTCGCGCCAATACCGATAATCGGGGGCGGGATTGGCGCGGCCCGCCGGCTGCGCGCGGCAGGGCTGCCCGGTCAGTAGCGGCGGGGCGACGAGGTGGCCAGCGCGCGGGAGAGCTCCTCCTCGGTAACCACCCCGCAGAGGCGGTGGTCGGGGTCGATCACGATTACCGCGCCCAGGCGTCGCAGGGCTTCGAGGCCCAGGAGGTTTTCGACCGGCGTCTCGCGGCCGACGGCGCTGGCCTCGGCCTGCGACGGGTCGAGGATCGCCCGGACCGGCTCGCCGCCGCGGCCCTCGGCCAGCGCGGCGTCCACCTGCTCGGAGCGCAGGATCCCCTCGAGCCGGCCGAGCTCGTCGACGACGGCAAACCAGGGCCACGGGAAGCGCGCGAAGAACTCGGCCTGGGCGTCGGCGACGCTCACCGTCGCCGGCACGACCACGGGGCTCATGTCCATGATCTGGCCGGCGGTCACGCCTTCGAGCTGCTCGCTGTAACGGCTGCCCACCACCGCGTTGCGCGCCGCCGAGGCCAGGAACCAGCC
>JBJTBE010000008.1:0-66175 GCA_046091165.1 Solirubrobacterales bacterium | reverse complement strand
CCCGGGATCTTATTGGCCTGCGTCGGGGGCTCTCAGATTCCGAGCGCCTGCGGATACTCCCGGTACCAGGCCAGCGTCCTGGCAAGGCCGTCCTCGAGCGGGGTTGTGGCCTTCCAGCCCGTTGCCGCCTCGAGCCTCGAGGAGTCGATCACCTGGCGCTCGATCTCGCCCTGCGGCACCCCGGTTCCCTGGATTTCGGGCTCGAGGTCCGACCCGGCGACCCGGAGGATCTCCTCGACCACCTCGATCGCCCGCCTTGGCACGCCGCTCCCGGCATTGAACGCCTCCCCGGCACCCTCGCCCGCGGCCAGGAGGTCGAGGACCGCGAGGTACGCCTCGGCGGCGTCCTCGGCGTAGAGGTAGTCACGCTCGGGGGATCCATCGGAGCGCACCACCGGCCGGCGCTCCTCGAGGACAGCGCCCATGGCCTCGGGCACCAGCCGCGAGCGGTTCTGGTCACCGCCGCCATAGAGGTTGGCCAGCCTCGTGACGGCCACCGGCAGCCCGTAGGTGTGCCAGTAGGAGCGTGCAATGAGGTCGGCGGCCGCCTTCGAAGCGTCGTACGGGAACTGGGCGCGCAGTGGAAGCTCCTCCACGTAGGGAAGGACGTCGCTCGGGCCGTAGGCCTTGTCGGAGGACGCCACCACCACCCGGCCTACGCCGGCCAGCCGTGCGGCCTCCAGGACATTCCAGGTGCCCACCACGTTCGCCTCGAAGGTGGAGCGGGGCGACGTCCTGGCCACCCCGACGATCGCCTGCGCCGCCAGGTGAACCACGGTGTCGACCTCCCGTTCGGCGACGACATGCTCAAGGAGGGAAGCATCGAGCAGGTCGCCGTCGACAACGTCACACCGCTCTTCGTTTCCGGTGAGGACGAGCGCACTGGCCGGCTCGGGCTCGCGGCGCAGGACGGTGACACCGGCCCCCAGGGCGAGCAGCCGCTCACAGAGCCAGGAGCCCAGGAGGCCGTGGCCCCCGGTAACGAGGACCGAGCTGCCTTCCACGCTCTTGCCGAAGCCGCCGGCTACCACCGGCACCACGGGGCCTCGCCCCGTTCCCACAGGCCGTTCAGCATCGCCGCCTCCTTGTAAGTATCCATGCAGGCCCAGAATCCGTCATGCCGGTAGGCATGGAGCTCCGCGCTTGCGGCGAGCGTTTCCAGAGGGACCCCTTCGAGCGGCCCGTCCGGTTCCAGCACGTCCAGCAGGCCCGCTTCACCACAGATGAAGCCGCCATTGACCCAGTCAGCCATTCGGGGCTTCTCCGCAAAGCCGGTGACCTCCCCGTCGGCTGCGAGCCGGACGACCCCGAAGGGCAGCTCCGGGCGCACGGCGGTCACCGTGGCCTGCGCGCCGCTGGCCCGATGGTCGCTGAGGACCGACGCAAGGTCGGCATCGGTTAGGCCGTCGGCGTAGGTGAGGCAGAAGGTCCCGTCCCCGAGGCGCTCCCGCGCGGCAAGCACACGGCCTCCGGTCGGCGTGTCCTCCCCGGTATCGATCGCAGTCACCGTGACCCCGTCCGGCCAGTCGGTCTCGTCGGCAAAGCTCGCCACCTGATCGCCCAGGAACCCGGTCAGGAGCGTGAAGTCCCTGAAGCCGGCCGACTGGTAGAGCATCACCACGTGCCAGACGATCGGGTGGCCGCCGATCTCCACCAGGGGCTTGGCCAGCGCCGCCCCGTCCCCACTGAGGCGCGTTCCGCGCCCTCCGCAGAGGATCGCGACCGGGGTGTCGGGCGGATCGGCCATCGGCCGGTGATGGTCGCACGAGAGAGGCGCGGGCGTCGCCCGGCGCCTCGATCCCACGGGCTAGGCTGGGGCGCCATGAGCGCGCCGGAGGGGATCTTCAAGGCCTACGACATTCGCGGGATCTACGGCGATGAGATCGACGGGGACCTCGCCGAGCAGGTCGGGCGCGCGTTCACCCGCGTGATCGGAGAGCTCTCCGGCAAGGCCACCGACGACTTGGGAATCGGCCTCGGCCACGACATGAGGCTCCCCGCGGCAGAGCTGACCGAGCGTTACCGCGCGGGAATAATGGCCGAAGGCGCGCACGTGATCGATATCGGTGAGGTCGGCACCGAGATGCTCTACTGGCTCGTGGGCAGCCGCGAGCTCGACGGGGGCCTGATGTGCACCGCCTCCCACAACCCGAAGGCCTACACCGGGGCCAAGCTGGTCAAGCAGGGCGCCATCGCCCTCTCCGGTGACAGCGGCATAGCGGAGATCCGGCGGCTGATCGACGCCGGTCTCGGACCGGCGCCCGGCGGCGGGACCTCCGAGACGAAGAAGGTCTACAACCCGTTTGGCGCCGACGCCCTCAAGTTCATCGACCCTGGCGCCGTCAAGCCGCTGAAGGTGGTGGTGGACGGCGGCAACGGGATGGCCGGCCCCATGGTGGGCCCGATCCTGCGCTACCTGAAGCTCGACCTCGACGAGAACTACTTCGTCCCCGACGGCAACTTCCCCGGGCACGAGCCCAACCCCCTGCTGCCCGAGAACCGGCAGTTCATCATCGACCGCGTCCTGGAGACCGGGGCCGACCTGGGAATTGCCTGGGACGGTGATGCCGACCGCTGCTTCTTCATCGACGACACCGGCCGCTTCGTTGACGGCGACTTCCTGACGGCACTGCTGGCCGAGAACCTCCTGGAGAAGGACCCCGGCTCGCTGATCCTCTACGACGTGCGGGCCTCACGGGCGGTGCGCGACACCGTCGAGCGCCTCGGCGGAACGGCACTCCCCAACCGGGTGGGCCACGCCTTCTTTAAGACGCGCATGCGCGAGGAGGATGCAATCTTCGGCGGCGAGGTCTCCGGCCACTACTACTTCCGCGACTTCTACTGCGCCGACTCCGGCACCATTCCCGCCCTGCTGATGCTCGAGCAGATCTCCAGGTCCGGCAAGGGCCTCAGTGAGATGCTCGAAGGGCTTCGTTCGACCTACTTCATCAGCGGCGAGATCAACTCCGAGGTCGCCGACGCACAGGCCAAGATGGACGAGATCGAGGAGATCTACGCAGCGCAGGGCGCCGAGATCAGCCACATCGACGGCGTCAGCGTGGACTTCGAGGACTGGCACTTCAACGTCCGCGCATCCAACACCGAGCCGCTCCTGCGCCTCTGCCTCGAGTCGCTCGTCTCGCAGGAGGACATGGAGGCCAGGCGCGACGAGGTGCTGGAAATCATCCGCGGATGAGCGGCCGCTGGGACCCGCAGGCGCCCGAGGCCGCCATCGCCGCCGGGGCCGGCATTCACTGCATACCGATCCCGACCCCGTTTCTGGTCGGCCCGGTCAACCTTTACCTGGTTGACGATGAACCGCTGACCCTCATCGATACCGGCCCGAACTCGGGCCTGGCGCTGGAGGCGCTCGGGGCGGGGCTGGCCTCGCTGGGCCGGACCGTGGAGGAGATCGACCGGATCCTCCTCACCCATCAGCACATGGACCACATCGGCCTGGCCGGAGTGCTGGCCCGCGGCTCCGGCGCCGAAGTGGTCGCCATCGAGGGGCTGGGCCCCTGCCTGGAGAACTACTCCGGCTGGATGGCCGCCGAGGACGCCTTCGCCGAGCGCGTGATGGCCAGGCACGGGATTCCCGACGACGTGCGGCTGGCCCTGCAGGCCGTCTCGGCATCGTTCCGGGGCTGGGGCGCACCGGTGACTCCCGACGTGGCCCTCGCCGACGGTGACACCCTCGGTTTCGCCGGCCGCGAGCTCGAGGTCCATGCCCGCCCCGGACACTCGCCCTCGGACACCGTCTTCCTGGACCGCGGGGCGGGCGTGCTGATAGGCGGGGACCACCTCCTGGCCGACGTCTCCTCCAATCCCCTGATCGCCCGCCGGCTCGACTGGGGCCTGCCGGGCGACCCAGCCGCCGAAGCGCTGGAGCGCCCGCACCAGCTCGAGATCTACCTCGAATCTCTGGCGCTCACCGAGAAGATGGAGGGAGTCGTTGCGGTGCTGGGGGGCCACGGCCCGGCCTTCGACGATTACCGCTTGCTGATCGCCGAACGCCGCGCCCTTCACGAGCGGCGCGCGGCAAAGATCCTCGGGATGCTGGCCGATGGCCCGGCCACCGCCCACGAGGTCGCCGAAAGGATGTGGGGAAACGTCGCGGTCACCCAGGCCTACCTCACGCTCTCGGAGATCCTGGGGCACGTCGACCTGCTCAGGGCCGCAGGCGAGGTCGTGGTCGACGAGGACGCCGGCGTGGTGCGCTTCGCGACCTCCTAGGCCCGGGAGCCTGCGAGCAGCTCGCCGACGAGCGCGTCGACCCGCGCGGCGGTCTGTGCCCAGCTGAAGCCGTTCGCCCGCTCAACGGCCGCCGGCACGGGCGCTTCCGTGGCGATCGCCTCCCGCAGCGCGCCGGCAATTGCTTCCGCATCGAGCGGGTCGACGCAGGTGGCAGCATCGCCGCAGAGCTCGGGGAGCGCGCCACGGTTGGACACCACGACCGGCAGCCCGCTCTTCATCGCCTCCAGCGCGGTCAAGCCGAACCCCTCGTGCAGGGAAGGCAGGACGAACGCCTGCGCTCCGGCATAGAGCCCGGGCAGGAGGGCGTCGGGCACCCTTCCCAGGTAACGAAGCCCGACGGGAAGGACGCCCTCGAGCTCCCTGCGCTCCTCCCCGGCGACGACGACCTCGACGCCGTCGGCCGCGAGCGCGGAGGCCACCTCCTCCAGGACGCCAAAGTTCTTCCGCGAGGTCATGCCCCCCACCGACAGCACGTACGGCTTCGCCAGGCCCAGGGCGAGTGCTGCCGGTTCCGGGTCGACGTCCGGCGAGAAGCGGTCGTCCACGCCGCCCGGAATCACCGAGACGCGAAGGGGGTCGACGCCGAGGAGCTCCACCACCTCGTCCTTCGAGAACTCGCTGGGAACGATCACCGCCTTGGCCCCCCGGGCGATCCTCGGCATCACCATGCGCTGCCACCTGGCGTAGGTCGGCGAATACCACTCGGGTTCCCGGATGGCGGCGGCATCGTGGATCACCACGACGTTCCCCCCGTAGGCCAGCGGGGCAAGGTTGGCGGGGCCCAGGATCAGGGAAGCACCGGCAATTCTCGCGCCACCCGGAAGTACCACCTGCTCCCATGGCTGCCCGGCCGGCCCGGCAAGGAGCGCCGGCGGCGCGACGACCCGGTAGCGATCGGGGGCGATCGCGGGCAGGCGGGCGGAGAGCTCGCGGGCCCAGAGCTCGACGCCCCCGTACCGGCTGCGCACGGCTGCGCGGCCGTTGATGAGGACGGGGTGGCTCAGGTCAGGCCCGATCGTGTCCGGGCCGTGGCCGCATCCTCGACCAGCGCGCGGTGGAGCCGCTCATCGCCGGCGATCTCCGGGTGAAAGGCGACGGCCAGGACGGGCCCCTGGCGCACGGCCACCGGGTGGCCGTCAACCTCGGCCAGGACCTCGACCTGGGGCCCCCACTCGTCGACCCACGGCGCACGGATGAACGCGGCACGGACCGGGCCGCCGTCCAGGCCGAGGTCGACCTCCTGCTCGAAGCTGCGAACCTGGCGGCCGAAGGCGTTGCGCCGGACCGAGGCGTCGAGGACGCCGAGGTGGTCCCGGCCGAGGATGATCATCCCGGCGCAGGTCGCCAGCACGGGACGGCCGCTCGAACAGAAATCCTGCAGCGGGCCGGCCAGGCCCTCGCGCTCGATCCCCAGGGCCATCGTCGTCGACTCGCCGCCCGGGAGAACCAGCGCGTCGAGGCCCAGCAGGTCGGCGGGGACCCGAACCTCTTCCACGCCTGCTCCGGCGCGCCGGAGCATGGAGCCGTGGGCCTCGAAGTCTCCCTGCAGGGCGAGCACCCCGACGGTCGGGGAACCCGCGCCTGCCGCTGCGCTCACCAGCCGCGGGTGCTGAGGACCTGGTCTCCCTCGAGCTTGCTGGCCTCGAGAGAGTCCATGGCCGCCCCGAGCCCGTCGGAGGCGCCGAGCACCCGTTCGGCGTCGGCGAAGTGGGTGGTGGCCTCGACGATCGCGGCCCCGCGGCGCTCCGGGTCTTCGCTCTTGAAGATTCCCGAGCCGACGAACACGCCTTCGGCGCCGAGCTGCATCACCAGCGAGGCGTCGGCCGGGGTGGCGATACCGCCGGCGCAGAAGAGAACCACCGGAAGCTTGCCGTCCCGGGCCACCTGGCGAACCAGGTCTACCGGGGCTCCGTGCTCCTTGGCGGCGGTGGCCAGCTGGGCCTCGTCGAGGGTCCCCAGGCGCCGGATCTCCCCGTTGATGGTGCGCAGGTGGCGCACGGCCTCGACGATGTCGCCGGTGCCGGCCTCCCCCTTCGAGCGGATCATGGCGGCGCCTTCGGCGATACGCCTCAGGGCCTCGCCGAGGTTGGTGGCCCCGCAGACGAAAGGCACCCTGAACGGCCACTTGTCGATGTGGTTTGCCTCGTCGGCCGGCGTAAGGACCTCGGACTCGTCGATGTAGTCGACCTCCAGCGCCTCCAGGACCTGCGCCTCGGCGAAGTGGCCGATGCGCGCCTTGGCCATCACGGGAATGGTCACCGCCTCCTGGATCCCGCGGATCATCTGCGGGTCGCTCATGCGGGCCACGCCGCCGTCGCGGCGGATGTCGGACGGCACCCGCTCCAGGGCCATGACCGCGCAGGCCCCGGCCGCCTCGGCGATGCGGGCCTGCTCGGCGTCGACGACGTCCATGATGACGCCGCCCTTGAGCATCTCGGCCAGGCCGGCCTTTACCTGAAAGGTCGCTTCGTCGCGCATGCTGATGATTCTACGGCCCGCCGCGCCCGCGGGACCAGTAACGGCCGACGCCTTGCGGCTACTTGAGGCGGAAGGCCTTGATGCGATCGGCGTAGCGCTCGGTGTCCCGGCTGTAGACGCCGTAGGCCAGGGCCTGGATCAGGGAGAGCAGCGCGGTGTGCGAGCGCACGTATGCGGGAGAGTTGGAGGAGTAGTAGAGCTGGACCTGGGCGAGCTTGGCCACGTCGGAGAGGGTGGCGTCGGTGATGGCGATGGTGCTGCCCTTGCGGTGGCGGGCGAGCTTCATGGCCCGGATGACGAGAGGGTGCGGTCGCCCGGCCCCGAGCCCGATCACGAGGCTGTCCTCGTCGATGCGCGACAGGCGCCCGAGGGCCTCCTGGGAGGGAGAGGCAACGGTCTCGGCCTCGATGTCGAGGAGCATCAGGAGGTGGCGCAGGTAGCTGGCGAAGAAAGCCATCTGGTCGGTTCCCACCACGAGCACCCGGGGAGATTCGGCGATCGAGTCGATGGCCGCCTCGACGTCCCGGCGGGAAACCTTGCGGGCGGTCTCCTCGACGTTGAGGTGGTCGGCGACGATCGCCGTCTCGAACTCGTTCTGGTCCAGGGCGAAGAGCGGCTCGGACGAAGAGCCCCCACCCTCCTCGCCGCTGGCTACGCGCCGGCGGTACTCCTCACGGGCCGATGCCTGGAGCTCGGGGAAACCTTCGAAGCCCAGTGCCTGGGAGAACCGGACGACGGTCGAGCTCGAGGTGTTGGCGCGGCGCGCCAGCTCCTCGGCGGTCTGGAAGGCCACCTCGTCGAGGTGGTCGACGATGTACTGGGCCACGTCCTTCTGGGACCGGGAGAACTCGTCGAAACGGGCCTCGATGTAGGCCGAAAGGGCCTGGTGACCGGGGGTCTCCCGACGCTGCTTGCTGGCGGTTGCGCTGGTTCGGCTCATGGCCGGAACTGATTCGACGCACAACGGCCCGGTTCCTGCCGCCAATAACCTGTTTTCCGTGGCAGAACGCATAAACATGGAGGCAGAGGACATCGAGGCGATGATCCGCAGCGCCGCACTGGAGGAGCTGCGCGCGGAAACCCCCTCCCATGACCGGGAGCGCTCGCTCTCCCGCGCGGCCACGGCCCTTGACGCCCTCTGTGCCCTCTCCGGGCGCGAGGGGCCCGGCAGCGTCTGGGACGTGCTGAGGGAGCTGGAGCGCTCGGAGCTGCTGGCCTTCTCGGCGTTCGCGATCAGCGAGATGGCCGATCACACCGAATACCGCTGGTCCGATCACGAGGGCGGCCGGCCGCAGACGCCTCCCAACTAACTGACCGCGCGGTCAGTTATGCTGGGGCCATGACCGATACCCAGCAGGCTCCGGAAGACGCCACCGCTACCGCGGAGGCCGAGATCCCCTTCAACCTCGCCCTCTCGGAAGAGCAGAAGGAGGTCCGGGACTGGGCGCACGGCTTTGCCGAGAACGTGGTCCGCCCGGCCGGCGAGGAGTGGGACGAGCGGGAGGAGACCCCCTGGCCGATCATCCAGGAGGCGGCCAAGGTGGGGCTCTACGGTTTCGAGGGGATCGCCCAGTTCTTCGCCGACCCGACGGGCCTGACGATGCCGGTCGTCAACGAGGAGCTCTTCTGGGGCGACGCGGGGATCGGGATGTCGATCTTCGGAACCTCGCTCGCGGTCGCCTCCATCTTCACCCAGGGCACCAACGAGCAGATCGGCGAGTGGATTCCGCAGTGCTTCGGGACGGTCGATGATCCGGAGGTCGCGGCCTTCTGCGTCTCGGAGCCCGACGCCGGCTCCGACGTCTCCTCCCTGCGCACCCGGGCGAGGTTCGACGAGAAGACCGGGGAGTGGGTGCTGAACGGCCAGAAGGCCTGGGCCACCAACGGAGGCATCGCCGCGGTCCACGTGGTCGTCGCCTCGGTCGACCCGGAGCTGGGCTCGCGCGGGCAGGCGGCCTTCGTCATTCCCCCCGGCACGCCGGGACTCTCCCAGGGGGTCAAGGTCAAGAAGCACGGCATCCGCGCCTCCCACACCGCCGAGGTGATCCTCGACGACGTCCGCATCCCGGCGGCCAACGTGCTGGGAGGCAAGGAGAAGCTCGACGAGCGCCTCGCCCGGGCCCGGGAAGGCACCCAGGCCCGCACCCAGGCGGCGATGGCCACCTTCGAGGCCAGCCGCCCCACCGTCGGCGCCCAGGCCGTCGGCATCGCCCGCGCCGCCTACGAGTACGCCCTTCAGTACGCCAAGGAGCGCGAGCAGTTCGGCCGTCCCATCATCGAGAACCAGTCGATCGCCTTCATGCTCGCCGACATGAAGACCGAGATCGATGCCGCCCGGCTCCTCGTCTGGAGAGCCTCGTGGATGGGCCGCACCGGCCAGGAGTTCACCGCCGCCGAGGGCTCGATGAGCAAGCTCAAGGCCGGCGAGGTGGCGGTCTGGGTAACCGAGCGGGCGATCCAGATACTCGGCGGCAACGGCTACGCCCGCGAGTACCCGGTAGAGCGCTGGCACCGCGACGCCAAGATCTACACCATCTTCGAGGGCACCTCGGAGATCCAGCGGCTCGTCATCTCGCGGGCCATCTCCGGCCTGCGGATCAACTAGCCGCCGGCGCGGGCGACGGCCCGCTTGAGCTCGGCCACCGAGAAGGCGCCCTCGATCCGCTCGACGACCCGCCCGTTGGCGTCGATCACGAAGAGCCACGGTTCGGTCGGCAGGCCGAAGGCCGCCGGCTGGGAGCGCAGGCCCCGGTCGACCCGGTTCTCCTCGTAGATCTCGTTGGCGATGTAGGCCGTGCGGCCGGAGCTGTCCTCGGCCTGCGCCTGGGCGAGGGCGTCTACCACCGGCGCGCAGACCCTGCTCTGGCAGAGGGCCGGGGTGGCGAACAGCAGGGCCACCGGGCGCTTGCCGTAAACGTCGAAGAAGTCCTCCTGCAGGAGAGACTTGGCCGCCGGCTCCCGGGTCGAGATCCGCGCGGCGTCCCCGGCCACGTCGGAAAGGGTCGGGGTGTGAACCTTGGGCGCCTGCTCGCCGGGCCTGGGCGGGCCGCCCGAGGCCCCGGCCTTGAACTCGAAGGGGGAGGTAACGACATTGCGTCCGTCGAGCCGCACGACGGCGGCGGCGAGGTAGCTGCCCTTCTTCTGCACCGGCACCTGCGCCACGTAAACGCTCTTGGCCGAGTCCGGGTCCTGGCTTGAGGTGAGGCTCTGGAACTGCGGCTTGACCTCGATCGACTCGCTGCGGGCGACGTACGGGCCCTTCAGGCCGGTGCCGTCCTTGCGGGAGACGTAGATCGCCACCGGCGCACCGCTTATCTGCTTGCGCGCAGTGTCGAAGATGGCGAAGCCGTAACGGCTGGCCCCGGTCTCCATGACCGAGGTGCTGGGCGCGAGAACGAGCCCTTCACCCTTCGGGGCGATGTCCTCGATCGTCTTGCCCTGCGGGGAGGGAAACTCTGCCCGGGCCGTGTCGGCGCTGGCCACCGTGCCCGGAGGGGCATCGGCCGTCTCGCTGCCCGAGGAGCCGCACCCGGCCACAAGGCAGGCAGCGGCAATGACGCAGATCGGCGCAGCGAGCTTCACGGTGCCCAGTCTAGGCATCCGGCCTCGCGCCGGAGCCGGGCCCCCGCCCGCGCGCGCACTGTGATCGAATACGCCGGGCAAGCGAGCAACGGGAGGAACGATGGCGGCAAGGGCAGCACTGGTAACCGGCGCCTCGAGCGGAATCGGGCTGGCGATCGCCCGGATGCTCGGCGAGGAAGGCTACGAGCTCACCGTCGTCGGCCGGCGCCCCGAGAAGCTCGAGCAGGCCGCCGCAGGCCTCGAGGCCGAAGGGATTGTCCTGCAGGCGATCGCGGCCGACGTGGGCAGCGAGGAGGCGATCGTCGACATCGTCGGTGCGCACGAGTCGCGTTTCGGGCGACTGGACGTGCTGATCAACAACGCCGGCGTGGGCTTCGGCGAACTGGCCGACGGGCTGACCACCAAGCGCGTCGACATGCAGCTGAACGTGAACCTGCGCTCAATCTTCCTCTTCTACCGCGAGTGCCTGCCGATGCTGCGCAAGGCGGCCGAGGAGCACAAGGAGGCGCTGGTCGTGAACCTCTCCTCGATCTCGGGCATCCGCGGCGAGGCCTTCCTCTCGGTCTACTCGGCGACCAAGCACGGCGTGATCGGCTTCACGCAGGCGATGAACAAGGAGCTCGGCTCGGCCGGGATCCGCAACACGGCACTCTGCCCTGGCTTCGTGGACACGCCGATGACCGACTTCATCAAGGAGCATGTCCCGGCCGAGGAGATGATCCGCCCCGAGGACATCGCCGGGGCGGTGCGCTACCTGCTGTCGGTAAGCCCCGGCTGCATGATCCCCGAGATCCAGTTCGAGCAGCCCGGCGGCCTGCAGATCCCCGGGATCGGCCAGTCCTGATGAAGCTCGGAACCCACATCGGTTACTGGGGCCTGGGCCTGACCAGCGAGGACCAGCTCTCCATCGTCCAGGAGGCCGAACGCCTGGGGTACGACTCGGTCTGGACCGCGGAAGCCTACGGCTCGGATGCGGCGACCATCCTGGGCTGGCTGGCCGCCCAGACCGAGACGATCCGGCTGGGCTCGGCGATCTTCCAGATGCCCGGCCGTTCGGCGGCGATGACGGCGATGACCGCCGCCACCATCGACCAGCTCTCGGACGGGCGCATGATCCTCGGCATCGGCTCTTCGGGCCCCCAGGTCTCCGAGGGGTGGCACGGGGTGCGCTTTGCCAAGCAGCTGGCCCGCACCCGCGATTACGTCGCCGTGCTTCGCCAGGCACTCGCGCGCGAGCGGGTCGAGTACCAGGGCGAGACCCTCGAGCTGCCGCTGCCCGACGGCCCCGGCAAGGCGCTCAAGCTCACGATCGGGACGGCCCAGGACGAGATCCCCATCTTCATCGCCGCCATCGGCCCGAAGAACACCCAGCTGGCCGGCGAGATCGCCGACGGCGTGATTCCCACCCTGTTCTCCCCCGAGCACGTCTCGATCATGCGCGCGGAGCTGGAGAAGGGCGTCGAGCGGGCCGGCGGTGGAAAGACCCTGGCCGACGTGGAGATCGCTCCGACCGTCCAGGCCTACGTCTCCGACGACCTCGACGCCGCCCGGAACCTGATGCGGCCGTTCATCGGCCTATACGTCGGCGGCATGGGGTCCCGCGACAAGAACTTCTACAACCAGCTCGTCCAGCGCTACGGCTTCGAGGACGCCGCCCGGGAGATCCAGGACCTCTATCTCGACGGCAAGAAGGACGAGGCGATGGCCGCCATCCCCGACGAGCTGATCGACATGGTCTCCCTCTGCGGGCCGGCCGACCTGGTCCGCGACCGGATCGCCGCCTACCGCGACGCCGGCGTCGGCACCCTGGGGGTATCCCCCATCGCCTTCACCCGGGACGAGCGGATCGAGCAGCTCCGCCTGCTGGCCGAGCTCAACGCCTGAGGGCGCGATGAAGGCCTTCCTGGGAGCCTTCGGGGACCCGGGGCATGCCTTCCCGATGATCGCCCTCGGCCGGGCCCTGAGGGCCCGTGGCCACTCGGTGGTCATCGAGACCGCCGAGCGATGGCGGACCGACTGCGAAGCCGAGGGCCTCGGCTTCGTTCCCGCCCCGGAGTACCCGACCTTCCCGACGCGCGAACAGCCGATGAAGCCCTACGAGGCCGTGGTCAAGGCGGTGCAGGAGACGCGCCCCGCGGTCGAGGAGGCCCGGCCCGACGTCGTCGTCCACGACATCCTCACCCTGGCCCCGGCGCTTGCCGGGGAACAGCTCGGCCTTCCCGTGGCCACGCTGGTCCCCCACGTAGACCCGCGCACGGCGCGGGGAGCCCCGCCCTATTCGGTAGGCGCCCGGCTGCCGCGCACTGCCCTGGGGCGCCGGGCATGGGCCGTGCTGCACCCGCTGACCGACCGGGGGCTGCGGCAGGGACGCGACGAGCTGAACGAGACGCGCCGCCGGGTGGGGCTTGCGCCTGTGGAGCGCCTGCACGGCGGAATCTCGCCCGACCTGGCGATGGTGGCCACCTTCCCGCAGCTCGAGTATCCGCGTGCCCCCGAGCCGGGCACCCACGTGGTCGGCCCGTTGATGTGGGAACCGGCCTTCCCCGAGGTCGAGCTGCCCGAGGGCGACGGGCCGCTGGTGCTGGTGGCGCCGTCCACGGCCCAGGACCCCGCGCAACGACTCCTGGGTCGATCCCTGGAGGGGCTGGCGCAGCTGGAGGGGGTGCGGGTGATCGCCACCTGGAACCGGCGCCTGCCCCCGTTCCCGGTTCACGACGGGCCCGGGGTGAGGGTGGTCGAGTGGCTCAGCTACGCCAGGACCATGCCCCGCTGCGATGCGGTGATCTGCCACGGCGGCCACGGAACCCTGGTTCGGGCTCTCTCGTCGGGGTGCGTGCCCATCGCGGTGCCCGACGGCGGCGACCAGGGCGAGAACGCCGCCCGCATCGCCTGGGCCGGTGTCGGCTCGAGGCTGCCGCGCCGTCTCGCCACCCCGAAGGCGCTCGCGGCCGTCACCGAGAGCCTCCTGGCCGACCGGGAGATGGCGGCCCGGGTCGCCGGCCTGGCCGCGTGGGCGGCCTCCAGCGACGCGGGCGGGCGCTGCGCCGGGCTGATCGAGGAGCTGGCCGCCGGCTGAACCGCTGCGCCGGTTGCGTACCATGCAGGACCGCGTCCCTGGGGCGCCGATCCGGGGTAGCTCAATGGCAGAGCGAACGGCTGTTAACCGTTAGGTTGTGGGTTCGAGTCCCACCCCCGGAGCTGACCTGGGTCAGTCCGCGGCCCGCGACTGGTCGAGCGTGGCTTCGACCTGTCGCTCGATCTGTGCGCGCAGCGCTTCGCGGCGCTCGACGAGACCGACGAGGTCCCCGCCCGAGCCCTTGGCCGCGGCGATCTCCCGCTCGGTGCGGGCTAGCTCGAGGCGCAGCCGTTCGGCGCCCAGGGCGGCGACCGACGCGTTGGCCTGCGCGGCGCGTACCTGCAGCTCGGCGAGCACCGGCCCGAGGTCCTCGTCACCGGCCGGTACGGCCGGCTCCTCCCCCGCCTGGCCGGCGGCCAGCAGGCTGGCGATCCGCCGGAAGGCCGGGTTGGTCAGGTCGGCCTCGATGTCCATGGCCGCCAGCGCCTCACGCCCCTCGTCGGGGAGCGCGATGCACTGCACCAGGAAGGCCCGCTCGATCCGTGAGGCCGGGTCCACCACCGAAGGTCCCCTGGGCGGGGCGGTCGCCGGCGTCTCCGGCTCGCCGGAGGGCGTCGGGCGCCGCTCCTCCACGGCCGGCAGGGCCGGGCTCTTGAGCCACTCCGAGAGCTTGGCCGCGGTCACCCCGAGCCGCTCGGCGGCCAGCTCGTAGAGCTCATCGCGCTGGGCGCCCGGACGGAGGGGCTTCATCACCGGGGCAAGGGCGGCGACCGTCCGGTCCTTGCCCTCGGCCGTGGAGAGGTCGCCTCGCTCGAGCTCGAGGTCGACCCGGAAGCGAACGAACGGAACCGACGCGCCGGCGAGCTCCCGCACGAAGTCGGGCCCCTTGGCCTCGATCAGGTCGGCCGGGTCGCTTCCGCCCGGCAGCGCCAGCACCCGCAACTCAAGGCCCTTGCCGGCCGCAACCCCTGCCGCGCGGACCATCGCCTCCTGGCCCGCGCTGTCGGCGTCCAGGGCGAGGATGACCGTCGGGGCCAGCCGGGCAAGCGCCGCCACCTGGTCGTCGGTCAGCGCGGTGCCCATCAGGCCGACGCAGTTGCGCAGCCCCGCCTGGTGCATGGCGATCACGTCGGTGTACCCCTCGCAGAGGATCACCTCACCGGACTTCGCCGCGGCGCTCCGCGCGAGATCGGCGGCATAAACGTTACGGCCCTTGTGGAAGACGGCGTTGTCGGATGAGTTCAGGTACTTGGGCTTCTGGTCGGCGCCAACCGCGCGCGCGCCGAACCCGAGCACCCGACCGCGAGGGTCACAGAGCGGGAAGGTGATCCGCCGCCGGAAGCGGTCGTAGACGTTTCCCTTTTCGTTGCGCGCAACCAGCCCGGCCTCGAGCAGCTCGGCTTCGCTGTAGCCCGCCTCGCGCGAGGCGACCAGGACCCGGTCCCAGGCGCTGGGGGCGTAGCCGACGCGAAACTCGCGCAGCATCGCCTCGTCCAGGCCACGCTCGGCCATGTAGGCCCGCGACTCGGCGGCCTCGTCGCCCTCCCAGAAGTTCCGCACGTAGAAGGCGGCCGTCCGCTCGAGCAGCTCGAGCAGCCGCTCACGACGCTTGCGCTTCTCGGCCGAGCGGGGGTCCTCGTCGGTGAGCTCGAGAGGGACCGAGTAGCGGTCGGAGAGAAACTCGACGGCGCCGCGGAAGTCGACCCCTTCGGTCAGCTCGATGAAGCGGAAGAGGTCGCCACCCTCACCGCAGCCGAAGCAGTGGAAGACCTTGTTCTCCGGATCGACGCTGAAGGACGGGGAGCGCTCGTCGTGAAACGGGCAGATGCCCATGTACTGGCGCCCGGAGCGCTTGAGCTCGCTCTTGGCCGAGACGATCTCGACGATGTCGGCGGCCTGCCGAACCCTGTCGATCGAATCGTCGGTGTAGAGGGCCACGCGCTGAGCCTACGTGGCAAACGACTCGGGGACGGTGAGCTCTTCGAATATCCGCACGCAGTAGCGGTCGGTCATGCCCGATATGTAGTCGGTTACCCGGACCGCCAGGTCGTCACCGGCAAAGCCTCCGCCATCGGGGATCAGCTCCGGCGAGGAGCTGTAGTGGTTGAAGAGCGTGCGGATCACCCGATCGATCCGGTCGTGCTCGGCCCGCGCCTGGGGGCCGAGGTAGACGTTGTCGAACATCCAGCTCCGAAGCTCATCCATGGCTGCACCCGCCTCCGCCCCCTGGACGACGCTTCCGCCGGCCTGCGAGTTCTCGATCAGGTCGTGGACGAGAGTGTCGATCCTCGCCGAACCGGTGTTGCCGAGAGCCGAAATCGGCCCGGCCGGGAGGTCGGCCTCGGCGATGACCCCGGCCCGGAGCGCGTCGTCGATGTCGTGGTTGATGTACGCCACCCGGTCCACCAGCCGGACGATGGCCCCCTCGAGCGTGCGCGGCTCGGGAGCGCGGCCGGAATGGCAGGCGATCCCGTCGCGAACGTCATCGGTCAGGTTCAGGCCCGCGCCGTCGCGCTCGAGCACGTCGACCACCCTGAGCGACTGCTCGTAATGGCGGAAGCCGGAACCGAAACGCTCGGCCAGCGCACTGTCGAGCACCGCCTCGCCGATATGCCCGAACGGCGGGTGGCCCAGGTCATGGCCCAGGCCGATCGCCTCGGTCAGGTCCTCGTTGAGCCGCAGGGCGCGCGCCACGGTGCGGGCGATCTGGGTGACCTCGATCGTGTGGGTGAGCCGCGTGCGGTAGTGGTCGCCCTCGGGCGAGACGAAGACCTGGGTCTTGTGCTTGAGGCGGCGGAAGGCCTTGGAGTGGACGATCCGGTCGCGGTCGCGCTGGAGGGGCGAACGGACCGTGCAGTCCTCCTCGGCCACCTGGCGACGCGCCGGCCACGAGCGCGCGGCCAGCGGGCTGAGGGTCTCCTCCTCGCGGGCGGCCATCGCCTCGGCAAAGGCCGACGCGACCGGGCCGGGGTTCTCGTGGGGATTCACCGCTTCCAGTCTTGCAGCGCTCCGCCCGCCCCCGCTACTTCAGGCCGCCGTGCGGAACCTGACATGGCCGTGGTGCTCGGCGGTCTCGTCGACGGCGCGGGCCGCGGCCCGCAGTGCTTTCGGGCTCGCCTCGCCGAGCTCGGCCAGAGGGGTCCCGAGCGCTTCGGTGAGGAACCGGTGGGCCTCCTCGTCGAGCGGGAAGGAGGCGGCCTCGCACGAGAGGCAGACCACTCCCCCGGCCGCCGGCGAGAAGCCGGTGATCCCCTCGACGGCCCCGCAGCGCGCGCACTGCCGCAGCTGGGGCGCGAGCCCGGCGGCCAGCAGGAGCTTCAGCCGAAAGGCGACCTGGAGGGCCGGCCCGGCCTGCCCCGGGTTGCCGTCCAGGACGGCCAGGAAGGTGCACAGGAGGTTGAAGACCTCCGGGTGGGGCTCGTCGGAGTCAAAGAGCCGCGAGACCGCGTCGCAGCCCACCGCGGCCGTCGTGATCGCGTCCGGGTCCTCCCGCAGGCGCGGGTACGCGCTCACCGTCTCGGCCCCGGTGACGGTCAGGAGGTCGCTCCGGCCCTCGTGCAGGTCGAGCTTCAGGCGAAAGAAAGGCTCGAGCCGTCCACCGAAGCGGCTCCCCGAGCGCCTCGAACCCTTCGCAATCGCACTGAGCCGGCCACGGTCGCTGCTGTAGAGGTGAAGGATGCGGTCGGCCTCCCCGTAGCGGATCGACCTGAGCACCACCGCCTCGGTGTGCAGCGGCCCCGGCATCAGGCCCCCGGGGCGCCAGGCGCTAGCGTTGCCTGTGCGATGAGTGAGATCAGAATGTATTCCACGGAGCCGTGCCCCTACTGCTCCCAGGCCAAGGCGCTCCTCGAGAGCCGCGGCCTGGAGTTCGAGGAGATCAATCTCTCAAAGGACCCGGAGGGACGGGCCGAGCTGGCGGCGCGAACCGGCATGATGACCTTTCCGCAGGTCTTCGTCGGTGAGGAGCTGATCGGCGGCTTCAACGAGCTGCAGCAGGCCGACGCCAGCGGCCGCCTGGCCGAGCTCACCGCCTGACCGCACGGCGCGGCCTGGGCTGGCAGGACTCGCAGACGTAGGTCCCGCGGCCCGCGACGGTCAGCTTCCGGATCTCCCGCCCGCAGCGCCCGCAGGGCTCTCCCTCGCGACGGTGGACCTGGAACTCGTCCTGGAAGGAGCCGTAGAGGCCGTCGGGGTGGCGAAAGTCGTCGATGGTCGCTCCCCCCGCTTCCAGCCCTGCCGCCAGGGCGCCGGCGATCGCCTCCGAGAGCTCGTCGTACTGGCCGGCGCGAAGACGACCGGCCGGGCGCAGGGGATGGATACGTGCCCGATAGAGAGCCTCGTCGGCGTAGATGTTGCCGATGCCGGCGACCATCCGCTGGTCCAGCAGGAAGCTCTTCACCGGCGCCCTCCGCCCGCGGGCCAGCTCCCGGAGCGCAGGGCCGTCGAGGGCACCGTCGAGCGGCTCGATACCCAGCCGGCCGGCGAAGAAGGCCTCGAGCGCGGGCTCCCCGGCAAGGAGGTCGGCAGTACCGAAGCGCCGGACGTCGCAGTAGCGCAGCCAGTGGCCGTCGTCGAGGGCAAAGGCCGCCCGCTGGTAGTCGGTCGCCTCGGGGGCGTCATAGAGGAAGTTGCCGGTCATCCGCAGGTGACAGACCAGGAAGAGCTCCCCGCTCAGGTCGAAGACGAGGTACTTGCCGCGGCGCGCAAGCCCTTCGACCGTGCGCCCGTGGACGGCGTCGGCGAGCTCCGCGGGAGCCGCCGGCCGGCACCAGCGGGGATCGAGGACCTCGAGCCGCGTGATCCGGCGACCCTCGACGAAGGGGGCCAGCGACCGGCGGATCGTCTCCACCTCGGGAAGCTCGGGCACCGGCCCAGCTTATGGCGCGCCTGCTGCCCGCGGGTTCAGGAGGCCAGGGCCCGCGGATGGGCGCTGAAGTACTGGTCCTTGAGCCGCTCGGCGGAGAGATGGGTGTAGATCTGCGTCGTGGCGATATCGGCGTGGCCGAGCATCTCCTGGAGCACTCGCAGGTCACAGCCGCCGGCGAGCAGGTGGGTGGCGAAGCTGTGGCGCAGGGTGTGCGGGCTCATCCGGCCCTCCAGCCCGGCGGCCTGTGCGTGGCCCCGGATGATCTTGTAGAGCCCCTGGCGGCTCAGCGGACCCCCACGCTGGTTGACGAAGAGCGCCGACTCCTCCCGGAAGCCGACCATCTCCGGCCGGCCGCTGTGGATCCACGTGCGAAGTGCGCTCACCGCGGTGCGGCCGACCGGGACCAGGCGCTCCTTCGAGCCCTTGCCGGTCGCCCGCAACAGGCCCTCGTCGAGGTCGATGTCCGACACCCGCAGGCCGGTCGCCTCGGAGGCCCGCAGGCCGCAGGCGTACATGACCTCCAGGAGCGCACGGTCGCGCTGGGCGGCCGGTGAGCCGCCGGCCGGCGCGGCCAGAAGCCGGTCGACCTCGTCCCGGGTGAGTACGCGGGGCAGCCGGCGGCTCCGGCCCGGCGACTTGAGCTCGGAGGTCGGGTCATGGTCGATCAGCTGATCGCGGCGCAGGTGGCGATAGAAGGAGCGCAGGCAGGCGGTCTTGCGCTGGATAGTCGCCGGGGAGGCCGGCGGCCGCTCGTCGTCACCGGCCACCAGGTGGTCGAGAAAGCCGGCCAGCTGCGGGTGACTGGCCTCGAGCGGGTCCAGGCCGCGCGCTGCGAGCCAGGCCCCGTACTGCGTGAGGTCGGTGCGGTAGGCGTCCAGCGTGTTTCGCGACAGGCCGCGCTCGAGCTCGAGGTACGCGAGGAAGTCGCGCACGTGGCCGTCGAAGGGCTGGGAAGGGGTGCCGGGCACCCAACCGCTTTCGGCGCGCGGACGGGCTCTCCTCGCCGCTGCAACCGCCGGTGCGGGCTCAGCCGGCCACCAGGCCGGCCAATACCGAGCCGCCGGCCAGGCCGGCCGCGAAGAAGGCGGGGTCCTCCTCGATCGAGCGGCCCATCGTGCTGGTGGGCAGCCCGCTCGCCGCGTAACCCGCGAGGTCGGCCTGCCCCTCGCGCGCCGCCAGCTCCCCGAGCTGCCCGGCCTCCGAACCCAGCGGCCAGGCAACCAGCCCCGGGCCGAGTACCAGGGAGGCGACGGTGCGGGTGTGGTGGGAGACGCCGCGGTGGCGCTCCCGCGGGTCGCTGTCGGAGAGCCGGGGGACCAGGAGCGCCAGGGCCTCGAGCCCGATGGCGGCGTTCAGTGCCTCGGCAGCGGCGAGCGCGCCGCTCCCCAGCCTCGAGCCCGACCCGATGATTCCCGGCCCCGGCGCGCAGACCACGGCATCCCAGCCCAGCACCCCCAGGCCGTGCGCGATGGCACCGGCAACCGTGATCGCCTCCAGTTCGCCCCCGTAGGCCGGCCCGGCGGTGATGAAGCCCCCGAGAAGGCCGCGGCGGCGCAGCTCTACGACGGTACGGGAATGGTTTCCGGGGAGGGCGCCTCCCGCGCCCTGGACGAGCCCCAGCGTGGCCTGCGGGGCCGCCTGGGAGAACGCCCACGCCAGCGGGGCAAGCTGGCCGTGGAGAAGGCAGGCGGCAACGGGGCGTCCGCCGACCGCGGGCGGCTCCTCGTCCTCGACCGGAACGACGGCGTGCTGGAGCGAGGAGTAGTTGAGCTTCATCACGTGGGCGCCGTCCAGCCCCTCCCCGGCCAGGCCGCGGGTCAGGTTGGCGTGCACGATGTCGAAGCCGCCCGAGCCCAGCCCGAGCTCACCGGCCTGGACGTTGACGATGACCTCGTCCCCGGCCTCGGAGAGCCCGTAGAGCGAGGAGTCGGAGACCGCCTCCCGTTCGCCGAGGCCCTCGACCTCGGCCACCAGCCGCTGCTCGGCCCCTTCGACGCAGTCCTCGGAGCTGAGAACCGTCGCCCGCCGCAGGACGAGCCTCACCGAAGCTCTTCCCCTGCCTGCTCTGTCAGCGCGATCGTCACGTCCAGCATCTGCTCCAGCGCTTCGCCCGAGACTCGTTCGTCGGGCATGTGGGGCCTTTCGGTTCCGTTGGCGAGATTGATGACGGGAAGACCGGCGCTGCGGAAGGCGTTGGCGTCCGAGCCGCCTCCGCTCTCGACGAGCAGCGGCTCGTGGCCGCAGGAGCGCAGGGCGGCTAACGCGGCCCTGGCGCCCGGTTCGTCGGGATCGACGCGGTAGCCCTCGAACGAGCGCTCGAGGGTCACGTCAACGTCGCACGAGCATTCGGGGGCATTGGCGGCGTCGTGGAAGGCCTCGACCACCTCGTCGGCCAGCCGCTCGGCCACCCCTTCCTCGAGAGATCGCGCCTCCCCGGTCACGCGGCAGTCCGGCGCGACGATGTTCGTTCCGTGGGTCGCGGTACCCCCGAAGATCGCGGCGACGTTGGCCGTGGTGGTGGCGTCGATCCGCCCCGAGGGAATCCGGGCGATCGCGCGGGAGGCGGCCACGATGGCGTTGCGCCCGTCCTCCGGGCTGATCCCGGCGTGGGCGGCGCGCCCTTCCAGCACCGCCTCCCACTGGACGTAGGTCGGGGAGGCCGAGATGACCTCGCCTATCGGGGTGGCGTGGTCGAAGACGTACCCGACCGCGGAGCTGAATCGTCCGGTGTCCACCTCGTAGGCGCCCCGCAGCGCCTGCTCCTCCCGCACCGTGAAGCAGAGCTCGACGCCCACGGGGGCACCCTCGATGGCCACCCGGCGGGCCAGCTCGACGATCACTGCGACCGCGGCCTTGTTGTCGGCCCCCAGGATCGCCTCGTCGTCGCTCTCCCATCCCCCGTCTCGGAAAACCGGCCGCACGGCGCGCTCGTCGCCGACGGTGTCCATGTGGGCACAGAGCAGGAGCTGCGGTGCGTCGGTGGGGCCTACGCGGGCGAAGAGGTTCCCGCAGTCGCCTCCCAGCCGGTCGGCGCTGTCGTCCTCGCTTACCTCGACACCCATCGCCCCCAGCTCGGCCTGGAGGTACTCGGCCACTCCGCGCTCGTGGCCGGAGGGACTGGAGATCGAGCAGAGCCGGGCAAACGTCTCCCCCAGGCGCCGCTGCTCCAGCTCGGAGGCGCGGCGCACGGAGCCCTCAGCCGGAGGCGCGCCCGGCGCGGATCTCCCCCGCCGGGTCGACCAGGCGCTCGCCGCCGGAACGGTCCAGGGCCGCGGCAACGAACTCGCGGAACAGCGGGGCCGGGCGCTCCGGCCGGGACTTGAACTCGGGGTGGTACTGGGCGGCCACGAAGAACGGGTGCTCGCCGCGCGGCAGCTCGACGGCCTCGACGAGGCGCTCATCGGGGGAGGTCCCGCAGACCACGAGCCCCGCGTCCTCGAGGCGCTTGCGGAGGGTGATCGAGACCTCGTACCGGTGGCGGTGACGCTCGTAGACGACCGCCTCGCCGTAGATCTCGCGGGCAATGGTCCCGTCGTGGAGCTTGATCGGGTCGGCCCCGAGCCTCATCGTGCCGCCGAGGTCGGAGACCTCCTTCTGCTCGGGCAGCAGGTCGATGACCGGCCACTCGGTCTCGAGGTCGAACTCGGTGGAGTTGGCGCCGTCCATGCCGGCGACGTGGCGCGCGAACTCGCAAACGGCCATCTGCATGCCGAGGCAGATCCCCAGGTAGGGGATCCCCTCCTCGCGCGCGAACTTCACCGCGCGGATCTTGCCTTCGATCCCCCTGCCCCCGAAGCCGCCGGGGACCAGGATCCCGCCGGCTCCCCCGAGGCGCTCCCTGGCGACCTCGTCGTCGGCGAGCTCCTCGGAGTCGACCCAGTCGATCTCGACCTTCGCCCCGGCATGGGCCCCGCTGTGGCGCAGCGCCTCCGAGACCGACTTGTAGGCGTCCTCCAGTTCGACGTACTTTCCGACGAGGGCGATCTTCACCGGCTGCTCGGCCTCCGCGGTGCGCTGGACGACTCGCTCCCACTCGCCAAGGTCGGCCTCCGGAGCCTCGAGGCCGAGGGTCTCGCAGATGAATGCGTCGACGCCCTGGTTGCGGTACCAGAGCGGGACCTCGTAGATGTCCCCCACGTCCTTGGCCGAGACCACCGCATCGACCGGGAGCGAGGCAAAGAGCGCGATCTTCCTGCGGATGTCCTCGGAGAGCTCTGCCTCGCTGCGACAGAGGAGCATGTCGGGCTGGATGCCGATCCGCCTGAGCTCGTTAACCGAGTGCTGGGTGGGCTTCGTCTTCAGCTCGCCGGCGTGACCGATGTAGGGAACGAGCGTGAGGTGGATGAACATGCAGTCCCGCCGACCTACGTCGACCGGGAACTGGCGGATCGCCTCCAGGAACGGAAGCGACTCGATGTCGCCCACGGTGCCGCCGATCTCGGTGATGACCACGTCGACCGCGCTGGTCTCGGCGATGAGGCGCACCCGGTTCTTGATCTCGTCGGTGATGTGGGGAACGACCTGGACGGTGGCCCCGAGGTAGTCGCCCCGCCGCTCGCGGCGGATGACCGAGTCGTAGACGCCGCCGGCGGTCACGTTGGAGGCCCGCGAGGTGTTTGAGTCGGTGAAGCGCTCGTAGTGGCCCAGGTCGAGGTCGGTCTCGGCGCCGTCCTCGGTGACGAAGACCTCCCCGTGCTGGTAAGGCGACATCGTCCCCGGATCGACATTGATGTAAGGGTCGAACTTCTGGAGCCCAACCGTGAGGCCGCGGCTCACGAGGAGCCGGCCGATCGACGCGGCGGCGATGCCCTTCCCCAGTGAGGAGACCACTCCCCCGGTTACGAAGATGTGGCGGGGATTACGCTGGCGATCAGGCACTGGCTCTTACTCTCCCAATTGAGTCTAGGTGACGAAGTCCCGGAGTGCCCTCGATCAGGGAATTGATCGACCTGAGCTCCCCGTAGACGGTCATTACAACGAGCACACCGGCGGCACTCGCCATCCCGGTGGTGTCGAGAGTCAGCACGAGCCAGAGCCCGGCGACCACGCCGACCACGTTGGAGCCGGTGTCCCCCAGCATGCCGCGCTCGCGCAGGTCGAGCAGCCCGGCCACGACGATCGGTCCGGCCCAGAGCCCGAGGTCGAGGAGCGGCCCGGCGTCAAGGGCGATAAGGCTGCCCACGATCACCAGGGCGAGAAACGCCTTCACCGACCTCCCCGGGCGCAGGTCCAGGAGGTTGAAGAGGTTGGTGCTGAGCACGATCACCAGGGTCGCCAGCAGGAAGTCGGCGATGCCCTGCCGGTTGAGCGCCGACCAGGCCAGTGCCAGGCCGAAGGTCCCAGCGGCCTTGAGCAGCCCGGTCGAGAAGCCGCCGCCGATCACGGCCCGGGCGTGGCCGCGCCACCCCCGGGACTCGCCGGCATAGGCATCGTCGGCCAGGCCGAGCAGCGCCACGCCCAGGACGAGGAAGAGCCCGGCGACGTCGAGCGTGTCCGCGTCGAACAGGCCGGCGGCCAGCGCGAGCGGAGCCAGCGCGAAGACCGCGGCGGCCACGATCAGGAGACCCAGCGGGCACGGAAGCTCGCGCCCCCGGTAGTTGGGCCGGAGGTGGCCGCCGGCGGCCAGGAAGCGGATCACCGGGCCGGCCAGGAGCAGCGCGGCGAGAGTGGCGATGATCAGCGGCAGGGCCGGCACCGTCTGAACCTAGCGGCGAATTCGGACGCCGGGCGGGGCTTTCTCGTAGAGTCACGGGGACCCGAGGGGAGGATGGAAATGGACGCAGCAGAGCACCAGCAGAAGAGCGACGAGCAGTGGCGGGAGGAGCTCGATCCCGAGGCCTACGCGATCCTGCGCCAGGCCGCCACCGAGCCCGCCTTCAGCGGCGAGTACGTCGACCTCAAGGACGACGGGATGTACCGCTGCCGGGGATGCGGCACCGACCTCTTCTCTTCCGAGACCAAGTTCGACTCGGGCACCGGCTGGCCCAGCTTCACCGACCCGGTGGTCGCCGAAGCGGTCGAGCTGCGGCCCGACAGCTCGCACGGCATGGTCAGGACCGAGGTGGTCTGCGCCCGGTGCGGCGGGCACCTGGGCCACGTCTTCGACGACGGGCCTGGTTCCAGCGGCCAGCGCTGGTGCATCAACTCCCGCGCTCTCAACTTCGACGCCGGCTAGCGGCGCACGGCCTCGGGGCCCGGCAGGAGGCTCCCGGCCTGCGGCCCGGTCCCGAAGCTGCCCCTGGCTCCGCCCAGGGCGAAGACGAGTGCGGCCTGGCCGGCCGTGGTGTCGACGTCGTCGACGCTGGACAGGCCCCGGCTTCGGTACCACTCAGCCTGTGACGGGTCGCTGCCGGACGGCTCGACGCCGACCGCCGAGACCCCGGTGCCCACGATCCCGGCCACCAGCGAGTTCTCCAGCCGCACGGAGTTGGTCTCCGCGTCCCCTTCCAGCTTCTCCGGGCGCCGGGCGACGATCACCGCCTCGTAGCCGCCGAGCTTGCCGGCCCGCTCGGAGAAGAGCGCATCGGCCTCACGCCGGAGCAGGCCACCGCCGAGAACCAGCTGCCCCCCGATGCGGCGGCCGAACGGGCCGAGCAGGCGCGGGGTCGAATCGATCCGGCGGAACCGGCCGGTCGCGGACCCGGCGATCGCCTCGAGGTCGGGGGGCAGGCGAACCGAGACGATGCCGGTCAGCTGCCCCCCGGTTCCCTGCAGCGCGGAGCGGACGTCCTCGGTGATCGCCTCGCTCGGGTCGCCCAGGAAGACCAGGCCTACGTCGAGCCCGTCGAGACGGCCGTCGACGAGGAGCGGATAGGACGCGGTGGCGTAGCGCTGCTGGGCCTGGAGCTGGGCCTCCAGGCTGTCCGACTTCTGCTGGGCGTCACGAACGTCCTGCCTGAGGCTGTCGCGGACCTTGCGCTCGGCCGAGGAGACCAGGCCCGAATCGCCGATCGCGACCCCGAGCAGGAGGCCCAGGACCAGGGCCACGAGCACGGCAACCAGCGATGCGGCGTGGTACCGGGGGTCGAACATCGCAGGCGACCCTAGACGCTCCCGCCGAGCAGCAGCCGCAGCTTCACCCAGAGGAGATCGGCCACCCCGCGCAGGGCGGGCGTGGCGATGACCACTGCGACGAGCGCGAGCAGCCCTACCCCCAGCACCGCGGCGATGGGCCCGATCGAGGGGCTGGGCCGGTAGAGCTTGCTCACCCCCTTGGCGTCAACGATCCGCTCGCCGAGGCGAAGGCGGGTCAGGAAGGTCGACGACATTCCCTGCCGGCGCTTGTCGAGGAACTCGACGAGGTTGAACTGCGACCCGACGGCGACGATCAGCGACGCGCCCCTCTCGGCCGCGATCAGCATGGCCACGTCCTGGCTGGTGCCGGGAGCCGGGAGGAGCACGTAATTGAGGCCCAGCCGGTCCAGCAGGTCGCCGCCCGGGGCGCTGCCGTCGCTGTAGGCGTGGACCACGAGCTCGGCGCCGCAGCCCAGCGCCCGCTCGGAGGCCGAGTCCATGTCACCGACGAGCATGTCGACCTCGTAGCCGGCGTCGAGGACCGCGTCGGCACCGCCGTCGACCGCCACGATCACCGGGTCCTGGTCGCGGATGTAGGAGCGCAGGGCCTGGAGGTCGGCCTGGTGGTCGACGCCGCGAACGACCACCAGCGCCGGCCGGTCACGGAAGTCGGTCTGGAGCGGCGGCAGGTCGATCCTGCCCGAGAGGAGGTCCTGCTCCTCGACCATGTGCTCGACGGTGTTTCGGGCAAAGGACTCCAGGGCGCCGCCGATCTCCCGCCGGCGCCGCTCGGTCTCCCGCCGGATCACGGCCGGGTCCAGGAGCTCCCCGCTGGCCATCAGCTCCCCGCGTCGCCAGACCTCCCCGCCGCGCACGTCGATCCCGTCCCCGTCCCGGCAGGCATCGAAGAGCGTGTCGTCGGGCAGGTCGACGAGAGGAATGCCGGCGTCGGCCAGGAGCGCGGGACCCATGTTGGGGTAGTCCAGCGAGGAGGAAGTCCGGCAGTTCAGGACGGCGGCCGCGCCGGCAGCGATCAGGTCCTCCGCGGAGACCCGGTCGAGGTCGGCATGGTCGATAAGGGCTACCTCACCGGGCTGCAGGCGCTTGACCAGGTGCTTGGTGCGGCGGCCGGAGCGCAGCGGGCCGCTCACGGGAGCCCGGGATGCGGTGGAGGCGGGGCTGACGGCCATGGCCGCCCGAGTCTAGGCGGCGTCTGCCTGTGGGGGGAGCGCGGCGTTGCGCAGCTTTCGGGCGTGCTCGACGGCCTCGGCGTCGCCCGGTCCGGCCCCCAGCATCCGCACCAGCTCGCCGACCACTTCTTCCTCCCCCAGCTCCCGGACCTCGGTGCGCGACTCTTCGCCGTCGCTGCTCTTCTCGATGGCAAAGTGGCGCCCGGCGAGCGAGGCCACCTGGGGAAGGTGGGTGATACAGATGACCTGCCGGCCGATCGCCAGCGCCTCGAGCTGCTGGCCGACGGCGTTGGCCGTCTTGCCGCCGATCCCGGCATCGACCTCGTCGAAGACGAGCGTGGAACCCGAGCCGTCGCTGGCGATCCCCAGGAGGGCGAGCATCACCCGGGAGAGCTCGCCCCCGGAGGCGATCTCGCGCACCGGGCCGGCGGGAACGCCGGGGTTCGGGGCGACGAGGAACTCGGCGCCGTCCGCGCCGGTGGGGCCGGGCTCGCACTCCTCGAGGCGCACCTCGAAGGTTGACCCGGCCATGGCCAGGCCCTCGAGCCTGCCGGCCACGAGCTCGGCCAGTTTCGGAGCGGCCCTGCGGCGCGCAGCACGCAGCGCCTTCGTGGCCTCCTCCCGCTCGGCGAGGGCCTCCTCGAGCTCCCGGCGGGCATCGGCCGTCGCCTCGCTGGAGCCGGCGAGGAGGTCGCGACGCTCCCGGGCTCCGGCGGCATATTCGAGCACCGTCTCGATCGACCCCCCGTGCTTGCGCTTGAGGCGGTCCCATCCGGCCAGCCGGGCCTCGATCGCCTCCAGCTCGCCGGGGTCGCCTTCCAGGGAATCGGAGTACGAGCGCAGCTCTGCGGCAATGTCGTCGGCCTCGACCGCCGCCGCCGCCAGGCGCTCGGCAAGGGCTGCGAGTTCGGCGGCCGCGTCCCCGACCTCGAGGAGCGCCTCGGAGCCGCCGGCGAGGCGCGCGGTGACGCCATCGCCCTCCTGCCCTTCCAGGGCGCCGAGCGCCGTCGCGCAGGCGCCGCGCAGGGCCTCGAGGTTGGCCAGCCGGCTCCGCGTGGCCATGAGCTCCTGCTCCGCGGCGGGGTCCGGTGCCGCCGCGTCGATCTCGGCCAGCTCGTACTCGAGGATGTCCAGCTCCCGTTCCCGGCCTCCTTCGATCTCGGACAGCTCCGCGAGGCGCTCCTGGGCCGCGACGACCCGGGCGTGGGCCGAGGCGCACGCCCGGAGCCTTGGTCCCTGCCCGTCGCCGCAGAACCGGTCGAGGATCTCGAGCTGCGCAGCGGAGACGGTCAGCTTCCGGTGTTCGTGCTGGCCGTAAAACGAAAGGAGACGCTCGCTGGCCTCCCGGAGCTGGCCGACCGTTGTGGTGCGCCCGTTCACCAGCGCGCGCGTGCGCCCGCCGGCCTGGACCCGGCGGGCCAGGACGAGCTCGTCCTCACCCTCGGCAAGGAGGTCGCCGGCCGCTTCCCGGGCCCGGTCGTCGAGGCGGAATGTTCCTTCCACGTAAGCCTCGCTGGCGCCGGGCCGAACGATCGAGCTCCTCGGGCGGCCTCCCAGCAGGAGGTCGAGCGCGTGCGCCAGGACCGTCTTACCGGCCCCGGTCTCCCCGGTCAGGACGTTGAGCCCCGGGCCGAGATGCAGCTCGGCCTCCTCGATGAGCAGGAGGTTCTGTACGCGAAGCTCGACGAGCACCCGCCGAGTGAACCAGCGGCCGGGGACGGACCGCAGGCTTCGGTGCAGCACACCGGTCCTGCGTCCCAAAGGCGCAACCAACGGGGCGTTCAGGACGACGAAAGGCGCCCAAAGGTGTCGCGCAGGCGCCGGTAGAAGCTCGACTGCTCGGGGAGCGCCAGGACCGCATTGTCCGGGGCGAAGCCCGCGGCGATCTCACCGCCCGGCGCCACCTCGGCTACCGGCCTGCCGTCGATCGACAGCTCTACCGGGTCGGCAGAGCGGTTCTGGATACGCAGCTCGTCGTCGGGGGCAACCACCAGCGCCCGGGCGGTAAGCGAGTGCGGGGCAATGAACGAGACCACGAACCCCTCGACTCCCCAGGCCATGACCGGGCCGCCGTTGGCGAGGTTGTAGCCGGTCGAGCCGGCCGGCGTGGCGACGACGATCCCGTCGGAGCGGACCCGGCCCACCTCCTCGCCGGCCACCGAGTACGCGAGTTCGGCGACACGGTCCCCCGCTCGCCGGGTCAGGGCAACGTCGTTGAAGGCGAAGAGGCTGCCCCCGGCGCCGGCTACGCCGATGGCGGGCATGGCGAGGCGCTCGAAGCTGCCCGAAAGCGCCTCGTGGAAGGAGCCGGGAACCTCCTCACGCCCCGAAGCGGCGAGGAAGCCGATCTCGCCGAAGTTCACTCCGTACACCGGCACGGCGGTCCCGGCGAACTCCCGCAGGGCCCTCAGGACCGTTCCGTCTCCGCCCAGGGCGATCGCCACCGACGAGTCCGGGTCGATCGCCGCGTCGACCTCGACGCCCGCGCTGCCGGCTATCGCCGGGTGCTTGCGCGTCTCCTCCTCGTCCAGCCGCACCACGAGGCCTTCGCCCGAGGCGATGGCGCAGAGGTGCCGGAGGGCGTCGTCGGTCTCCTCCGGCCGGGCGTGGGTAAACGCCGTGACCGGACCCTGGCCGGCGGCCATCAGAGCTCCACCTCCGCGACGGTGGCCGCGAGGTCGTCGAGGGCGCCGGGCCTTCCCTCCTCCGCCAGGTGGATGAACGTCTCGCGGTTGCCCTTGGGGCCCGGCAGGCCGGAAGGGGCAAAGCCCAGGACGGCCGCCCCGCACTGCTCCTGGGCAAAGGAGGCCACCCCGAGGACGGCCTCGGCGCGCTCTTCGGGGTCCCTCACCACGCCCCCGCTACCCACGCGGCCCTTGCCCAGCTCGAACTGCGGCTTGACCATCACCAGTGCGTCGAAACGGGGCGCGGCGCTCGCCAGGACGGCCGGAAGGATCTTGGTCAGCGAGATGAACGAGCAGTCGGCTACGACGAGCCCGGGGCGGAACGGGAGCTCGTCGGGGTCGAGATGGCGGGCGTTGGTCCGCTCGATCACGGTCACGCGGGGATCGGTACGCAGCTCCCATGCCAGCTCCCCGTAGCCGACGTCCACGCAGGCGACGCCGGCGGCGCCGCGCTGGAGAAGGCAGTCGGTGAATCCGCCGGTCGATGCCCCCACGTCGAGACAGAGGAGGCCCTCGGGATCGACGCCGGTCAGCTCGAGCGCCCTCTCGAGCTTCGTACCTCCCCGCGACACGTACCTGGGCCGTTCGGCGACTTCGAGCTCGAGATCCTCGCTGACCATCTGGCCCGGCTTGCCGGCTGGTGAGCCGTCGATCCGGACCTCCCCGGCCATTACCGCCGCGGCGGCCTTGGTCCGGCTGGGAAAGAGCCCACGCTCGGCGAGCAGGTTGTCGAGGCGCACTCGCCCGGTCATCGTGTCCTGACGTTAGTGGCGGAAGGCCCGCGGCCCGGAATTGGCGCTCCAAGCTGTATGGCGCTTGTCACACAAGCAATGTGACAGCACTCACACTCATTTGGGCCACTTGCGTTCATAGTCCGACACGTCGCAGCCAGAGCATCTTCGGCGGCGACCAAAGCTGGACCCACATAGAAGTATCTCTCCTCCCCGAAGCGGCCCGCCTCACCGGCGGGCCGTTTCTCTTTCCGGGATCGCTCCCGACGGCGACGGGTGACCGTCAGGCCCCGGTGGGCAGCTCGACCTCGACGTCGAGCGCCGAGGCGATCCGCTGGGCCACCTGGCCACCGGTAAGCCCGACCTCTTCGTGGAGCAGGGCCGGCTTGCCGTGGGTCACGTAGCGGTCCGGGAGGCCGATGCGCAGGATTCTCGGCGGCTGCAGCCCGGAGTCGTTGAAATGCTCCAGCACCGCGCTGCCGAAACCGCCCTGGAGCGCACCGTCCTCGATGGTGACCAGCAGCTCGTGCTCGGCCGCCAGCTGGCCCAGCAGGGCTGCGTCGAGCGGCTTGGCGAAACGCGCGTCGGCAACGGTGACCTCCAGCCCGGCCTCGGCGAGGATCTCCGCCGCCTCCGTGGCCTTTGCGACGCCCAGGCCGTAGCCCAGAAGGGCGGCACGCTTGCCCTCCCGCAGGATCTCGCCGGTGCCACGCTCCAGGAGGAGCGGCGTGGCCGGAAGCTCGACGCCCATGCCCTCGCCCCTGGGGTAGCGAAGGCCGACCGGGCCCTCCTCCCAGGCGATGGCGGTGTGGAGCATGTTGACCAGCATCGCCTCGTCCCTGGGGGCCATCAGGGTCATGTTGGGGAGCGGGCGCAGGTAGGCGATGTCGAAGGCCCCGTGGTGGGTCGGCCCGTCGTCGCCTACGAGCCCGGCGCGGTCCATGGCAAAGATGACCGGCAGCGACTGGAGGGCCACGTCATGGACGACCTGGTCGAAGGCCCGCTGGAGGAAGGTCGAATAGATGGCGCAGACGGGGCGAACCCCCTCGAGGGCCAGCCCGGAGGCAAAGAGGACGGCCTGCTGCTCGGCGATCCCGACGTCGAAGTAATGGTCGGGCTCCGCCTCCTGGAGGATGTTGAGGCCGGTGCCCGAGTTCATGGCCGCCGTGATGCCCACGACCCGCCTGTCGGCCCGCACCTCGCGGACCATCGCCTCCCCGAAGACCTCGGTGTAGGTCGGCACCGGCGGGCTGGCCTGGGCCGCGGCGGCGCGGACCACCGGGCTGCCGTCGGCTATCGACCCGGGCTTGGCGGCGTGCCACTTCTCCATCCCCTCGAGGCCGCCGTCCTCGGCGGGGGCAAAGCCCTTGCCCTTGACCGTCGCCACGTGGACGACCACCGGCCGCTCGGCGGCAAAGGCGTCGGTGAGCGCCCGCCTGAGGGCGCCGACGTCGTGCCCGTCGATCACCCCCATGTAGGCCCAGTCGAGCTCTTCCCAGAACAGGCCCGGGGCCCAGAACGCCTTGATCGACTCCTTGAACTGCGGGCCCAGGCGCTCGAAGCGCGCTCCGATCCCGCCCGGCAGCTGGGAGAGGCGCCCCTCGACCCCCTCCCGGGCGTGCCAGAAGCGGGGGTTGAGACGAACCCGGTTGAAGTAGCGCGAGAGGGCCCCGACATTGGGCGCAATCGACATTCCGTTGTCGTTGAGGACCACGACCATCGGTGTTCCCAGTCCCCCGGCCTGGTGGATCGCCTCGAAGGCAACGCCCCCGGTCATCGCCCCGTCTCCGATAACCGCTGCGACGCGGCCGGCGTCGGGATGGCCCAGCACCCGCATCCCCTCCTTGAGCCCGACCCCGTAGCCGATCGAGGTGGAGGCGTGGCCGGCCCCCATGATGTCGTGCTCGCTCTCGGCGATCGAGCAGAACGGCGCCAGGCCGCCGTAGTGGCGAATCGTCTCGAGCCGATCACGACGCCCGGTGAGCACCTTGTGCGGGTAGGCCTGGTGACCCACGTCCCAGAGGATCTTGTCCCTCGGCGAATCCAGCACCGAATGCAGGGCGACCGCCAGCTCGCAGGTCCCGAGATTGGCTCCGAAATGGCCGCCGATCTCCCCGACCGTGCCGATGATGTGCTCGCGAACCTCCTGCGCAACCCGCGCAAGCTGCTCGTCGTCGAGCCCCTTGAGGTCCTCAGGACCGTCTATCTGGTCGAGAAGTCGTTCCACGGCCACAGAGAGGGTACGCCCCGGCGCCCCCTTCAGTTCTCCCGGTCGGCGATGAACCGGGTAATCGCCTCGAGTTCCGCGGCTCCGGCGCCCGCGGCCTCACCGAGGGCCTCGAGGGCACGGTCCCGGGAGGCTGCCGCCAGCTCGCGGGCCTCCTCGGTCCCGAATTCGCTCACGTACGTGCGCTTGCCGTGCCGGGCGTCGCTCCCCGAGGGCTTGCCGAGCTCCTCGTCGCTGGCGGTCACGTCGAGGACGTCGTCCACGATCTGGAACAGCAGGCCGAGCTCCCGGGCAAAGCGTCGGTAGGCCTCAAGCGCCTCTCCCCGGACGCCGAGCAGCAGGCACGGCCCCTCCACGGAAACCGCAATCAGCCGCCCCGTCTTGAGCGCGTGAAGCTCCTGGAGCCCCTCCGGTCCGGGTCCCGACCGCTCCCTGACGTCGATGAACTGCCCGCCAACCATGCCGTCGGTGCCGGTTGCCCGGGCCAGCTCGAGAGCGGCCGCGAGCCGGCGGTCGTCGGCCCCGGGCTGCTCGGCCAGCAGCAGGCGGAAGGCCTCGGCGTAGAGCGCGTCCCCGGCCAGGATCGCCACGTCCTCGCCGAACTCGACGTGGCAGGTCGGACGACCGCGACGGAGCTCGTCGTCGTCCATTGCCGGCAGGTCGTCGTGGATCAGCGAGTAGGTGTGGACCAGCTCCACCGACGCCGCGAAGGGCAGCACCCCCTCCGCCGGTGCCCCCAGCGAGCGTGCCGTCGCCAGCGCCAGCACCGGCCTGATCCTCTTTCCCCCGGCCAGGAGCGAGTAGCGCATCGCCTCCACCAGCCCACCGGCGGCGGGCGGCCCCTCGAACTCGATCTCCTCCAGGTACCGATCGACCTGAGCGCGCAGGTCGTCCGGGTAGCTCACAAGAGCCGGTCCTGCCCGGGTGAGGGCTCCGCCGCCCCCTCGCGGGTGAGGCGCTCGAGCTCGGCCGAGGCCTGGGATGCCAGGGCTGCGCAGTCCTCGACCAGCGAGGCTGCGGCGTCCGGGCTCAGCTCGCCGCCGCGAAGCTGTTCGCCGGCGCGCTCCAGCTGCCCGACGAGCTCGTCGAGCCTCGTGGTGTCAAGTTCATCCATCGCTGTCGGGATTCTGCCGCAACTCGGCGAACGCGGCGTCGAGCACACCGTTTACGAACGCGGGCGCCGCGCTCCCGCAGTACTCCTTGGCCACCTCGACCGCCTCGTCTATGGCCCCGGCGGCGGGAATCGGCTCCTCGGAGGGAACCTCCCCGGCATAGGCGACCTCCGCCAGCGCCACGAGCATGATCGAGCGCTCCAGCGCGGCTATCCGGTCGAGCTCCCAGCCGTTCGCGTTCCTGGCGATCAGGCCGTTCAGGCGCTCGCGGTGGGTATCGGCGGCCAGCGCGAGCCCGGCGGTGAACTCGGGCGCACCGCGCGCCTCGAGCACCTCGGGCACGGTGCGGCCCGACTGCTCGGACTCGTACAGGACGAAGGCGGCCTCCCGCCGCTGGTCGGTGCGGCGGGACACCCGGTCAGGCCCGGGACATGTATTCGCCGGACTCGGTCTGCACCTTCACGCGATCGCCGACGTCGACGAACAGCGGAACCTGGATAACGGCCCCGGTCTCGAGCGTCGCCGGCTTGTTCCCGCCCCCCGAGGCGGTGTCACCCCGGACTCCGGGCTCGGTGTCGGTGACCTCGAGCTCGACCGAGGCCGGGAGCTGCAGCGACGATGGGCTGCCATCGATGAAGAGCATGTCGACCTCGTCGTTGGGCTTGGTCCAGCGAAGCTCCTCGCTCACCGAGTCCTCGGGCAGGGCAATCTGGTCGAAGCTCTCGCTGTCCATGAAGTGGGCCTCGCTCCCGTCGGCGTAGAGGAAGCTCATGCGGCGCGCCTCGGTGTGCACCGAGCGGAACTTCTCGCCTGCGCGGAAGGTCTTGTCGATGACGTTGCCGTCGCTGGTGCGACGAAGCCTCGTCCGCACGAAGGCGCCGCCCTTGCCCGGCTTGACGTGCTGGAAGTCGAGGATCTTGTAGACGACCCCGTCCACCTCGATGTGGTTGCCGTTCTTGAACTCGCTGGTCGAGAGCATCGCGGCGGCGAGGTTAGCGCCGACCGGGCCCTGCCGGCCTCCCCGGCGGCTACCGTCTGGTCTCGCGCCCCGCGCGATCAGCCCGATGACGGACCTCACTGCGGACCCGGACGAAGCCAAGCCGCCATCGGCGGCGGCCCTGCGCGCTGCCGAGCGGGAAAAGAAGCGCAGCGAGGCCCGGGAACCCGGCGTCGGCTCGGCGATCCGCCCCGAGATTCAGGCTCTTCGGGCGATCGCGGTGGCGACCGTGGTCATCTTCCACTTCTTCCCCTCGCTGGTCCCGGGCGGCTACATCGGCGTCGACGTCTTCTTTGCGATCTCCGGGTTCCTGATCACCGGCCACCTCATCCGGGAGGTTGGCCGGACGCAGAAGGTCTCCCTGCCGGGATTCTGGGCCAGGCGCGCGCGACGGATCCTCCCCGCGGCGCTGCTGGTGCTGGCCTTCACGCTGGTCGCCACGCTGCTCGTTGTCCCGCAGAACCTGTGGGACCAGTTCCTCGCCGAGATTCGGGCCAGCACCCTCTACTACGAGAACTGGTACCTGGCCGGCCAGGCCGTCGATTACCTGGGCCAGGACAACCGCCCCTCACCGGTCCAGCACTACTGGTCGCTCTCGGTCGAGGAGCAGTTCTACATCTTCTGGCCGGTCCTGATCGTGATCGCGATGCTCTTCGCCCGCAGGGCCGCCGACAACGTCCGGATCCGGGCGATCGCCACCATGCTTGCCCTGTTGACCGCCGTCAGCCTGGCGTGGTCGATCATCGGGACGGCGACCACCCCGGAGTCGGCCTTCTTCATAACCCCGACCCGGGTCTGGGAGTTCGGGACCGGGGGCCTCCTTGCCCTGATGGCCGCCTCGCGGGCCGACCCGAGGCTGCGGGCCGCGGTTTCGTGGGCCGGGGTCCTGATGATCCTTGCCGCCGCGTTCCTGTACACCAGGCAGACCCCGTTCCCCGGCTATGCGGCGATGCTCCCGATCGCGGGCACGCTCCTCGTGATCTGGGCCGGGGCGCCGCCGGTCAGGTGGGCGCCCCTCGGCTGGATGAGGCTGCAGCCGGTCCAGTGGACCGGGGACGTCTCCTACTCCATCTACCTCTGGCACTGGCCGCTCCTGATCCTCACGCCGTTCCTCCTCGACCGCCAGCTGACCGTCCCCGTGAAGTTCCTTCTCATCGGCCTGACCCTCGTGCTCGCCGCTCTCTCCAAGCGCTTTGTCGAGGATCCCGTCAGGAAGGGGTCGTTCCTGGCCCGGGAGCGGCCCCGCAAGACCGCTCTGGTCATGGTCGTCGCCACGCTGCCGGTCCTGCTCGGGGTCACCTTTGCCCTCAGCGCCCTCAAGGACCGCCAGGCCAGCGACCAGCTGGCCGCCGAGCGCCTCCTGGCCAGCAACCCCGCGTGCCTGGGTGCCGCCTCCCGCGATCCGAAGAACCAGCCCTGCGTCAACCCGAAGCTGAAGAACGTGGTCATTCCCTCGCCGGGGTCGGTGAAGTTCGACGAGGGCGGCAAGGGAGAGAACCGGAACAAGAACGTCTGCATCGACGGGCTCAAGGAAGAGGACGGCCTCTCGGTCTGCGGGCTCGGCGTTCGCCCGTCCAAGGCCAGGCGCCAGGCCGCGCTCATCGGGGACAGCCATGCGGCGCAGTGGCGTCCGGCCTTCAGCGTGCTGGGCAAGGAGCGCGACTGGTACATCGCGTCGATGACCGAAGGTGGCTGCGACTTCACCACGGTGACCCGTGACCGCAGTCCCCAGGACCCCGAGGCCTGCGCCCAGTGGAAGCGAGATATCCCCAGGTGGCTGGAGGCCCACCCCGAGGTCTCGACCGTCTTCTTCAGCCAGATGGCCACCGGAGACCCGAGCGAGGTCGGCTCCTACAAGAAGGCCTGGGCCGGCCTGCCCGCCTCCGTAAAGCAGGTGGTGGTCGTCCGGGACAATCCCCGCACCACCGACACCTCGCTCGACTGTATCGAGCGGGCTATCGCCCAGGGACGCCTGGCCGGCCCGGCCTGCGCCAACCCGCGGTCGGATGCCGACCGGATCGACAGCGCCGCCGTCGCGGCCAGCGAGCTTGGGGGCAGGAAGTACCGAACGGTCGACCTCACCGACTTCTACTGCGACAGGCGCCGGTGCTACCCGGTGATCGGCGGTGTCCTCGTGTACGCGGACGGCAACCACCAGTCGCCCCAGTGGAACCAGACCCTCGCCCCCTTCCTGCTGCGGGCGCTCGAGAGGGACGGATGGCTCCTGCCGCCCCCCGACCGGGGGAACGGCTGACGGATCAGCCGACCTCGACCAGTTCGCGGTCGAGGGAAGTCAGGACGGTCGGCTCGCCGTCCTCGACCACGATGAGGTCCTCGATACGAACGCCGAGCTCCCCCGGGAGGTAGATCCCCGGCTCGACGGTGACGACCATTCCCGGCTCGAGCGGCGCGGGGCCGCCGCGGGGGGACAGCCGCGGGGCCTCGTGCACCTCGAGCCCCACGCCGTGGCCGAGCCCATGGCCGAAGAACTCGCCGAAGCCGGCCTCCTCGATAACGGCCCGTGCCACCGAGTCGACCTCGGGCCCGCTGCGGCCCGGACGGGCCGCTTCGATTCCGGCCGCACGGGCGGCGTTGACGAGTTCGTAGACCTCAAGCCCGCGTTCGCCGACCGCGCCGGTGGCAAAGGTCCGGGTGCAGTCCGAGCAGTATCCGTCGAGCCGTGCCCCCCAGTCGATGGTCACCAGCACACCGCGGGGAATCTCCTCGTCGCGAGGCTCGGCGTGCGGCAGCGCACCGTGGGCTCCGGAGGCGACGATCGGGGGAAAGCTCATGCCGTCGGCCCCCAGCCCGATGAGCGTGGTCTCAAGGTCGGTCGCCACCTCGCGCTCGCTGCGGCCCGCCAGGCCCCTGCCAACGACCTCGACGAGAGCCGCGTCGGCCAGCTGCGACGCCGCCCGGATGCGGGCGACCTCATCTTCGTCCTTCACCTGCCGCAGGCCGACGACCAGTCCCTTGGCCTCGACGAGCCCGGCGCGGCCCTCGAGCGCCCCGGAGAGGGCCGAAAGCTGCTCCACCGTCACCTGGGAGGGGTCGAAGCCGACGGCGCCCAGCTGCTCCCCGGAGGTCGCCTCGCCCAGGCCCGCCCCGAGAAGTTCGAGGCTGGTGCGCATCACCGTCCACCCGGCGGGCAGCTGCTCCGAGGCCTGCTCGGCGTAGCGAAAGTCGGTGAGGAAGAGCGGATCGCCGGCGGCGGGCACGAGGGCCAGCCCACTGGAGCCGGTGAAGCCGGTCAGCCACCGCAGGTCGTGCTCTGCGGAGACGATCAGACGGTCCAGGGCGCGCTCGCCGAGCAGGGCGGCAAGTGCCGCCCTGCGCCCGGCCGGAACGCTCACGAGGGCGCCGAGAGCTGGTCGCGGAGAAGCGCCAGGGCCTCCCGGTAGCCCTCGGGGCCCTGCCCCTTGACGGTGCCCGCGCAGAGGTCGGAGATGACCGACACCCGGCGGAAGTCCTCGCGGTTGTCGACGTCGCTCAGGTGCACCTCCACGGCGGGGAGCGCGGCGATCTCGAGGGCGTCGCGGATCGCCCAGGAGTAGTGGGTCCACGCACCGGGGTTCAGGAGGATGGCGTCGGCGATGCCGTCGAGGCGATGGAGGTACTCGACGAACTCCCCCTCGGCGTTGGTCTGGAAGAAGGTGGCCTCGAGGCCGAGCTCCCTAGCCCAGCCGCCGATCGCCTGCTCCAGGCGGGCGAAGTCCATGCCTCCGTACTGGGCCGGGTCACGGCGCCCGAGCTGGTCGAGGTTGACCCCGTGCATCACGGCTATGCGGTTGTGGGCAAGCACCGTGCCAGTGTGCCACCAGCGGCGGGCGATTCGGGAAACGGCTCAGCCGGCCAGTTCGGTCACTGCCGCGTGGAGAAGCCCGGGTTCAACCGGGCAGCCCGGCGTCACCTGTCCCGGTGCGGTGCAGAGAACGAACGGGACCTCTTGGCCGACCCGCTTCTTGTCGAGCCTGGTCGCCTCGATAACCGCGTCGACGTCGAGGCCCGGAAGGTCGACCGGGAGGCCGGCCTTACCGAGCAGGAGCGCGACCTCCTCTCGAAGCTCCGAAGCACCCGAAAGCCGCAGGGCGACGAGCAGGCCGAGGCCGACGGCCTCGCCATGGCGCAGCTCGGTGTATCCGGTCACGACCTCGATCGCGTGCCCGGTCGTGTGCCCGAGGTTGAGCACCTGCCGGCGCCCCCCGTCGCGCTCGTCGGCAGCCACGACCTTCAGCTTCGTCCATGCGCAGTCCCTGATCATGCGGGCGTCGATTGGCTCCCCGGCGGCGATCCGTGCCCACAGCTCACCGCCGGCGATCAGCCCCGTCTTGATCACCTCGGCCCGCCCGGCCGCGATTTCGGCCGGTGGCAGGCTGGCGAGCAGGGCGGTGTCGGCGATGACCGCCTCCGGCTGGTGATAGGCGCCCACGTAGTTCTTGGCCGCCGGAAGGTCCACCCCCGTCTTGCCTCCGTAGGCCGAGTCGACCTGGGCTACGAGGGTCGTCGGGAGCTGGAGGAGGGCGACACCCCGCTGGTAGCCGGCGGCGCAGAATCCGGCGAGGTCGCCGACCACGCCGCCGCCGAGGGCGACGATCGTGTCGGCGCGGGTGGCCTCCTGCTCGGCCAGGGCCTGCCAGACCCGCTCGGCGGTCTCCAGGGTCTTGGCGCTCTCGCCCGGCGGAATCTCGACGAGGCCGGCACTCCCGGGGACCAGGCCGGCGTACAGCTCTCCGACGTTGGTGTCGGTTATGACGAACCGCCTGCCGTCCGTGGCCGGCCAGGGAGCGTCCTTGAGCGCGCCCTCTCCCACCCAGCAGGGGTAGGACCGGTCCCCGGCCACCGCCCAGAGCAGCCACGGAAACGGCCCGGGTTCTGCCGCCATCTCGCCCAGGATTCTGGCCAGGGGCGCGGGGTCGGCCAGGTCGGCCGGGACGATGGCGTCGGCCGCGAGCAGGTACTGGGGCTCCCTCGAGCGGAAGAGGTCGGCGAAGGCCTCACGGTCGGCGGCAAGCGGGCGCCCGCTCTCGCTGCTGCGCTCCCACGCCTTCTCCTCTTCCACGTCAACCAGCACCACCAGGTGGGCTTCGAGCATTTCGCGGACGCCGGGATCGCCCAGCGACCCGCCCCCGAGTGCGATGACCTGGGGCTTTCCGCCGAGCAGCCGGGATACCACGCCGGCCTCCACCTCGCGGAACGCGGCTTCACCGTCCTGCTCGAAGATCTCCGCAATGGTGCGCCCGTCCTGGGCCTCGATCCCGGCGTCGCTGTCGCTCCAGGGGACGTCGAGCTCGCCGGCGATCGCCTCGGCCAGCGTGCTCTTGCCGGCGCCCATGAAGCCGACAAGGACGATGGAGCGGATCAGCGCGGGCGCCACCCGATCCGCTCGCAGTAGGCGGCGACCGACTGCCGGACGTCGTCGATGTGATCGCCGCCGAACTTTTCGCGGTAGGCCCCGGCGAGAACGAGGGCGACCATTGCCTCGCCGACCACCCCGGCGGCCGGCACGGTGCAGGAGTCGGTCCTCTCCCTGAGGGCCTCTGCCGGCTCCCGGGTCGAGATGTCCACCGAGCGAAGTGGCTTGGTGAGCGTGGGGAGTGGCTTCATCGCACCCTGCACCGTCAGGGGCTCACCGGTCGTCATCCCGCCTTCGAGGCCGCCGGCCCGGTTGGTCTCCCGGTAGAAGCCCCTCTCCTCCGAGAAGAAGATCTCGTCATGAGCCTCCGAGCCGGGCCGGGCGGGGAGATCCCACCCGTCGCCCAGCGAGGCGCCCTTGACCGCCTGGATCGAGCAGATCGCCCCTCCGATCCGGCCGTCCAGCCGGCTCTCCCACGAGATGTGCGAGCCGAGCCCCGGCACGAGGCCGAAGGCCACGACCTCGAAGGTCCCGCCGATCGACTCGTTGGCCTTGCGCTGGAAATTGATGTGTTCGACCATCGCCTTCCCGGCCTCGGGGTCCAGGCAGCGCACCGGATCCTCGTCGACCCCCTCAAAGCTCTCGACGGTCAGCTGCTCCTCGCGCTCGGGCGCACTCACCGTGCCGATTCGCACCACGTGGGAACGCAGCTCGACGCCGAGCGCCCGCAGGAACCCGCGGCAGAGCGCTCCGCCGGCCACCCGTGCCGTCGTCTCCCGGGCACTGGCGCGCTCGAGGATGTCCCGGATGTCGCCGGTTCCGTATTTCCAGGCACCGACGAGGTCGGCGTGGCCGGGACGGGGCAACACCACCGGCGGCACCTCGGCCTCCACCGGCCAGGGGTTCATGCGCTCTTCCCAGTTCTCGTAGTCCCGGTTGGCGACCTGGATGGCCACGGGGCCGCCCAGCAGGCGCCCGTGGCGCACGCCGGCGGTAACTTCGCAGCGGTCGGTCTCGATCTTCATCCGCCCGCCCCGCCCGTGGCCCAGCTGGCGCCTGGCGAGGTCGCCGTCGATCGTCTCGCGTTCCACCTCGAGGCCGGCCGGCAGGCCCTCCACGATGCAGGTCAGCCCGGGGCCGTGGGATTCGCCTGCTGTGGTCATTCGCACCGTCATGGTCGGGTCGGAGGCTAGCGAGGGCACGGGCCGTCAGGCGGGCCTAACCGGCCAGCCCCAGGGTGAGGGCGGCACCGCCGGCGAGAAACGGGGCAAGCGGCACCTTCGCTTCGCCGAGGCGCCCCCGCCCCCGGACGGCCCACGCGCCCAGGCACCAGGCGAGGCCGCCGAGAAGGCCCAGGAGCAGGGCGGTCGCCACCCGGCTGCCCATCGCCGCCGCGAGCAGCACGGCCAGCTTTGCGTCGCCGGCCCCGAGGCCGTCGGGTCGCACCAGCGCGGCGCCGCCCAGGAAGACCGCCACCGCAACGACGGCCAGGGCGAGCGCCAGGGGCTCCGCGCCACTCACGAGCGAAGCGGTCCCGACGACGATCGCGCCGCCAACGCTGCAGGCGTTGGGAATCATCCGCGTGCGCAGGTCGCTGGCACACGCCCAGCCAAGGAGGAGGCAGGTGAGGGCTTCAACGGCGCCGATCGTCTCCACCCCGGTGGGAGCCTCCCGGGCGGCCTTCCTTCCCCCATGCGTCAGAATCGTGGCGTGCCGGGGCGTCGCCTCATCCTCCTGCTCGTGATGCTTCTCGTGACGCTGAGCGTTCTCTCGGCCGGGCGGGACATCTCGCGGAGGGGGCCCGCCGGCCAGACGACGACCACCGGGACGACCACCGCGCCCGAGGGGGACGGCAGCAAGCCGAAGAAGCCGGAGACCCGGGACACGGGCCAGAAGCCGCAGGATTCACCGGCCGCAGGTGCGGTCGAGCGGCGCCTGCCGTCCGCCGACCCCATCCGCGTGAAGATCGGGGACCGGGTCGTTCTCCGGGTGCGTACCGCAGAGCCCGACATCATTTCCGTGGACGAGCTCGGAATCCGGGCTCCCACCGGCCCGGGAACCCCCGGCGCCCTCGACTTTGTCGCCGGCTCGGCCGGGACCTATCCGGTGACTCTCGCCATCGGTGATCGCCGCATCGGCGAGCTCTCGGTCCGCGACTAGCGGCTCAGGCTTCGCCGCGCTGCGCCGCCTGGGCGTCATGACCGGGGATCGTCACGCCCCCGCCCTCACACCAGGGACAGGTCACCGGGTGCGGCTCGCCGCCGGAGTTTGAGACGACCTTGCCGGTTCCGCTGCAGGGCATGCACGGGCCGGGCTCGGCAGGCGCCTCCTGCTTCTGGTCGTCGTCGGCCATCGGCTGGCGCAGGGTAGCGCTGATAGCTTCGGTCCAGTCGATGAGCGAAGGCGGGAACGGAAAGGAAAAGGCAGACGGGGGCCACAGCCGGGCGATGTCCTTCGTCCGTTACGTCCTCCCCGGGCTGATCATCCTCTCCGGCCTCCTCCTCGGGCTGATCGACGGTCGAGCACTGGCGTGGGAAGCCGGTGCCCTCCTTATCAGCGCCGGGCTCTCGGTCTACCTGCTCAACTTCCTCTTCCGCCTCGGGGTACGCGGCGACAAGGCCCGGCGCAGCGAGGAGGCGGCTCGCGAATACTTCGACCGCACCGGTCGCTGGCCGGGCGAGTAGGTCCGTGGCCGACGCGCAGACGATCGAGGAGGTCGCCGCCCGCGCGCGGGAGACCGGCCAGCTCGCCATCGACACCGAGTTCGTTGGTGAGGGCCGGTACCTGACCGAGCTCTGCCTCGTGCAGGTGGCCGTCCGCAGCGAGGACGACGGCCCGGACAGGGTCGAGCTGGTCGACCCGATCGAGGGCGACGGGCCGGTGGACCCGCTGGCCGACGTGCTCGCCGATCCTGCGGTCGAGGTCGTCCTCCATGCCGGGCGCCAGGACATAGCTCTCCTCAGGCGCTGCTGGGAGACCCCCGTCACCAACATCTTCGACACCCAGGTCGCCGCGGCGTTTGCCGGCCTGCGGGCCCAGATCGGCTACGAGCCGATGCTCGGCTCGCTGCTCGGCCTGAAGCTGCCCAAGGGCGCAGGGTTCACCCACTGGGACCGCCGGCCGCTCAGCAGCGAACAGCTTGAGTACGCCCAGGGGGACGTCCTCCACCTGCTCGAGGCCGCCGACGCCATCAAGGCCCGCCTGGCCGAGAGCGGACGGACCGAGTGGGTCACGGAGGAATGCCGGCCGCTCGAGGACTCGAGCGACGTCAGGGATCCGCGCGCCATGCTCGAAAAACTGCCCAAGGCAGGCTCCCTCGACCCGGACGACCGCGCCGTGGCCCTTGCGCTTCTCGAGTGGCGCGACAAGGTGGCCGCGCGGGAAAACCGGCCGCCGGCGAAGGTCGTGCCCGACGCGGCCATCGTCGACATCGCCCGGCGCGCCCCGGCCGACCGTGAGCAGCTGGGCCAGATCCGCGGCCTCCATGAGGGCATCCTCAGGCGCCGGGGCCGGGCGATTGTCGAGGCGGTGCAGGCCGGCCTCGCCGCCGAGCCTGTCCCGCGGGGACCCCGGCGGACACCGGCCACCGAGGGAGGCGACGCGGCCCTGATCGTCGTCTGCGAGTCGCTCGTCCGGGCCCGCGCTGCCGAGACCGGGCTGGCTTATGAGCTCCTGGCGTCGAGGGCCGACCTCCAGGCCGTGATCAACGCCTTCCGCGACGGCGAGAGCGAGCCCGGCATACGGACCCTCGAGGGCTGGCGCCGGGAGGTCGTCGGCGACGAGCTGCTCATGATGCTCGGCGGGCAGCGGAGCCTGCGCGTGGATGAGGACCTCCGGGTCGTCGTCGAGGAGTAACCGCCGCCCGCCCGACCGGCCTGCACCGGCCGCAAGCCTCCCTACACTTCGGGCATGGCCGAGGACGGTAACCGCGGCGGGCGGCAGCCCTCCGACGCGGAAATCCACCGGAAGCGGCGCCTGATCGCCGCGCTGGTGAGCGGCGGCGCGATCGCGCTGGCCATCGTGCTGCTGGCCGTTACTGCGGGCAGCGCCGGAACCTGGGACCCGAAGGCCCTCGAGGACGGGGCGCGCACCGAGCTGCCGAAGCTCAAGCTCGAAGCCCAGGCCCGCGAGGCCGAGCGGCAGATCGCGATGCGCAAGGCCGAACAGGCCGCAGAGGACCGCGCGATACAGGGAATCGTCCAGCAGAACCCGGTGATGACCCGCGGCGGCAGCGCCCGCAAGGAGGTTGCGCTGACCTTCGACGACGGCCCCAGCCAGTACACCGACCAGGTTCTGGACATCCTCAAGCGCTACAAGGCCAAAGGCACCTTCTTCATCCTGGGCAACCAGATCAACAGCTTCCCGCTCCAGCTGCAGCGCACCCTCGCCGAGGGGCACGCGCTGGGCAACCACAGCTGGAATCACGCCGATTTCACGACCCTCTCCACCGGAGACCTCCGGGCCCAGCTCGACGAGGTCAACGGGACCCTCGCCGCCAAGGGCGCCCCGAAGATCAACCTCTTCCGCCCTCCGTACGGCGCATACGACCCGAAGGTCGCCGCCGAGGTTTCGAAGAAGGGGATGCTCACCGTCCTGTGGGACATCGACACCAACGACTACAAGCAGCCCGCGCCGGCCCAGATGGCCGCCGACGCCGTTAACCAGGCCCAGAACGGCTCGGTGATCCTCATGCACGACGGCGGCGGCCCGCGGGAGAACACTGTCGCCGCGCTTCCCCTCATAATCAAAGGCCTTCGCAAGAAGGGATTCGAGATGGTGACGCTGCCCCAGCTGCTGCTGGACAACCCCCCGTCACCGGATGATCAGGTCGAAGTGCAAAGAACACCCGTGGCCTGAGACCAGGCCGGAGAGAGGAGCACCGAATGCAGGCAACACCCAGTCCGACCGACGACGCCCTGGGCGATCTTCCCCCCGAGGGGCGCGAAGCCCTGAAGCAGATGAGCAACTACTGGTGGCTCTGGCTGGTCATCGGTATCGCGTGGATCATCATCTCGCTCGTCATCCTCCAGTTCTCCGAGGAGTCCCTCGACGTGGTCGGGATCATCATCGGCGCGATGTTCATCGGCGCCGGAATCCAGTACTTCATCCTCGCGAGCCTCGTTGACCGCTGGCGCTGGGTCTGGAACCTGCTCGGGGTCCTGCTGGTCGTGGGCGGCATCGTCGCCATCTTCAACCCCGCCGAGACCTTCGAGGCGATCGCCGACGTGCTGGGCTTCATCTTCCTCCTGGTCGCCATCGCCTGGATCCTCCAGGCCTTCAGCGAGCGGGACCACAACGACGCCTGGTGGCTCGGGCTGATCGCCGGCATCCTGATGCTGATCATCGCCTTCTGGACCGCCGGTCAGCTGGCCGGGGCCAAGGAGGTGCTGCTCATCATCTTTGCCGGGGTGTGGGCGCTGATGGCCGGTATCACGGACATCATCCGCGCCTTCCAGCTCAAGGCCATCGGTTCGCGCCTGCAGTAGTTACGCCTGGCGGCCCGGCTCATGCCGGGCCGCTGCGCGCATCGCCTCGAGCGGCGCGGGCATCCCCGTCCACCGCTCGAGCGCGATCGCGCCCTGCCGGACGAGTATCTCGAGGCCGTCCACCACTGCGGCGCCGGCCTGGCCGGCGGCGGCCAGGAGCCGCCCCTCGGGGTCGGCGTAGACGAGGTCGACGACCGTCCCATAGCCGGCGAGCTGGTCGGGGCCCAGGGGGAGGATCGCGAACGGATCCCCCTCCATCCCGGCAACCGTGCAGTTGACCAGCAGGTCGGCGGCCACCGGCTCGGCGACGGCGTCGACTCCGAGGTCGAGCGCAAGCTCTCGCGCCCGCGCGTCGGTCCGGTTCCAGACGCTCACGCGGGCTCCTGCGCGGCTGAGCGCCCAGGCCACCGCCCGGGCGCTGCCCCCGGCGCCGAGCACGAGCGCCGTGTCGCCCGGCCCCGGGGGTGCCGGAAGAGAGGCCAGGAAGCCGGGAGCGTCGGTGTTCTCGGCCTCGATGAGGCCGTCCTCGAAGGTGAGGGTGTTGGCGGCGCCGATCTCCCGGGCGGTCTGGCTGGCGCGGTTGGCGATGGCCAGGGCGGCCTCCTTGTGGGGAACGGTGACGCTTACGCCGCGAAAGCCCGCCCCCGGAAGCCCGTGCACGGTCTCCTCGAGAAGCTCGGGCGGCACCGGGACCAGCTGGTAGCGCCACCCGTCAAGGCCCAGGGCCTCCAGGCCGGCGTTCTGGATCCGGGGCGAGAGGCTGTGGGCCACCGGGTAGCCCACCACGCCCAGCCGGTCAGCGGCCACCGGCCGGCCTCACTTGGGGCACACCTTCGGGTCGCGGCCGCCGAGTTGCGCGCGCTTGGCGTTGTAGGCGGCTACGTCCTGCTGGAACTGCGCGTCGGTCGTCGAGAAGGCGTGGGCGCCGTTCCGGCACGGGGCGACGACGTAGTAGAGGTAGTCGACGCTTGCGGGGCGGGCGGCCGCCTTGATCGAAGCGAGCCCCGGGTTGCCGATCGGCCCCGGGGGGAGGCCCTGCCGGTTGCGCGTGTTGTAGGGCGACGTACTCCTCAGCTCGCCCGAGGTGAGCGGCCGGTCCCAGTTGTCCACGGCATAACGCGTCGTGGCATCGATCCCGAGCGGTATCGACTCGCGCAGGCGGTTGTAGATGACCGCAGAAACCAGCCGGCGCTCGGAGGCCACGCTGGTCTCGCGCTCGATCATGGAGGCAATCGTCAGCACGTCATAGGCCGTCAGGTTCTTGCTGCGCGCGTAAGAAAGGTTCACCGTGCCGAAGGCGTCCTTGAAGGCACGAAGCTGCTTGTCGACCAGCAGCTTCGCCTCCGGACGGCTCCTGAGCAGCTCGTAGGTTGCGGGGTAGAGAAAGCCCTCCAGGCTCCGGGTCGATGCCGGCGCGCCGTAGCGCCGCGGGTTGAGCCGGGGCGACGAGACGCTGGCCTCGAGGTAGTCGCCCTTCACTCCCTGCCGGGCGACGACCGGAGCAACCTCCCGGCGGGAAGGCCCTTCGGGAACGATCACGCCGATGACCGGCGCGGCGTTGCCGGAGTCGGTCAGGACGGCAAGGGCGGCCCCGTTGCCCATGCCCTCACGCAGGACGTAGGTTCCGGACCGCAGGTCACCCCGCTTGCCCGTGATCGTGGCCCGCATTTCGAAGAACAGTCCCGACGAGACGACGCCGCGCTCGGCCAGCAGGTCGCCGACCCCGCCGGCCCCAAGCCCGGCCGGGATCCGGACCCGCACCTGCTGGCCTCCGTCACCCTTGAACGGCTCGAAGACGGCGACCACCAGGAAGACGATCACGGCGGCAGCGGCGACGAGCAGGCCGGCGAGCAGGGCGTGGCGGCCGGGGCTCCGGCGCCTCGGCGCGGGAGGTTCGGCGGCTGCGCCGGCGCCGGGCGGGGGAATCGTTCCCAGGGGCCGCTCCGGCAGGGCCGGACGCGACGGGGGCGACGGCGCAGCCGGAGGGGACGGCGGCGGCTTGGCCGGAGGCAAGGGCGGCTCCTGTGCTCCGGGGTCCGGCGAAGCCCCGGCACCGTCGGCCCCGGCGGGGGGCGCCGGCGCCGCCTCCCCTGCGCCCCGGCGGCGCATCCTCTCCTGCCGGGCCGCCTCGCGCACCTCAGGGGTCCTCTCGCTCACCGGCTCTCTCCCTCGGGGGCCGGGGGGGTTGCGTCGAGCCTCGAGTCGAGCAGGATGGCCGCCGCGCGCGAGTCCTCGGCCGCGTCGCCCCCCGCGGCCTGGGCGAGCTTTGTAGTGAAGCGATCGGCGAAAAGGCGGACCTGCACCCCGTCGCCGATCCTGTCCTGCAGGCGCCGGGCAAACTCACGCACCTCCTCGGTCTGGGCCGAGTCTCCTCCTCCAAGAGAGACCGGCAGTCCCACCAGCACGACCTCGGCTCCCGTCTCCTGCGCGAGGGCGCTCACGCGCCGCAGCCCGGCCCGGGTGCCGGGGTTTTCGACCGGGTCGATCGGGGTGGCGATCGTCCCGCTCGGGTCGCTGACCGCACACCCGCAGGATGCCGCCCCGTAGTCGAGTGCCAGGACCCTCACGCCCCTCAACCGCCGAGAGCGGCGACGATGACCGCTTCTCCCGCCTCGAGGGCGCCGGGCAGCGCCTCGGGGTCGCGACCGCCGGCCTGGGCCATCGTGTCGCGCCCTCCCCCACCGCCGCCGGCCACCGCGGCCGCGGCGGCAACGACATCTCCGGCCTTCACGCCACGATCGACGAGCGGCGGGTCGACCACCGCGACCAGGTGCACCCGGCCATCCTCCACGCTGCCCAGGAGCACGGCCGCCTCGGGACCGGCGGCGCCCTTTACCCGGTCGGCAACCTCGACCAGCGCCTTGGCGCCAATCCCGTCCACGGGAGCCACCACGACCTTCGCACCGGCAACCTCCCGGGCCTGCCCGGCGAGCGCTCCGGCGTCGACGCCGCCCCCTGGCTCATCACCGCCGCGGGAGGCCTTCTCCCTGAGCCCGGCGACCGCGGCCGGGAGCTCCTCGGGCCTCGCCTTGAGCTCCGACGCCGCCTCCCCGAGAATCCGGTCGTTCCGGCGCAACAGCTCGATGGCCTGCGGGCCGGTGACCGCCTCGATCCTCCTCACGTTGGAGGCCGACGAGCCCTCGCTGAGGATCCGGAAGGCACCGATCTCGGAGGTGCGGTTCACGTGGGTGCCGCCGCAGAGCTCGCGGGATCCGGCCCCCGCATCGATCTCCACCATCCGCACCTCGTCGCCGTACTTTTCTCCGAAGAGCGCCATCGCCCCGAGCTCCTGGGCCTCGTCGAGAGAGGTGACCCGCCAGCCGACGTCCAGGCTGGCCTGGATCTGCTCGTTAACCTGGTCCTCGACTGCCCGGCGCTCCTCGTCGCTCAGGCGGCCGGCGTGGGTGAAGTCGAAGCGCAGCTTGTCGGGACCGACGTAGGAACCGGCCTGCCTGACGTGATCGCCAAGGGTCCTGCGCAGGGCGGCATGAAGCAGGTGCGTGGCGGTGTGGTTGCACTCCGTGGCGTGGCGCGCCCTGCGGTCGACTTCGGCGACCACCCGGGCGCCAGGCTCCAGCGCCTCTGCCGACGAGGGGCTCACGAGGATCGCCTGGTCGTCACCGGCCCTCAGCACCGCCTGCACCTGGGCGATCTCGTTACCTGCGGCGTCGAGGATCCGTCCCGAATCCGAGACCTGTCCCCCTCCCTCGGCGTAGAACGGTGACTCGCGCACCTTCAGGAGCACTCCCCCGTCGCCGGGGGCTGCCGCCGTTATCTCGGTCTCCCGGGCCAGCTCGTCGTACCCCACGAAGCGGGTCGTCTCGGCGCCCAGGGCATGAACCGCCTCCGCACCGGCCGCCACCCGCGGGCCGCCGTCGGAAGCCGACGAGCGCGCCCTCTGCTGGTCCATCAGCTCCTCGAAGCCGGCATCGGCCGTGAACGGTACGCCACGCTCGGCCGCCAGCTCGCGGGTCAGCTCGATCGGGAAGCCGAAGGTGTCGTGAAGGCGGAAGGCGTCCTCGGCGCTCAGCTCTCCCTGGTCGAGGAGCTCGTCCAGGAGGCTGCTCCCCTGCTCCAGGGTGCGGGCAAAGCCCTCCTCCTCGCCCTTGACCCAACCGAGGATCGTCTCCCGCTGCTCGACCAGGTTGGGGTAGGCGGGGCCCATCACCCCGATCACCTCTTCCGCGAAGGCCGGGAGGAAGATGCCCTCGATCCCGATCCTGCGCCCCTGCTGGATCGCCCGGCGCATCACCCGCCTCAGGATGTAGCCGCGCTCCTCGTTGGAGGGGACGATCCCGTCGGCGATCAGGAATGTCATCGCCCGCGAATGGTCGGCGAGGATCCGCAGCGCCCTTTCGTCGCCCTCGTCGGTGGCCAGCTCGCGGCCGAGGGCCATCAGGCCGGCAAACTGGTCGGTCTCGAAGACCGAGGCGGCATCCTGCTGGATCAGCGCCAGCCGGTTGAGGCCGAGCCCGGTGTCGATGTTCCTGGCCGGAAGCGGGGTGAGCGACCCGGGCTCGCCCTGGTCGTACTCCATGAAGACGAGGTTCCAGTACTCGAGGAAGCGGTCGTTCTCGCCTCCGGGCAGGTCGTCCGGGGAGCCGAACTGCTCCCCCCGGTCCAGGTAGAGCTCACTGCACGGCCCGCAGGGACCGGTCGGCCCCGCCTGCCAGAAGTTCTCCGAGCGCGGGCACGGGACTATCCGCTCCCGCGGCACGCCGACCGCCTCCCAGGCCGCTATCGCCTCCTCGTCCGGCCCGAGGCCCAGCTCGGGGTCCCCTTCGAAGACCGTGATCCAGATCGCCTCCGGATCGAATCCGAAGCCCTGAAGCGAGAGCTCCCAGGCCATCTCGATCGCGCCCTCCTTGAAGTAGTCGCCGATCGAGAAGTTCCCGAGCATCTCGAAGAACGTGAGGTGGCGTGCCGTGGTGCCCACGTTCTCGATATCGGTGGTGCGAAAGCACTTCTGGCAGCTCGTGAGGCGGGTCGCCGGCGGCTGCTCCAGGCCCAGGAAGTACTCCTTGAGCGGGTGCATGCCCGCGGTGGTCAGCAGGACCGAGGGATCGAAGGAGGCGGGCACCAGCGAGGCCGACTCGCGCAGCAGGTGGCCCCGGCTTTCGAAGAAGCCCAGGAACTCGCCGCGAATCTCGTCGGAGCTCGTTGGCGCCATCACGCGATTGTCGCGCATCCGACAACGCGCTCGCCATCCAGGAAGACGGCGGTCTGGCCCGGAGCCGGCACGGTGACCGGCCGGCGCAGGTGAAGCCGGCGGCCCTCCAGGCGGCAGGCGACCGCCGGCGCGTGGGAACGGAGCCTGACCGTGCCGACCGACTCGGCCCCCTCGCGAAGGCGCACGTCGGTGAGGGCGATCTCGCTGCGCCTCAGGCTGCCGGCCGGCCCGGCGGTCACGGTGTTGCGCCGCACGTCGGTCTCCAGCACGTAGACCGGCTCCTCGAGGCCGCCGATCTCAAGCCCCCGCCGCTGCCCGACGGTGTACCGGTGGGCACCCCGGTGACGCCCGATGACGCGACCGTCCAGGTCGAGAATCTCACCCTCGTGCTCCTCCAGAGCCCCGAAGCGGGCCAGGAAGGCCTCACGCCCCACCCCGGCCAGGAAGCACAGGTCCTGGGAGTCGGGCGCGTGGGCGACCTCAAGCCCGGCCTCGGCGGCGATCCGCCGCACCTCCTCCTTGGTCAGGGCGCCGAGCGGAAACTCCATCGCCGCCAGCGAACCGGCCCCGAGCCCGGCGAGCATGAAGCTCTGGTCCTTGCCGCGATCGGCGCCCTGGAGCAGCTCACCCGCTTCGCCGATCCGCGCGTAATGTCCGGTCGCGAGGCCACGGGCGCCGAGCTGCCCGGCGAACCGGAGCATCGCGTCGAGACGCAGGGAGCCGTTACAGCCGATACACGGGTTCGGCGTCCGGCCCTCGCGATGTGCCTCGAGCCACGGGGTGACCACCTCGCGACCGAACTCCTCACGCAGGTCGAGGGTGAAGTGGGGAATTCCCATCGAGCGGGCCACGCGCCGAGCCCGGACCACGGCGCTGGCCGAACAGCAGCTCGCCTCTGCGTCACCTTCGGGGTCGCGCCAGAGCTCGAGGGTGACCGCTACCGGCTCACAGCCCGGTTCCTCGCGGCAGAGCAGGGCCGCGACGGCCGAGTCGACGCCGCCGCTCATGGCCACCAGGACCCGTCGCGGGTCCGGCACCGCAGGACGGGCCTCGAGCACGGCGCAGCCCAGGGCGCGGGCCAGAGCATCGGCGGCGAGATCGGCCGCGTGGAACTTCCCCGGGCTGAGACCCCCAAGCTCGGCGGAGACCTCGTCGGGGCCGATCCGCGCCGCGTCGAACAGGCTCGCTCCCTCGACCAGGCCAGCGACTGCGCTGCCGGCGGCGACGGCGCTTCCGCAGCCCGACGCCTCGAAGCTCACGTCGGTCACGCGCCGCTCCTGCACCCGCAGGGAGATCCTCACCAGGTCGCCGCACGGAGCCCCGCCGGCCGACCCGCTGGCCGTGCCCGGAGCCGGCCCTCCCCGAGCGCGCGGGTGGTTCAGGTGCTCTTCGAAGGCCTCGCGGTCCATCGGCCCGCAGTCTAGGCGTGGCGCCTCAGGAATCGGCGGGCGGGGGAGCGATCGTCTTGAGCCCGAGGTCGCGCAGCTGGCCGGACTCCGCGGGGCCCGGCGCCCCGGTCAGCGGGTCGGCCCCGCTGGCGGTCTTGGGGAAGGCGATCACGTCGCGGATCGACTCCCGGCCGCAGGCCAGCGCGACGATCCGGTCCAGGCCGAAGGCGATCCCTCCGTGCGGGGGCGCCCCGTAGCTCAGGGCATCCAGCAGGAAGCCGAAGCGCTCGCGGGCCTCCGGCTCGGGCAGTCCGATGATCCCGAAGACCTTCTGCTGCAACTCGGGCGTGTGGATACTGATGGAACCACCACCGATCTCGACGCCGTCGACCGTGAGGTCGTAGGCGCGCGAGCGAAGGGCCGCCGGGTCATCCAGGTCGCCGAGCGGCGCCGTGAACGGGTGGTGCAGGGCGGTGAGGCCCCCGCCGTCCTGCTCCTCGAACATCGGGAAGCCGACCACCCAGCATGCGTCGTGCACCGATGCATCGACGAGGTCGAAGCGCCCAGCCAGGTCGAGTCGCAGGGCCCCGATGGCCACCGGCGCGACCTCGGCGGTATCGGCCACGAAGCAGAGCAGATCCCCGTCCCCGGCTTCCAGCGCCGCGTTCGCCGCCGCTACCTGCTCGTCGCTGAAGAACTTCGCGAGGTTTCCGGTCCAGCCGCCGTCGCCGGCGACGATCGGCGCCACCGCCTTGGCCCCGTGGCGCTGGACGACCTCGTTGAGCGAGTCGAGCTCTGAGCGGGACATCTCGCGCCGGCCCGCGTTCAGGGCCCTGACCACGCCGCCGTCGTCGAGGACCGACTGGAAGACCTTGAACTCCGAGCCGCGCAGGGCGTCGCTGACATCGACGCTCTCGAGCCCGAAGCGCCGGTCGGGACGGTCGCTGCCGTAGCGGAGCATCGCCTCGTCCCAGGGGATCCTTTCCCACGGAGGAGCGGGGAGCTCAAAGCCCACCGTCTCGAAGACCGCACCCATGACCGCCTCGGACACCGCGATCACGTCCTCCTCCCCCACGAACGACATCTCGATGTCCAGCTGGGTGAACTCCGGCTGGCGGTCGGCTCGGAGATCCTCGTCGCGGAAGCACCGTGCCACCTGGTAATAGCGCTCGAACCCCGCGAACATGAGGAGCTGCTTGAAGAGCTGCGGCGACTGCGGAAGCGCGTACCAGTCGCCGGGGGACATGCGGCTGGGAACCAGGAAGTCGCGTGCCCCCTCGGGGGTGGAGCGGGTAAGGACCGGCGTCTCGATCTCGACGAACCCGTCGCCCTCGAGAACACGGCGCATCGTGGAGACGACCCGCGCGCGCGTGGTGATTGCTTCGGCCATCGCCTGGCGCCGCAGGTCCAGCCACCGGTACTGGAGCCGAATCGTCTCCTCCACCGGCCCGTCCTCGTCGATCGGGAAGGGAGGGGTCTGGCTGGTGGCCAGGTGGTCGCATGACTCGACCGCGAGCTCGACCTTCCCGGTGGCCATCTCCGGGTTGACGTTTTCCGGGTCGCGCAGGACGAGCTCTCCGGCCGCGCTGATCACGTGCTCGGGCCGGAGCCGCTCGGCCATGGCAAACAGCTCCGCGTCGGTCTCGGGGTGGAAGACCAGCTGAAGGAGGCCGGTGCGGTCGCGCAGGTCGATGAAGATGAGGCCTCCGTGGTCGCGCCGCCGGTGGACCCACCCGGCTACGCGAAGCTGCTCGCCGACCTGGGCCTCCCCCAGTTCCCCGCACCACGAGTCCCGCATGGCGCCTGGCCGGGCGTCGCTCACGTGCCCAGCCCGCGCTCTCGAAGCACCGAGGCGACCGTCGAGCTGCCGCTCTCCTCGTCCCAGCTCTCCCCGGCCTCGTGGTCCTCCAGGACGATTCCGTTCCCGCCAACCACCGCAGTGAACCGGGCGCCAACGCGGGCGGCCTGCTTGCGCTGGCCCTTGAGGGACCGGCCGGCGAGCTCCATCTGGGCGGCAACACCGGCGCTGCGGGCCTCACACGCAAGGGCGAACGCCTGGCGACGGGTCTCGGGGGCCTCGTCGGCCACGGCGACGAACAGGGTGGTCACCGGCTCGGGCTCGGGACGCTCCTCGGCGGCGAGGATGATGCGCTCGATCCCGGCCGCCCAGCCCATGCCGGGAACCGGGTCCCCGCCGATCTGCCCGGCCAGCCCGTCGTACCGGCCGCCCCCGGCAACGCCGCTCTGCGCGCCCAGCGCATCGGAGGAGAACTCGAAGACGGTGCGCGTGTAGTAGTCGAGGCCGCGGACCAGGGTTGGGTCCACCTCGTAGGCCACCCCGGCTGCGTCCAGGAGCGAGAGGACCTCGGCGAAGTGGGCCGCATCAGGCTCGGAGAGGTGGTCGGCCAGCAGCGGCGCGCCGGCCATGACCTCCTTCGTTCCCTCGTGGTCGGAATCGAATGCCCTCAGCGGATTGGTCGCCATGCGGGCCCTGGCCTCGTCGGAGAGTCGGTCGGCATTCTCCTCCAGGTAGGCGAGGAGCACCTCGCGATAGGCCGCGCGGGCGGCCGGGTCCCCGAGCGAGGCGACTCTCAGGACCAGGCCGCCGACTCCGAGCTCGGCAAGGATCCGTGCCAGCAGGATGATCGACTCCGCGTCAACGGCCGGGTCGTCGGATCCGATCGCCTCGGCCCCCACCTGCCAGAACTGCCGGTAGCGCCCGGCCTGGGCACGCTCGTAGCGCCAGCAGCTCGAGGCGTACCAGAGCTTCACCGGCTGCGGGAGCTTGTGCATGCCGTGGTCGAGGTAGGCCCGCATGACCGGTGCGGTCACCTCCGGGCGCAGGGTCATGGAGCGTCCCCCGCCGTCCTCGAAGGTGTACATCTCCTTTTCGACGATGTCGGTCGCCTCGCCGACGGTGCGGGTGAAGAGCTCGGTGACCTCGAAGGCCGGTGTCTCGATCCGGCGATAGCCCGCACCCTCGAGGGTGGCCCGGGCGGTCTCGACGACGGCGCGCCGCATCGGGGCCTGCTCGGGCAGGATGTCGAAGGTCCCGCGCGGGGGGCGCAGAAGCTCGCTCACCGCGGGGCCGGCAGGTCGGCGAGAAAAGGGTTGGTGGCCTTCTCCTGGCCGAGGGTCGTGACCCCCATGTGGCCCGGAAGGACGGGAGTCTCGTCCGGGAATTGTGCGGCCAGCTCGGCGATGCTCTGAAGGAGCCGTCCGTGGTCGGCGCCCGGCAGGTCGGTCCTGCCGACCGATCCCTGGAAGAGAACGTCACCGGAGGCGAGCACCGTTCCCACGGGGGATCCCTCCGCCTCCAGCGCGTACGTCACGTGGCCGGGGCTGTGGCCCGGCGTGGCGAGGACGGCGATGGTGTACCCCGCGAGCTCGAGGCGCTCGCCGCCCCGTACGAGGTGCTCGGCCTCCCAGCCCTCCATGGGAGGCAGGCCCACCAGCGAAGTCGCGGTGTTGGGATCACGCAGCCAGTCCTGCTCGGCCTCCGGGGCGTAGACGGGGGCGCCGGTCAGGCGCGCAAGATGCGCCACGGCACCCACGTGGTCGACGTGGCAGTGGGTGATGAGGATCGCCTCGAGCTCGGCCCCGGTGTCGGCAAGCATCCCGGCGAGCCGCTCACCTTCGTCCCCGGGGTCCACGAAGAGGGCGCGGGTGGCTTGCTCGCCGGCGCGCAGGAGGTAACTGTTCTCCTGGAAGGGCCCGACCGTCGCCATCCGCACGTCCATCGCTACCGGCCTCCCCCCTGGCCCAGCTTGGCCATCCGTCGCCGGTAGATCCAGCGGTCGGTCAGGTAGCTCAGCGGTATGTAGAAGGCGAGCATCGCGACGCCGAGGATCGCCGAGGTGGTGAGAGGCTGCTTGAGGAAGAGCACGAGCACGGCGATGAAGATGACGACGGCGACCAGCGACCGGTTCGCCGCGCTGCGCCAGGAGGGCGGACGGTCACGGCGGTCGGGCTTGCGCGCCGGCTTGCCCCGCTCCGATCCGGAGGGCGCCCGGCCCGTCCGGCCGCGTGCCTCGACCATCCCCGCGGCGTTGCCCCGGTGCTTGGTGCGGCGCTTCTTCTTCGTCTGGGCCATTGGCCTCAGAAGCCTAGAGCGTCTTCCAGCGTGGCCCGGCCCCGGCACTCGAGCCCGTCGGGGAAACCGGAGAACGCTTCCTGCGGGGCGAGGCCGACCAGCTCGGTGGCGGCGACCGGGGCCCGGCGCGAGACCTCTTCGACCAGCCTGGCGAGGGGGACGGAGAGGTGGTCCTCGACGTTTACCGACACCTGCGCTACCCCTCCCCGGGCCGGCAGCTCGAGGCCGATCGCCCTCACTCCCGGGAGCCCGGCCGGTCCGCCCTCCCGTATCTCGGATGCAACCCGGCGGGCATCTTCGAGGCCGGCGGGGGGAGCGAGCTCGAGGTTGAAAGCGACCAGCGGCGCCCGAGCCGAGACGAGGGCCGCGCCGGAAGCCGCCGAAACGCGTGCCGGGCCGAAGTCGGGGCTCGCCTCCCCGTCCTCCACGCGCCTGGCCAGGCCCGTGACCCCGCCGCGGCGCAGTTCGGCCCGGGGCCGCCCGCCCGCGAGCGCTCCGTAGAGGAAGACCGGCAGCCCGACCTCGTGACCCAGGCGATCGCCGAGCACCAGCGCCTCGGCACAGGCGGCGCCCCGCATCTCCGCGTCGATGTAGACCACCGGGGCGACGTCGACCACGCCTACGCACGGGTGGCTTCCGGCGTGGGTGCCCAGGTCGACCTTCCCGACCGCAGCACGCGCGCCGTCGCGCAGGGCGCGGGACAGGGCTCCCGGCCTGCCGGCGAGCGTGTAGACGGCCCGCCCGTGGTCGGGGTCGAAGTGCGGCTCGCAGAGCAACTCGGCGTCGCCGGCCGCCACGAATGCCCCGGCGAGCGATTCGGCCAGCGCCCCGTCGTCGCCGACGGAGACGTTGGGAACGGCCACAAGGGTCTCTTCGCGCCTCATCTGCAACCTGACCTTCCTTTCGGCAGAGGCCCCGCATCGCCCCGGGGGACCGTTGCGGCAGGCTATTCTGCGCCTCCGGCCGGAGTAGCTCAGTTGGTTAGAGCAGCGGAATCATAATCCGCGTGTCGGGGGTTCGAGTCCCTCCTCCGGCATCGCGCCGGCGCACCTTTTCCCGGCGCCGGGGGTTGGAGCGGTACCTGCGCGCCCCTGCGGCGCGGCTCCTAGGCTGGAAAGAGATGGCAATCAAGGCAACACGCCGGCTGGTCGCCGCAGCGCTCCTGGCGCTGGCAGGCACGGCTGCCCTCGGCGCGAGGCCCGCCGCGGCCGCCTCGGTCCACCCCGCCTTTGCCACCCAGGCGATGTGGATCTGGCAGCTGCCCAAGACCGAGGGCGGCTCGCTCGACCGCGTTATCGCCAAGGCGAAGGCCAACCGGATTGGCGCCGTCTACGTCAAGTCGGCCGACGCCGGCAACCGCTGGTCCCAGTTCACGCCGGCGGCGGTGGCCAGGCTGAAGGCCGCGGGCCTGCGGGTCTGTGGCTGGCAGTTCGTCTACGGCAACAAGCCGGTGGCCGAGGCGGCCGCGGGCGCTGCGGCCCGGACGGCCGGCGCCGAGTGCCTGATCATCGACGCCGAAGGCGCCTACGAGGGCAAGTACGACGCGGCAGCCTCGTACATGAAGGAGCTGCGCCGGAGGGTGGGCAACTCCTACCCGCTCGGGTTCACCAGCTTCCCCTACGTGAGCTTCCACACCGGCCTGCCGTATTCGGTCTTCCTGGGTTCCAGGGGAGCGCAGGTGAACATGCCGCAGGTCTACTGGCGGGACATCGGCACCACCGTCACCACCGCGATGACCCGCACCTGGCGAGAGAACCGCATCTACGGGCGGCCGATCGTTCCCATCGGCCAGACCTACCAGAGCGCCCCGGTCTCCGACATCGCCCGCTTCCGGGCCTTCGCCCGCGCCTGGGACGCCCCCGGATACAGCTGGTGGGAGTGGAGCACGACCTCCCCGCGCCAGTGGGCCTCACTGGCCAACCGCAACGTCTCGCGGATCAGCCCGGGCGACCCGGGCTGGCCGGTTCTGGCCCGTGGCGCCAAGGGCGACCCGGTCCGCCAGGGTCAGCGTCTCCTCGTGGCCTCCGGGTACAAGGACGTGAAGGCCAACGGGATCTTCGGGAGCGTGACTGCCGCCTCGGTGAAGGCCTTCCAGGCGTCCCGTCGGTTCCCGGTGAGCGGCTCGCTGGACGCGGCCACCTGGCCGGTGCTCATGAGGGTCGCGGCGGCCCGGATCACCGAGCGCCACCGCGCCGCCGCTGCCCGCCGCTCCCCGTAGGTCCGCTGCAGCCTCTAGCTTTGGCCCCTGGCAAGCGAGGAGGCCGCGATGCAGTACGCCCAACCACCGCAGGATCCTGCCCCCTACGGCGCCCAGCCCGGGCAGCAGACGCCCTACCAGGTCGCCGGCTCCGGCCCCCCTCCGGGCCGCCCGGGCGGCGGCTGGCTCGTCGCTGCGGCGATCGTCGCCGTCCTGTTCCTGGTCGGCGGCCTGGTCATCGGGACGGTGGTGGAACGCAACAAGTACGAGGCCGGAAAGCCGGCCTACGACGAGATCTACAACACCGGCTACCAGGCCGGGCAGGGAGAGGGTTCCCTGGAGGGGGAGAAGGCAGGGCGCAAGGAGGGCAGGAAGGCCGGGAAGGAGGTTGGCTTCCAGAAGGGCAGGACCGAGGGCCAGAAGGAAGGCGAGATCAAGGGAACCGCCGACGGCGCCTCCGCCGCCCTGGGAGGGCTCTCCGGCTGGGACCCGGACGCCAACTACATCGTCAAGGTCAGCGACGGGCCATCGGCCGAGGTTCCCTTCGTGATCAGCCGCCGCACCGAGATGGTCCGGGGCGCCTCCTATGCCCTGTGCCGCCAGGACCCAAGCCAGGTCTGCGAGCGCAGCGAGCGGTAGGGCCGGTCAGGCGGGACCCTGGGGCCTGGCGCGGGGTGCGAAGCCTGCACAGCGCACCACCGGCATCCGCGGGTACTTCGGGTAGGCGCGGTCCTCGCGTGAGCGCAGGCACATCGAAAAGCTCGAACCCCGCGTATTCCCCACCAGCTTCTGGTGGGCGCAGCCACCGCAGAGCCCAAACCGGTCCTCTCGCGCCATCGGCCGATTATCGCGCCCGTACCCTTGGCGAGGGCCCGTGGGCCGACGCATCCGATGAGCACGCTTGACGCCACCCCCCAATCCGGCCTGGCCACCTTCTGGCGGCTGCTGGGATTCCTGCGCCCCTATCGCCGGGCGGTAATCGCGAGTTTCGCCTTTGCCACCGCCGCCATGGCCATGACCGTCGCGATCCCCTGGCTGACCGGCCGGGCGATTAACCAGATCAACGAGGGCGACTCCGCCGACCTCAGGGTCCTCGCTGCGGCGGTCTTCCTCGCCGGCATCCTGCGGCTGGGCCTCACCTTCATCAGGAGGATCGTCGCGGGACGGGTATCCCTCGGAGTCGAGTACGACCTGCGCGCCGGGATGTACCGCCGGCTCCAGTCGCTCGAGCTCGCCTTCTTCGACACCGAACAGACCGGCCAGCTGATGTCGAGGGCCACCGTCGACCTGCAGTCGGTCCGCTTCTTCCTGGGCTACGGGCTCATCTTCATGATCCAGTCGCTCCTGACCATCGTCCTGGCCTCCGTGGCCATGCTCATCACCGATCCGTTCCTCGCGGTGATGTCGCTGGCGCCGGTGCCGTTCGTGATCCTGGTCGCCTTCCGTTACGGCCGCCGCTCGCGCCCCGCGCTCCAGGAGGTCCAGCAGCGCATCGCCGAGCTGACGGCCGACGTCGAGGAGAACATCGGCGGCGTGCGGGTGGTAAAGGCCTTCGCCGCCGAGCGCCGCCAGCAGGCCCGCTTCGATTACCAGGTCGGGCGCGTCTTCGAGCAGGCGATGATCTCCACGCGCCTGCAGGCCTTCTACAACCCGCTGATCGGCTTCCTCCCCCAGCTGGGCCTCGCCGCAGTTCTGTTCATCGGCGGCCGCCAGGTCATAGGCGGCAACCTGACGATCGGCGCGTTCAGCGCCTTCTACGTCTACCTGCTGATGCTCATCTCCCCGATGCGCACCTTCGGCGTCTCCCTCGGGCTCGCCCAGCGGGCCACCGCCTCCGGCGCCCGCCTCTTCCAGGTCCTGGACCGCCAGCCCCGTGTCACCAGCCCGCCGGGCGCCCGGGCCCTGCCCCCCGGCCGCGGGGAGGTCCGCTTCGAGGGGGCATCGCTCCGCTATCCCGGCTCGTCGCGCGAGGCCCTGCAGGCGATCGACCTCACCGTCCCGGCCGGGCGCACGGTCGCCCTCGTCGGGGGAACCGGCTCGGGGAAGAGCTCGCTGGTCCAGCTGATTCCGCGCCTTTACGACGTCACCGGCGGAGCCGTGCTGGTCGACGGGGTGGACGTCCGCGAGGTGGAGCTCGACTCACTGCGCGGCCAGGTCGCCGTCGTCGACGACAACCCGTTCCTCTTTTCAGCCAGCATCGCCGAGAACATCGCCTACGGGCAACCGGACGCCGGCGACGCGGAGATCCGTGAAGCCGCCGCCCGTGCCCAGGCCCTCTCGTTCATAGAGGAGCTGCCGGAGGGGATGGAGACGATGGTCGGCGAGCGCGGCATGACCCTCTCCGGGGGGCAGCGCCAGCGGATCGCCATCGCCAGGGCGCTGATCACCGACCCGCGGATCCTCATCCTCGACGACGCCACGTCGAGCGTCGACGCCTCCACCGAGCACGAGATCAAGCAGGCCCTGGCCGAGGTCATGAAGGGCCGCACCACCTTCGTCATCGCCCACCGGCTCTCGACGATCACCCTGGCCGGGGAGATCGTGCTGCTGGAGGACGGGCGCCTGGTCGCCCACGGCGACCACGAAAGGCTCCTGGAGGCCAGCGAGCTCTACCGGCAGATCGTCGAGAAGGGCCTGCCCGACCAGATCTTCCTGACCCGCAAGCCGGTCGAGCGGGAGGTCGCGGGACTGTGACCACCGCCGTCGCCGACCGCCGGGCCGACATCCAGCGCCGCCTGAAGGGCACTTCGGGACGGGGACGCAAGCTTCGCGGCCTGGTGAGGCTGATCGGCCCCTACCGCGGGCGGACCGCCGTGATGTTCGCGGCGCTGGTGATCGGCGTCGCCGCCTCCCTGGCACCCGCACCGCTGGCCGCCAAGGCGATCGACGACGGGATCATCCCCGGCAACCTGTCTGCGCTGAACCTCGTCGTGGTGGCCTACCTGGCGAGCGTGCTGATCGTCTGGGGAACCTCCTACCTGCAGACCTACCTGGTCGGCTGGGTGGGCCAGCGGGCGCTCCAGGACCTGCGTCGCCGGATCTTCCGCCATCTCCAGGAGATGCCGGTGGGCTTCTACGACAGCCGCCCCTCAGGGGTGCTCATCAGCCGGATGACCAACGACGTCGAGGCGCTGAACTCGCTGGTCACCGACACCGTCATCACGCTCTTCTCGGCCACGCTGACCCTCCTGGGCTCGATGGTGATCCTGCTGCTGCTCGACTGGCAGCTCGCACTGCTGATCTTCCTGATCTTCCCGGTGATGGCGCTGCTGTCCCTCATCTTCAGGGTCGCCAGCGCCGACGCCTACCGCCGCACCCGGGAGACGATCGGCTCCCTGACCGCCTATCTCCAGGAGACCCTCTCCGGCGTGCACGTCGTGCGTGCCTTCGCCCAGGAGCCGATGCACCGCGCCCGCTTTGCCGGCCTGAACGCCGCCAACCGGGAGGCGAACATGAAGACGGTCTGGCTCAACGCCAGCTACTTCCCTGCCGTCGAGTTCGTCAGCGCCCTGGCCACGGTGCTGGTGATTCTCTTTGGCGGCCTGCAGGCGATCGACGGCAACATCGAGATCGGCGTACTCGTCGGCTTCGTCGCCGCGCTCAACGGTTTCTTCGACCCGATCAGCCAGCTCTCGCAGGTCTACACCACCTACCAGTCCGGCATGGCGGCGCTCGACAAGATCTTCGAGCTCCTGGACACCGAGCCCGATCTCACCGACTCGCCCGGCGCCGTGCCGCTTCCCCCGGTGAAGGGACGGATCGGGTTCGACGCGGTGACCTTCGCCTACCCGGCACGAGGCGACTCGGGGGAGCCCGGACCGCCCGCGGTCAGCGGGATCGACCTGGTGGTGGAGCCCGGCAAGACGATCGCCCTGGTCGGCTCGACCGGCGCCGGCAAGTCGACACTGGCCAAGCTCGTCGCGCGCTTTTACGACCCCGGTGAGGGCTCCGTGACGGTTGACGGCCACGACCTGCGGACGGTCACCATGGACTCGCTGCGCTCCCAGATGGGATACGTCCCGCAGGAGGCCTACCTGTTCAGCGGCACGATCGCCGACAACATCGCCTTCGGGGCCCCGGACGCCAGCCGGGAGGAGATCGAGGCGGCGGCCCTGGCCGCCGGAGCGATGCCCTTCATCGAGTCGCTTCCAAACGGCATGGACACGGAGGTCGGCGAGCGGGGAGTCCAGCTCTCCGCCGGCCAGCGCCAGCTCGTCGCCTTCGCCCGGGCGATCGCCGCCGACCCGCGCATCCTCGTGCTCGACGAGGCCACGTCGAACGTGGACATCCACACCGAGCTGGCCATCGAGGAAGGGCTCCGGCGCCTCCTTGCCGGGCGCACGGCGATCGTGATCGCCCATCGGCTTTCGACGATCCGGGAGGCCGACAGGATCGTCGTGCTCGAGCACGGCCGGGTGGTCGAGCAGGGAAGCCACGACGAGCTGGTAGCCGCCGGCGGCTCCTACGCCGCGCTCTACCACGACTGGGCGGCCCAGGCCTCCTGATGGGCGACCGGCTGATCGAGCTCGACGGCGGGAGCTTCCTGATGGGCAACCCGCGCGGGGACGGATATCCGCAGGACGGCGAGGAGCCGGTCCGCGAGGTGACCCTCAGCCCCTTCGCGATCGGGTCCGCGCCGGTCACCAACCGGGAGTTCGGCGCCTTCGCCGACCAGACCGGGCACGTCACCGAAGCCGAGCGGGCCGGGTGGTCGTTCGTCTTCACGATGTTCCTGCCCGAGGACTTCGAGCCGACGCGGGCGATCGAGCGCGCTCCCTGGTGGCGCCAGGTCTTCGGCGCCCAGTGGCGCCATCCCGAGGGGCCGCAGAGCGGCCTCGACGGCCGTGAAGAGCATCCGGTCACCCACGTGAGCTGGAACGACGCGGCCGCCTACTGTGCCTGGGCCGGCGGGCGTCTCCCCACCGAGGCGGAATGGGAGTTCGCCGCCCGTGGCGGCCTTTCCGGCGCACCCTTCCCGTGGGGCGACGAGCTCGAGCCTGGCGGACGGCACATGATGAACGTCTTCCAGGGCGAGTTTCCCGCCGTCAACAGCTGCGCCGACGGCTGGGCCGGCACCTCTCCGGTAGGGACCTACGACCCGAACGGCTTCGGCCTGGTCGACACCACCGGGAATGTCTGGGAGTGGTGCTCGGACCGGTTCAACGCCAACACCTACCGGGAGGGGCCCTCGTCCGACCCGCAGGGCCCGGCGGCCGGAGATCCCCGGGTGGTCCGGGGCGGCTCCTACCTCTGCCACGCCTCCTACTGCGGCCGCTACCGGGTCGACGCCCGCAGCAGCAACACGCCCGACAGCACCAGCGGCAACACCGGCTTTCGCCTCGTCGCCAGCCGTTGACCTCCGGTGTAGTCTCGCCCCATGGACACGCTCCCGCTTGCGGCCTCGGCGCTCGACCTCGCGCGGTGGCAGTTTGCCGGCACGACGCTCTACCACTTCACCTTCGTCCCGCTGACCCTCGGCCTCGCCCCGCTCGTGGCCATCATGCAGACGCTCTGGTACCGCACCGGCAACGACCAGTGGCTGCGCCTGACGAAGTTCTTCGGGACGCTCCTGATCATCAACTTCGCCATCGGTGCCGCCACCGGGCTGCTCCAGGAGTTCCAGTTCGGGATGAACTGGTCGGCCTACTCGGCCTTCGTCGGAGACGTGTTCGGCTCCACCCTCGCGCTCGAGGGGCTGGCCGCCTTCATGCTCGAGTCGACCTTCATCGGCCTGTGGATCTTCGGCTGGAACCGTCTCTCCCCGAAGATGCACCTCGCGACGATCTGGCTCGTCGCGGGAGGCACCTGGCTCTCCACCACCTTCATCCTGATGGCCAACTCCTGGATGCAGAACCCGGTCGGGTACTCGATCGACCCATCCACCGGCCAGGCGCGGATAGAGAACCTCTGGTCGGTCGTATCGAACCCGATTGCCATCTGGGCGGTCGCCCACACCCTGCTGATGGGTCTGATGGCCGGTGCCTTCCTGCTTCTCGGCGTGGCCTGCTGGCACATCCTCAAGGGCCGCAACGCCGCGCTCTTCCGCCCCATAGTCAAGCTCGCGCTGATTGTCGCCATTCCGGCCACGGCCCTCAACCTCGCCGTCGGCAGCGAGTTCGGAGTGGCGCTCTACGGGGGCCCGCAGCCGATGAAGATCGCCGCCGCCGAGGCGCTGTGGAACAGCGAGAAACCGGCTTCGTTCTCGATCTTCCAGGTCGGCGGGTTCACCGAGGAGGACCAGACGCCGAGCTTCACGATCGAGATCCCGTACCTGCTCTCGTTCCTGGCCACCAACAACCCCACCTCCGAGGTCAAGGGGATGCTGCAGATCCAGGACGAGCAGCGCAGCCGCCTGGGGCCCGGGAACTACCTGCCCAACGTATTCCTGACCTACTGGGGCATGCGCGGCATGGCCTACATCGGCTCGCTCTCGATGCTGGTGGCCCTCCTGGGCGGGTTCCTCTACTGGCGGGGGAAGCTCGAGAGCAGCCGCTGGTTCCTCAGGCTCGGCGTGGTCGCCATCGCCTTCCCGTTCGTCTCGGCGCTGATCGGCTGGGTCTTCACCGAGGCCGGCCGGCAGCCGTGGATCGTCTACGAGGTGATGCGGACCGAAGACGGGGTCTCGCCCTCGGTCAGTGCCGCCGAGATTGCCGCGAGCCTCTCCATCTTCATCGGGCTCTACACCGTGCTCGCGATAACCGCATTCGTGCTCCTGCGCCGCTACGCGCGCGTTGACCCGCCGGAGGCGGCTCCGGCCGAGAAAAACGACCGCCCGATCGCCGTGGCGGGGCTCTGAGATGGAACTCGCCGACTTCTGGTTCTTCGCCATCGGCGCCTTCTGGGCCACCTACCTGGTCCTCGAGGGATTCGATTTCGGGGTGGGGATGATGCTGCCCTTCGACGGCCGCGACGAGGACGAGCGCGGCGAGCTGCTGGAGACGATCGGCCCGGTATGGGACGCCAACGAGGTCTGGCTGCTAGTGGCCGGGGGCCTGACCTTCGCCGCCTTCCCGGTCTGGTACGGGACCTGGCTGGAGGGCGCCTACCTCGCCCTCGTGGTCCTGATCGTGGTTCTCCTCCTGCGAATCCTTTCGTTCGAGTGGCGCGGCCGCGTTGAACCGAAGTGGAGGGGCTTCTGGACGAAGGTGAACACGGCGGCGAGCTTCCTCGCGCCCCTGATCTGGGGGGTGGCGCTGACGGCCCTGCTCGCCGGGCTGCCCGTAAACGGCGGTGCGCAGATCGGCGAGGACCGCTACCTGGGGAACGTCCTGGACTTCTTCTCCGCGTACACGGTCCTCGGGGGGCTCTCGCTGGTGGCGCTCTTCCTCTTCCACGGGGCGGTCTTCCTGGCCATCCGGGCCCCCGAGGAGCTGCGTGCCCGCGCTTCGGCCCGTGCCCGCCAGGCCGCAATCCCGGCGGCGATCGTGGTTGTCGCCTGGTTCGTGGCGACGGTCGTCGTCGCCTCTTCGACTGCCGACAGGCCGGCCTGGCTGGTGGCCATTCCGGCGGCGATCGGCTGCGTAGCCATCGTGGCGGCTGTTGTCCTGGCCCGGCGTGGCCGGGACACCCATGCCTTCGCCGCCACCGCCCTCACCGTCGTGAGCTGGGTTGCCGCGCTCTTCATCGCGCTCTTCCCCCGGATCATGGTCTCCTCCCTGGGCCTGGACCAGAGCATCACCATCGCGGAGGCCGGCTCCTCCCAGTACACGCTCACCGTCATGACGGTCGGCGCCGCGGTCTTCGTCCCGCTGATCGTCCTCTACCAGTGGTGGGGCTTTCGCACCCTCATGTCACGCCTCGGGCGAGGCGAGCCGCCGCTCTCCCCCCGCGGTGGCGTTGCCCAGCCGGGCGGCGGCGAATAGGTTTCCGGCAACGCAACAATCAAGGAGGCAGCAATGGACGATGAGCAGAATGGCGACGAGGTCGTCGTCGAAGAGGTCGACGTAGCCGAAGATGCCGAGGGCGATGTCGTGGTCGAGGAGACCGACGTCGCGGTGGAAGACGACGGCGACGAGTAGCGCCGCGGGAGCGGGCAGGCCGTATCGGGCCTCCCGCTCCCGTCGTCTCTCTGCGGGCCGGCCGCATTGCCCGCCGAGCGCCCAACCAATAGCTTTCGCAGCAACCAATCCAACCCTGGAGGACCAGATGGACGAAGAAGAAGTTGAGGTCACCGAGGTAGTCGAGGTCGCCGAGGACGACGAGGGCAACACCGTCGTCGATGACGTCGTCGTCGCCGAGGACGCGGAGGGCGACGTCGTAATCGACGAGACCATCGC
>JBJTBE010000007.1:0-10497 GCA_046091165.1 Solirubrobacterales bacterium | reverse complement strand
TCCTCGACGAACTCCCCGGGGTCGCTGACCCCCTGCTGCCATTCGAGCATCGACCGCAGCCACGCGTCCTTCTCGACCCCCCGGGGGCCTGATGCACCGGACTTGTAGCTCCAGTGTGCGGCGACGCCGTACTCGGCGATCCGGTGCATCTCGTGGGTGCGGATCTGGATCTCGAGGGGGCGGGCGCCCGGGCCGATCACCGTGGTGTGCAGCGACTGGTACAGGTTGAACTTGGGCATGGCGATCATGTCCTTGAAGCGCCCGGGGAGGGGCTTCCAGATCGAGTGGATCGCCCCGACGGCCCCGTAGCAGTCCTTGACCGAGTCCACGAGCACCCGCATCGCGGTGAGGTCGTAGATCTCGTTGAACTCGCGGCCCTTTCGGGTCATCTTGGAGTAGATCGAGTAGAAGTGCTTGGCCCGCCCCGAGATCTCCGCCTCGATCCCGAGACGGTCGAGTTCGGCCTGGAGCTCGGCTCCGGCCTCGGCCACGTAGCGCTCGCGGTCGTCGCGCTGCTGGCTGACCAGGGCCTTTATTTCCTGGTACTTGCGGGGGTGGAGGGTCGCGAAGGCAAGGTCCTCGAGCTCCCACTTGACGGTGTGGATACCGAGCCGGTGAGCCAGCGGTGCGTAGATCTCCAGCGTCTCGCGGGACTTCTCGATCTGCTTCTGCTTGGGGAGGGCGCCGATCGTCCTCATGTTGTGCAGGCGGTCGGCCAGCTTGATGATGATCACCCTGATGTCGCTGGCCATCGCGACGAGCATCTTGCGGTAGTTCTCGGCCTGTGCCTCGTCGCGCGAGTTGAAGGTCAGGGAGTCGATCTTGGTGAGGCCGTCAACCAGCGAGGCAACCTCCTCCCCGAAGCGCTCGCGGACGAGGTCGAGGGTGACCGAGGTGTCCTCCACGGTGTCGTGAAGTAGGGCCGCCATCAGGGTCTCGGTATCCAGGCCCAGCCCTGCGCAGATCCGCGCGACACTGACGGGATGGGAGATGAAGCTCTCTCCTGAGTGCCGGCGCTGCTCGGCATGGTGCTCACGGGCAAAGCGGTAGGCCTCCGTTACCCGGGCCTCGTCGACCAGGGCCGGGTCGCTCTGTTCGGCGGCGCTGCGAGCCGCCACGGCGAAGAGATCGGCCAGCTCGGGCTCGAGGGCTTCGTCGGCCCCGCTCAGGCGGCCAGCGACCGCTGCGCGCTCAGCCATTCGAGTCGCTCCCGGGCCCTTTCCGCGTGCCGGCGGCGCAGCGAAGAGCGATCGAGGTCGGCACGCACGCCGTCACGGATGACAAAGCGTCCCTCCGGGTCGATCCGGGCGATGCCGAGCTCGAGAAAGACGCCGGCGATGACCGCCGACAGCTCACTTGGCCTGTCCTGCCCCCCGGCGGAGAGGACATCCAGCAGATGGGCCCCTGGCCGCTCGGCGGCCGCCCGGTAGACCTCGACCATGACCGGGCGAAGATCGTGTTCGCGCTTGAGCTCATCCACGGTTGAGCGTAGCTCAGCGTCGTCCCACGCGAGATGGCTGAACTGGTCCGCCCGCCCGGCCGCCAGCAGGGCCTGGTCGGAAGCTTCCACCGGGGGCTCGAGGACCACGACGTGGGTGAAGGTTGCCAGGAGGCCCGGGTCATCACGGAGTACCGGCCAGGAGGCGATGCCGGCACCGAACCGGAACCCCGCCGTACGCCGACGCGTGCGATGGGCATCGCGGACGAGGACGGCCACGCTCTCACCTCCGCCGGCCAGCGATGCCGCGACCGACAGCCCGTCCTCGCCACGGCGGTCGAGCACCGTTCGGTGCCCGCCTTCCGGGTCTACCGCCGTCTGTTCCCCGGCTGCCCGGTGGATCGCTTCCATGAGGGCGTGAGCCTCGTCGTCGGGTTCGCCGACGATCTCGCCTTCCCCCTGGCCTGCCGGCGCGATGGCGAGGGCCAGCAGCCGCGGCTCCTCCCGGCCCTTCCAGCGGTTCACCTCGAGGTGGCACCCCAGGTCGACCGGCTCTGCGGCCAGGGCCGGCAGTGATGGCGTGCCGAACGCTACCGCTCCGGTCCGCTGGCGCCCCGCGCTCGCGCTGAACCGGATGTGCCGCCCCTCCCCCATCGCCCTGGCGTCGCCGGCCCGGACGCCGGGGAGCATGACCAGTGGCCGCTCGTTGCCGGCCCCGAAAGGTGCAAGCACGCCCAGCCCCTCGGCGTTGTCGATCGTCATGGCCCCGGGCGAGGCCACGATGTCGACGGTGCGGGTCGGCCTGGGCGGCTCCTCACCCAGCTTCCGGCGGCAGGCGTCGACGAAGAGGGCCCGGAACTCGTCGATCCGGTCCGCTTCGACCGTGCAGCCGGCAGCGGCGGCATGGCCTCCGTGGCGGGTCAGGGCCCCGGCACATGAGTCGAGGGCTCCCAGGAGGTCAAAGCCGGGGATGGAGCGGCCGGAGCCGGTTCCGGCCTCACCATCGACGGCGACCAGCACCACCGGCCTTCCATGCCGCTCGGAAAGCCGGGACGCCGTGATGCCGATCACTCCCGGGTGCCATTCGCTCGAGGCCAGGACGTAGCCGGGCTGCGGCCCGGCAGCGGATATCTGGGACTCGGCCTCGAACCGGATGCGGGTCTCGACGTGGCGCCGCTCGGCGTTGAGGCGGTCGAGCTCCAACGCACATCGCTCCGCTGCTTCGTCATCGGTGGCCAGCAGCAGCTCGACGGCCGCATCGGCGCGCTGGACCCTTCCCGCCGCGTTGAGCCTCGGGGCCAGCCGGAAGCCGATCGTCTGCTCGTCGATGGCCGACGGGTCGGCCTGCGAGACGCGCATCAGGGCCCGCAGGCCCGGCCGCCGGGTCATGGCCAGCGTGTGCAGCCCCTCCCGGACAAGCCGGCGGTTCTCGCCCGTAAGTGCGACGCAGTCGGCGACGGTCGCGATCGCGACGAGGTCGAGGTCCGAAAGCGCCGGCTCGTCCCCTCCCGCCCGCCGACGAAGCTGCTGGGCGAGCTTGTGAGCCACCCCGGCGGCGCAGAGTTCGCCAAAGGGGTAGCCGCTGACAGCGGGATGGACGATCGGGGCCTCGGGGAGCACGCCGTCGGCCCGGGGACGGTGGTGGTCGGTCACCAGCACGTCGAGGCCCAGGCTCCGTGCCCGCGCCACCTCCTCCACTGCCGTGATCGCACAGTCCGCGGTGATGAGGAGCCCGTACCCCTCGCCGGCGACCCGCTCGACGGTCTCCATCGACAGGCCGTAGCCGTCTTCCTGGCGGCCGGGAATGAACCACTTCGGATCGGCGCCCAGCTCCCTGAGCACCTCGACGAGGATCGCCGTCGAGCAGACGCCGTCGGCATCGTAATCGCCGTGGACGAGAACCGGTGATCCGGAGGCAACGTGCCGCTCGATCAGCTCGCAGGCCGCGTCGATGCCCTCGAACTGCGCGGGGTCGTGAGCCTCGTCGGCGGCAAGGAAGCGCCTCGCGGCGGCCGGCTCCTCCAGCCCGCGGCGCACGAGCACCTGGGCGACCAGCGGCTGCACCCCGAGCTCGCGCACGAGCCGCTCAACCGCCTCGAAGGGCGCGGCCGGGATTTCGAAATCGACCTCGTCCACCCGACAAAACTAGGCGGGCGAGACGACGGAACCGGCTAGAGGTCCAGGGCCGGGTTACCCCGGCGGACGCCGATCAGGTAGGCCAGCCCCATCCCAAGCAGGGCGCCCGGGATGCCCTCGAGCGCGGTCATGATCGTCACGTCGCTGTTGCCCGGCACCTGAAAGCCGCTGATGGCAAAGCCAACCAGCGCCGAGCCGACCAGCGCGAAGCAGAAGCTCCCCACGATTCCGCCCACAAAGCGGTCGGGCAGGAATATGGCGAAATGCCAGATCGCCACACCCATCGTTACCCAGGCCAGAAGTCCCATCAGCGCCTCCCGTGCTTCTTTCTCTTTTGCCTGCGTGACGGCCCGGAAGAGCGTACGTCCTCCTCGAAGACGACCTCCTCGGGCGACAGGTCGGCAGAGGTGTCGCCCTGCTCCGGCCCGGAATCCTCCCCGGCCGCCGGTTCCTCATCTACCACCGCGACCGCTGCCCCCCCGGTGTCCTCCTGCACGTCCTTGACCATCTCGTCGAACTCTTCCCTGGAGACCTGCCGCTCCGGGTCCTCCGGCTCGGTAAGGCGCCGGCCCGGACGCTTCTTCGGCTCGGGCTCCACCTCGGTCGAGGCTCCCCCGGCGGCGGTTGCGTAGGGCGGCACGACGCCGCCGTTGGCCTCCGCCACCCGGGCGCGACGTGCGCGCCACACCGGCTCGCCTTCCTTCCAGTACATGAGGACCGGCGTAGCGATGAACACCGACGAGTAGGCACCCGACAGGACCCCGACGGCCAGGGCGAACGCGAACGACTGCAGCGTCTCGCCGCCGAAGAAGAGCAGCGCGAGGATCGGAAGGAGCGTGCTGGCCGAGGTGGCCAGCGAGCGCATGAGGACCTCGCTGTTGGACCGGTTGACGATCTGCGAGAAGGTCGCCCTCGGCATTCGTGGGACGTTCTCGCGTATTCGGTCGAAGACGATGATGGTGTCGTAGAGCGAATACCCCAGGATGGTCAGCAGGGCGGCGACCGTTGCCGTGGTCACCTCGAAACCGAAGAGGGCGTAAACCCCGGCGGTGATGAGGATGTCGTGAGTCAGCGCGATCAGCACCGGCACCGCGTATCTCCATTCGAACCGCAGCGCGATGTAGGCACTGATCACGATCAGCGAGGCGATGATCGCGATGATCGCGCTCTGGGCGACGGTGTTCCCGAAGGTCGGGCCAATCGTCTCGAAGCTGTAGGTCCCCCCGAAGCGTTTGTCCAGCGCCTCCTCGACCTGCACGCGCTCGGCGGGCCTGAGCTCCTGGCTGGAGACCTGGTAGGCCCGGTCGGCCGGGAACCCGGCGCCGCTCAGCTTCTGGACCTTCGCGTCGCCCAGGCCCAGCGGGGCGAGGGTCGCCCGGATCTCGTTCTCGGTACCGGGCTTCGCGAACTCGGCGACCACGCGGGTGCCCGAGGTGAAGTCGATCCCGAGGTTGAAGCCCTTGGCACCCATGGCGAGGGCGCCGACGACGAGGATCAGTCCGGAGAGGGCGAAGAAGTACTTGGCCCGGCCCATGTAGTCCCACCTGAACCGCGTGCGGGTCGATTGAGCGCCCAGCGCGGCCGGGCTGGCGGCCAGGCGGGTATTGGCCAGCACGCCAAGGATCGCCTGCGTGAGCAGGACGGCGGTCAGGAAGGAGACGATCGTCCCGACCCCGAGCATGAAGGCGAAGCCCTTCACGCCCGAGGTAGCGAGCATGAAGAGGATGAAGGCCACCATGAAGGTAACGACGTTGGCGTCGATGATCGCGGTGAGGCCCTTGCGATAGCCCTGCTTGATCGCCACCGGTATTGCGCGCCCGTTGCGCACCTCTTCCTTGACGCGCTCGAAGACGACGATGTTCGCGTCGGCCGCGACCCCGATCGTGAGGATCAGGCCGGCTATGCCGGGCAGCGTGAGCGTGATCGGGATCAGCTTCACCATCGCGAAGAGGAAGACCGCATAGACCCCGAGGGCGAAGATGGCGATCGCGCCGAGCACGCGGTAGAAGGCGAGCAGGAAGAGCGAGACCAGGAGCAGGCCCGCCATTCCTGCGAGCAGGCCCTGGTTCAGCGCCTGGCGTCCGAGCGTGGCCGAAACCGACGAGGCCGAGATCAGCTCCAGCTTGATCGGCAGGGCGCCGGTCTGGAGCAGGCTGGCCAGATCCTGGGCGGTCTGGATCGTGAAGCCGCCCGAGATCTCCGAGCCGGTCGCGCCGCTGATCCCGTCCGGGTTCTGCTGGAAGTCGATGTAGGGCGCCGAGATCAGCTCGTCGTCGAGGACGATTGCGAAATGCTGGAAGTTCTCCTGCGGGTTTCCGCCGAAGAAGTTCTCCTGCCCGCGCTGCGCGATGCCGCGGGTGGTCTCCTCCCAGATCGCCCGCCCCTTGTCGGTGAAGTTGAAGGTGACGCTGGGGGCGCCGCTTCCGGTGGCGCCGCCGCTGAAGTTCTGCTTGGGGTCCTTGATGTCGGTGCCGCCGAGCGCCGGCTGGTCGCGCAGCACGTAGTAGCGGGTCGAGGCCTTGCCGTTATCGGCCTTTTGCGCCCGGACGACGAGGGCGCCGGAAGAGGTCTCGACGATTTCCGTGTTCGGGCCGGTGGCTATCTCCTTGTCCGAGATCTCCCGGTTGAGGTCGTCTTCGCTCTCCTGCGGCCCGGCGAGCACCGTCTTCTTGGCGCTGTCGACCAGGAAGTACTGCCCGTTCGTGGTCGCCTTGCCGCTCTTGTCGGGCGGGCACCTGGAGGCGCGCAACACCGCCTCGTACTGGGAGAGACCACCGGCGCCTGAGCCGTACGCGGTTCCGCCCGTCACCTGGACGTTCTGCGGGTCGGGCTTGCAGCCCGGCCCGAGGACATTCGCTTCCCAGTCGTAGAAATAGAGCTGGGCGGTCTTGCCCACCTGGGAGGCCGCCTGGTCGGCGTTGGTCACGTCGGGCAGCGAGACGTCGATCTGGTCCTCGCCGGTGCGTTGGATCTCGGGCTCGGAGACGCCAAAGGCGTCGACCCGCTGGCGCATGATCTCGATCGTCCGGTCGACCGCCTCGCCCGTTACCTGCGACTGCTTGGTGGGCTTGGCCTGGTAGACCAAGGCCACGCCGCCCCGCAGGTCGAGGCCGAGCTTGGTGGGTTTCGTGAAGATGACGGCCAGCGAAGCGGCCACCAGGCCGGCGACGAAGAGCAGGACGAACAGGTTGCGCCGCCGGTCGGACATCGGCCAGCCAGACTACTTGTCGGGCGTGAGGACCAGCAGCAGTCCCCCGTCTTCGTCGTAGGCGGGGAAGATGTCGGCGGTGGCGCCCGCCGGAAGGTCGCCTTCCGCGTTGACCTGAACCTGCCGATCGAGCGCCCGCACCCCCCACTCGAGCACGGTCGCCACCGGGTCGTCGCTCGGCTCGCCGAACTTCAGTCCCAGGACGTCACCCACGGGGCGGCCGATGACCTTCTCGTCGTCGAGCCCGGTCAGCTCGAACGCGCCGCGCCCGCAGGCCAGCACTCGGCCGCCCCGGTCACAGACGAAGAAGGCGGCATCGGGAGCCGGGTAGTAGTCGTCGAGCAGTTCGAAGAGGAAGCCGAAGCCGCATTCGCTGCAGCCCTTGGGCTCGGTACGGAAGCCGGAGTTGCGATCGGTCGCCGCCGACCGGTTTCCGCAGCTGGGACAGATGAAGTGGTGGGCCATCTCCTGGCAGACAGGGTAGGAACTCCCCGTCGCCGGCGACGCCTGGCTAGAAGAGCTGGCCCCCGGAAGGCTCGTCGATCCCAAGGTGCTCGTAGGCCCGCGGCGTGGCGACCCTGCCGCGGGGCGTCCGGGCGATGAGGCCACACTGCAGCAGGTAGGGCTCGTAGACCTCTTCGATCGTGTTGGCCTCCTCCCCCACGGCGACCGAAAGGGTGGAGAGCCCCACCGGGCGCCCGGCGTACTCCGAGCAGAGCACCCCGAGGATCTCGCGGTCGAGACGGTCGAGGCCGAGGGCATCGACGTGGAGCATCTCGAGCGCGGCGTTGGCCGAGTCGGCGTCGATCTCCCCTGAACCGCGCACCTGGGCCCAGTCGCGGACGCGGCGCAGGAGCCGGTTGGCCACCCGCGGCGTCCCCCGGCTTCGTGAGGCGATCACCTCCGCCCCGGTCGGTTCCAGGACGATCCCGAGGATCGAGGCGGAACGGGTGACAATCGCGCTGAGCTCGGCCGGCTCGTAGCTCTCCAGGCGGTACTGCAGGCCGAAGCGGTCGCGCAGCGGAGTGGAGAGCAGGCCTGCGCGCGTGGTCGCGCCGATCATCGTGAACGGGGGGAGGTCGAGCGTGACCACTCGAGCCCCGGGACCCTGGCCGATCGTGATGGGGAGCCGGCGGTCCTCCATCGCGGGGTAGAAGGTTTCCTCGATCGCGCGGTTAAGGCGATGGATCTCGTCCACGAAGAAGACCGAGCCGGGTTCCAGCGCGGTCAGCAGCGAGGCGATGTCGCCCTTCTTCTCCAGCGCCGGGCCGGCCGACTGGACGAACGGGGCGTCGAGCTCGCGGGCGACGATCTGCGCGAGGGAGGTCTTCCCCAGGCCGGGCGGACCGGCGAGCAGCACGTGCTCGAGAGGCTCCCCCCGCTCGCGCGCGGCCTCAAGCGCCACGGCCAGCTGCTCCCTCACAACCTCCTGGCCGACGAACTCGTCGAGCGTCGCCGGCCTCAGGGTCCTCTCAAGCTCCTCGTCGTCGGCCATCACCCCCGGGGTCTGGATCCTGGTCACCTCCCCGCCGTCGCCGCTCACCGCTTGGCCGCCTTCAGGGCGTTGTGGAGGATCTCCTCCGCGCTCTCGCCGCCGGCCTCACCGGTGAGGCTGTCGGCTTCCTGCATGGAGAACCCGAGCTCGACCAGCCCGTCCCGGGCGATAATCCTCGGGTCGCTGGCCCGACTGACGCGGATCTCGTCGCCGGCCCCCTCGAGGCCCCCGACCTTCTCCCTGAGCTCCATGACGATCCGCTCGGCGGTGCGCTTGCCGACCCCGGGGACGGCCTGCAGGCGGGCCCGGTCACCGGTGGCCAGCGCCGCAGTGAGCTCGCGCGTGCTGCCTCCGCCGAGGACGGCCAGGGCGACCTTGGGCCCAACCCCCTGGACGGCCAGGAGCATCATGAAGAGCTCACGCTCGGCCTCGGAGCCGAACCCGTAGAGGGAGATTCCGTCGTCGCGGCTCACGAGGTGCGAATGGAGGGTTACGTCCTTGCCCACCCCTGGCAGCCCGGCAAGCGTCTGGGCCGAGGCAGCAAGCCGGTAGCCAACGCCGCCCGAGGTAAGGACGACGACCTCTTCGTCGGAGCGCCAGGCGAGCTCGCCGCTGACGAAGGCGATCACGCCGGCGTCCTGGAGCCCAGACGGGCGGCGCGGATCTCGGCGCCTCGGCGGGGAGCATGGTTTGCGTGGCAGATCGCCACCGCGAGGGCGTCGGCGGCGTGGTCGGGCTGCGGGAGCTCAGGGAGGGCCAGGAGCGACTGCACCATTCGCGTGACCTGCTCCTTGGGAGCCCGCCCGGAGCCGCAGACCGCGCCCTTCACCTGCTGGGGGGTGTAGTCATGGCACTCGAGGCCGTGGCGTCCGGCGGCGAGCATAACCACCCCCCTGGCCTGGCCCACCGAGAAGGCCGACCTGACGTTCTGCCCGAAGTAGAGGGCCTCGAGGGCGAACGCGTCCGGGGAGTGGCGCTCCACCAGCTCGTCGACCGCGGCGAAGATCTCGGCCAGCCTCCGCTCCGGGGAGACCCCGGAGCGCGTGGTGATAACGCCGCCGTCAAGGGCGGCAAGCTTTCCGCCCCGGCGGCGCACGATGCCGAAACCGGTGTTGGCCAGCCCGGGGTCGATCCCGATGACGATCATCGCCACGGGATTCTCCGTGGCCGCCCGGATGCCTTCCGGGCGAGGGCTCAGTGGGGCCGGCTGCGGGGCACCGGAGAGACGACCACCCCGTCGCTGACCCGCTCGAGGCCGAGCCAGCAGAACTCCATCACGCGGTCGGTCACCGCCTCCCTGGGCACCTCGGGGTGCTCGTACCACCAGTTGGCCACGGCCTGGACCGCACCGGCCAGGAGCTGGGCGTGGAGCTCGAGGAAGAGCGCCTGGGACTCGGCCCGGCCCTCCTTTCGGGCCCGGCGGTCGGGGTCGCCGGCCATCAGCCCGGCGATGACCGCCACCGCCTGGGCCTGCACGCCGGCCAGTGCCTCCGCGGTCTCCGAATCGGTTGCGTCGCGAAAAGTGGCCCGCCAGGCGTCCCGGTTCTCCTCGACGTAGGAGAGGAAGGCGTCCACCCCGAGGCGCAGGCGCTCTTCCCCGCTGGTACCCCGCTCGGCTGCGTCCTCAAGCCGGCCGAACACCTCCGCGGCCTGCCGGTTCACCAGCTCTATATGCAGCTCGCGCTTGGAGTCGAAGTGTTCGTAAATCAGGGCCTTCGACACGCCGGCCGCCGAGGCGATCTCCTCGAGGGAGGCGCCGTTGAAGCCTGAGCGCGCGAAGACTTCGGCGGCCGAATCCAGGAGCGTGTCGCGCCGCGCCGAGGCGCTCATCCTGCGCCGTGGCGTGCCGTCTGAGCCGCTCATCCGGCGATCTTTTCCATCACTTCGGCGTCGATGTCGAAGTTGGCGTGCACCTCGCCCACGTCGTCGTTCTCCTCGAGGGCGTCGATGAGACGCATCAGGGTGGCCGCCTCCCCGGCATCGAGCTCCACGCGGACGGTGGGCCGCTGCACCAGCTCGGCCGACTCGAACGAGATGCCCTCTCCCTCGAGGGCGCTGCGAACGGTGGCCAGGTCGGCCGGCGCGGTCAGGATCTCGTAGCGGTCCTCGTCGCTGTCGATCTCCGTGGCGCCGGCGTCGACCGCCACGAGCAGCTCGTCCTCGGAGTGGCTGCCGGCGTCGACGCTGATCAGGCCGCACTGCTCGAACATGTAGGCGACC
>JBJTBE010000006.1:0-13762 GCA_046091165.1 Solirubrobacterales bacterium | reverse complement strand
GGGCCCGGCGGTCAGGCGGGGCTCAGCGGCGCTCACCCGAGATCCGGCGGATCCCGATACCGCCGGCCAGGAGCAGGACCCCGGCCCCGGCCAGCAGCGGCAGCTCGACGCCGGTGCGCGCCAGCTCTGACGGAAGCCCGTCCACGTCGGCCTCGGCCGAGCCGGCAACGCCGGCCTCGCCCGCGCCCACGGCGCTGCCGTCGGTGCCGGCTCCATTGGCGCGGCCTGTGCCGCCCGCTCCGGAGCCGCCACCGGTCAGCCCGCTCAGAGGGTCGACGTACTGGTCGTCGCCGGCGCTCTGGGCAACGGCAGGAGCGGGGGCGGCCATCAGGAGGACCACGGGAATCGCAAGCAGGACTCGGCGCATGGCCCAAGCGTAGTGAATGGGAGCATTCGCGGCGCAGGTCTGCCGGGGTCGCTCCGCTAGCGTCGCGGCCGTGTCGAGCAACCCCGAACCGCCGACGAACTCCTCCCGCCTCGACCGGGCACGGGAGTCCGACACCGTGAAAGCGGCAGGTGTCGCCTCCGCCCAGCTGATCGCCAACGTCCTGGCGCTCGTGACAACAGTCATCCTTGCCCGGGCGCTGGGAACCGCCGACTACGGAGAGCTCGCCCGGATGATGTCGGTGCTGGGCATCCTGATCGTGCCCGCCAGCTCACTGCAGGTCGCCGCGGCCCGCGACACGACGCTCGGGCGCCTGGGGCGTGGAGGCGCAGCGGCTGCCTCGCTCAACCATTGGGTGGTTCGGGTCTTTCTCCTGACCGGCCTCACGCTGGCAGCCTGCATCCTGCTGCGGGAACCGATCGCCCAGCTTCTCCAGGTCTCCCAGCCATGGGCTGCGGCTCTCGTCTTTCCCTCGGGCGTCTTCTGGCTTGCGCTGGCCCTCCAGAGAGGCGTACTTCTCGGGGTCGGCGGCTACCGCGACGTCGGCCTGAGCCTCGTGATCGAGCAGGTCTTCAGGCTCCTGTTCGGCCTCACGGCCGCCCTTCTCGGTGCCGACGTCGGCGTCATCTTCTTCTGCTCGGTACCGCTCGCCACGGTCCCGGCCCTCGTCGTCACCTGGTGGCTCGCTCGCCGCCGCCTTGGCGCCGCCGACCACGCTCCGGCAAGAAGCCGCCTCCGGGCCCTGGCCCTTCGAAACCCCGTTCCCGTGGCCGGCCTGACCCTTTTTGCGGTCATCCAGAATGCCGACGTCATCGCAGTCGGGCACTTCTTTGGCACCACCCTCTCCGGCGCCTACGCCCAGGCCGCGGTGGCGGCAAAGGGGGTCATCTGGGTCGCGATCGGGCTTGGCCTCTACCTCCTGCCCGAAGCTGCCCGGGAGGCCTCCACCGGCAAGAACCCCCGACACCTGCTGGGCAAGACGTCGGGGCTGCTGCTGATCGTCGCGCTGCCGGTCCTGGCCGTCTTCACCGCAGCCCCCGGGACGGTCCTGGAGCTTGTCTTCGGCGACCGGGCAACCCTCGCGAGGGACGCGCTGCCCTGGCTTACCGCGGCCATGACCTTCCTGGCCCTGACCTACCTAGCCCTCCAGTTCCTCCTCGCGCTCGGCCAGCGTGCCTTCCTCCTGCTGCTGGCAGTCGCGGCGGTCGCCGTGCCCGTGGTCGTCGCCGTGCGGGATTCAGACCTGGTCTCCGTCGCGATCGGGCTGCTCGTGCTGGACCTCGTTCTCGCCAGCCTTATGTTTGCCGTCGCCCTCCTGGGCAGGGTCGACAGCAGCCGGGCGATCGACGCCGACGAGGCCGAGGCGCTGGCCGTGGCCGAGGCGAGCGCGACCGCCGAAGCGGCAATCCCCTAGGAGGCGCTTCCGGCGGCTTTCGCTGGCCGGCGCGCCGACAGGCGGGCAGCCCAGCGGCGCCCCAGGGCAATGCCGGGCGCCTCGATCAGCCGGTAGCTGACGGCCGCCGCCGCCACCGAGCAGACAAACGAAGCGGCGGCCACCGCGACCCACCCGAGGTCGTGGAGCCATTCCACGCGGTCCAGGACGATTATGAACGCGAGGTGGTAGAGGTAGAACGAGTAGGAGACGAGACCGAGCAAGAGCAGCGGGCGCCAGCCCAGCGCCTTTCTCGTGTATCCGCCCAGGGCCGCGCCGAACACCGCCGGGGCCAGCACGCACACCCCGATCAGCCCCTTGACCACGTGCCTGAACGTGTTGGCATCCGACCAGCTCTCCCCCAGCCCGACCGGGCCGATGCGCAGCCCGAGAAGGGCGTACAGCCCGAGGGCCAGCAGCACCCATACCCACGGCCGGCGTTCCAGCCCCGCGAAGGGCTGTGGCAGCTTCATCCCGGCCGAGGCCGCCGCGCTGATCACGGCAAGAGCCATGCCCAAAGCAAACTGGTCGGCGAACGCGGGGAGAGAGATCTGCGCCGGCATGTAGCCGCGCTCCCCCGGGGTGAACGACGGCGCAACCACCAGCTGCCAGAACAGCGAGAAGGCAAAGAGCCCGGCGAGCACGATCAGCTCCCAGCGCACGAGCTCTCCGCGGCTGCGCGCCGGCAGCCGCCGGGCGCCGATCGCCCAGAACACGAGAGCGATGTAGAAGGTCACCTCGATGCAGAGGGTCCACGCCTGGCCGATCCCGCCGACCACGGTCGAGATGTCATAGATCTGCAGGAAGCCGAAGTAGGTCACGATCCCACTCGGGGTGAAGACCTCCGCCTCGATTCCCAGCATCACCGTCACGATCGGGAGGGCGACCCAGTAGGCGGGAACGATCCTCGTGACCCGGCGCGCGGCGTACGGGCCGGTCGCAGGCCGGTTCAGGCGGTCCAGCCGTGCCACCACGAAAGGCCGGTAGAGCAGGAAGCCGGAGACCACGAAGAAGATCGGCACCCCCACGTTGAGGTTCCCGAGGTAGCGGGAGAGAGCGTCCTGCGTGAGCAGGCCGAGGTGAAAGGCGACGTGGAAGAAGAAGATGGTCAGGGCGGCGATCGCCCGAACCCCGTCGACCAGGGGAAAGCGGGCATGGCTGGCGACGGCGGGACGCGGCTCGGGACTCATGGCCCCCACCCCCCGGCGGGCTCGCGAACCTCCCACACGCGGGCGCAGCCAAACCGGCGAGGCGGGCCGGTGACGAGGCCCGCGAGGTCGGCGTCAAGGGACGCGCCGAAGCGACAGCTGGCAAAGATGAAACGGGCACCGGAGGCCAGGACCAGCGGCCCGGCCTCCGCCGGTTCGAGTTCCCCTGAAACCAGCGCGTCGGCACCCAGCGCCCTGAGGCTCTGATCCGGCGTCCAGGAACCGGCCCCCGTCCAGACCTCTCGCCCGGTATACGCCGATATGAAAGACCCGTCGGCGTTCGAGGCGAGCACGCCGCCCGGACCGGGCTGTGCCTCCATCCACCTGAGCGCGTCCCGGTCTCCCGGCTCGAGGAAGAACGCCTGACGACCCACGCTGACCGCTCCCCTGAGCTCGTCCGCGCGATAGATGGTGCCGGGGACCGCGAGGACCACGACGGCCAGCGCGGCCCACGCGAGGGGCAGGGGCCGCTCCCCGAGCCCCTGGCGCACCGCCAGCAGGGCGAGAATGGCCAGCGGAAGCGCCATGCCCTGGAAGGCGTGGAAGGGGAAGGTTCCGAAGGGCAGGTAGAAGACGGCAAGGGCGGCAAGCGGCCAGACCCGGAGCATCCAGTCGCCGAGGTTTTGCGGGCGCTGGCGGTAGGCGAACAGGGCCGGGATGGCCAGAGGGGCAATTCCCACGAGGGTCACCCAGAGCGGCCAGCGACCGAAGTCATTGACCACGCCGGCGAGCCTCCAGGAGGGGTCGAGCCTTGACAGGGCCAGGTAGTAGAACAGCGGCAGGGCGCTTACCAGGGCCACGACGACGACCTTTACCGCGGCGCGCAGAACCTCCTCGAGGCACTCCCGGCGGAACAGGACGTACGCGGGAACACCAACGCAGAGAATGATCAGGTAGGTCGCACCCTGCCAGGGCTGCAGCCAGGAGACCGCCAGCCCGATCAGCGCGGCCGCCGCGAGATACTTCCTCCCGGAGCCTCCCTGGGCGCGCTCGAAGGCCAGCAGGCCCAGCGGCATCAGCCCGACCCCCACGGCGGTGAACAGGTAGCCCCACAGGTAGGTGCCGGTCCAGAGTTCACCGCCGATGAAGTCGAGGTCGAACTTCACCTGCGAAGCCGGGTCGACGCTCCACCCGACCGCCGCGGCAACCGGGGTTGCGAAGAAGAGGGCAAGGACGACGGCGGTCCGCCGGTCGCGCTCCCGGACCAGGAAGCGGCCGGCGAAGTAGACGGAGCCGAAGAAGAGCGCCGCCACCGCGATCGGCTTCCACAGCTGGTAGGCGACCACGATGCCGGCGCCGGCACGGTGGACCAGGCCCGATACCAGGAGCCCGGGGTGCACGAAGCTGTGCGGCCCGGGTGCGAGGTCGTAGAGGTTGGCGGCGGCCCCGTATTCCCCGCTCTGGCGCAGCCAGTTGAGGTACTGCATCGGGTCGGTCACCAGGAAGCCGTCGGCGCCGGTAACGACCCCTCCCTGGACGACCGTCCGGGCAATGAGGCCGGCCAGCGGCGCCACGGCCAGCAGGAAGAGCGCCACCAGGACGACCCAGTCCCAGCCACGCATGGAGGGCCGCCGTGGCGGCTGGGCAGGGGCCGCCGACCCGGTCACCGGGATCCCTCCACAGCCCTGCCCCGTGCCGCCTCCCGTCGCACCTGGCCGCGCGCGTAGACGAGCTCCTTCATCACGGGAACGAAGACGCGGGCCATGTCGAGCCGGGAGCCTTCCCGGTCGCTCCAGGCGATGCCGGTCTCGCTCACCCGGTAGCCCAGGGCCCGGGCCAGCGCGATCGCCTCGGCGTCGTAGGTCCAGCCGTCCAGGGTTATGCGGGAGAAAACGTCTTGGGCGGCCTCTCCGCGCCAGAGCTTGAACCCGCAGAACAGGTCGCGGGTCGGTTCCCAGAGGATCGCCCGGCAGCACTGCTGGAAGCCGCGCCCGACGATCCTGCGGCTGAGGGGCTGGCGCATCCCGAGCTCGGCCCCCGGCGCCAGCCGTGATCCCACGACGAGATCGTTCGTCTCGAGCATGGCCAACATCCCCGGCAGCGAGGCGAGCGACGGCGCACAGTCGGCGTCGCAGTGAAGGCGTGCCTGCCCGGTGGCCTCGAGCATGCCCCGGCGTACCGAGTACCCCTTGCCCCGGTTGGCGTCATTGGAAAGAAGCCGGATACGCGGGTCGGACAGGAACGGGGCAACCTGCTCCCGGGTCCGGTCGGTGCTGGCGTTGTCGACCACGATCAGCTCCCACGAACGGCCTGCGCCGTCCAGCCAGGCAGCCAGGGCGGAGAGCGTCCCGGCGATCGCCTTCTCCTCGTTGTAGGCCGGCACGACCACCGACGTGCTCAGCTCGGGCACAGGGCCGGAGACTACCGGCGCAATCACCGCTGTCGGGCAGCACGGCGGCGCCCGTTACGCTGTGCGGCCGATGTCTACCCCCGTTGCCTGCGGGATCTGCAGCGGCGCCCTGGAGTTGCGGTACGCGGGCGCCGCCGGTCCGCCCCAGCCTGGTGATTTCGCCCCCAGCTGCCACCGGCCGCGCGCGTGGAGCGACCTCTATCGCTGCCGGGAGTGCGGGACGGTTCAGCAGCCGTCGCTTCCGGGGGGCGAAGGCCTAGCCGACCTCTACCGCGATATGGGGGACTCCGACTACCTGGCCGAGGAGCGCGGCCGCCGCGCAACGGCGAACTGGATCCTCGACCTCGTCGAGAGGCGCCGTTCGCCCGGACGGATGCTGGAGATCGGATGCGGCCACGGCCTTCTGCTCGACGAGGCCAGGCGCCGGGGCTGGGAGGTGGCCGGCCTCGAGCTTTCCGAACGATCCGCGGCCTGGGCCCGGGACAGCTACGGGCTCGACATTCGCGAGCAGACCCTTGAGTCGCTCGACCCACGGGAGGAGGGCAGCTGGGACGCGATCCTGATGATCGACGTGCTCGAGCACCTCGAGGACCCGGCGGGAGCGATTGCCCGCTGCCGGGCGCTGCTTGCGCCCGACGGGGTGCTCTGCGTGGTAACCCCCGACCCCTCCTCGCTGACCGCGCGCGCGGCCGGGCCACGGTGGTGGGGCTATCTCCCCGCCCACACCTTCCTCGTTCCCCGCCGGACGCTGCGCGAGCTGCTGGTCTGCGAAGGGCTGACCCTCACCGACGACGTCTCGTTCGTGCGCACCTTCTCGGCGCGCTACTGGGTCGACGGCTTTGCCGGGATTGCCGGCCCCGCCTCCAGGGCGATCCGTGAGGCAGCCGGCCGCCTGCCTCCCGAACGTTCCCTCTCGCTCTCGCTGGGCGACGAGCGGGTGATGCTCGCCGTGAACACGCAGGTGCGCGAGCCCGAACGGGCGCTGGCCAGCGACCGTGGCGGCCAGAGCTCGGTCCACGTGGTGCTGCCCGCCTACCACGCCGCTTCGACCATCGGGCGCGTCGCCGCCGACCTGCCGGTGGAGTCCTTCGACCGGGCGCTGCTCGTCGACGACGCCAGCACCGACGAGACCGCCGAGGTTGCCCTCGAGGAGGGTTTCGAGGTACTGGTCCATCCCGCCAACCGCGGCTACGGGGCCAACCAGAAGAGCTGCTACACGCGGGCGATCCTCGACGGCGCCGACGTCGTGGTGATGGTCCACGCCGACCACCAGTACGACGCCGCCCTGGTCACCGAGATGGTCAGGCCGATCATTGAGGGCCGGGCCGACGCGGTCATGGGTTCCCGGCTCCTCGAGGACCGGGCCATCGCCGGCGGGATGCCGCGCTGGAAGTGGGTCGGCAACCGGTTCCTGACCTCGATCGAGAACCTCGCCTTCAACAAGGACTTCTCCGAGTACCACACCGGCTACCGCGCCTACTCGACCGGGTTCCTGAAGACCATCCCCTTCCTGCGAAACAGCGACGGATTCGTCTTCGACCAGGAGATCTTCGCCCAGCTGGTGGACCGCGGCGCCCGCGTCGTCGAGATTCCGATCCCCACGCGCTACTTCCTGGAGGCCTCCAGCGTCAGCTTCCGCGCGTCGGTCCGCTACGGGCTGGAGACCCTCGGCGTGCTCGCCCGGTACCGGGTCGATGAGCGGCGCCGGCGCTGGTCCCTGCTCAGGCGCCCGGTCTCGGAGGCCGGAACCTCGCGCTCGGGCGCGGCCAGGGTCGGCTGAGCCCCGTGGCCCGGGTCCTCGTCGTTTCGGCTGAGCCCATCGGGGACCTGATGGCCGGGCCGGCGATCCGGGCCCTCGAACTTGCCCGGGTGCTGAGCGCCGGGAACGACGTATCGCTGAGCGCACCCGGGCTCGCGGGCGCAGGGCTCGAGGACGGCATTACCGCCGTGGACGCCGGCTTCGAGGATTACGACGCCCTGAGCACGGCGATCGAGGAGGTCGAGCTCGTCGTGGCACAGGCGCTTCCGCCCCGGCTGCTCTCCCGGCTTCCGGAGCTCGGCACGCGGCTGATCGCCGACCTCTACAACCCGACGGTCTTCGAGGTCCTCGAGGCCGGTCGCGACAAGCGGCCACCGTCCCGCCGGCGCCAACAGCGAGCGGTGGCCCGCGCCGCCGGCGCGATGCTCGCCGCCGCCTCGCGGGTGATGTGCGCCAGCGAGGCCCAGCGCGACCTGTGGCTCGGAATGATGGCGGCACTGGACCGGGTTCCGCTCCAGGCCTACGACCGTGACCCCTCGCTGCGGTCCTTCATCGACGTCGTGCCCTTTGGGGTTCCCGCCGAGCCCCCGGTCTCCCCGGGCACCGACCCGGTGCGCGACATGTTTCCCTCCATCGGCGACGACGGGATCGTCCTGCTCTGGGGTGGGGGCGTCTGGAACTGGCTCGACGCGCCGACCGCGATCGACGCCGTCCTGGAAGTGAACCGCCGCCGGGAAGGCAGGCCCCCGGTCCACCTTGTCTTCATGGGGGTGGGACGCCCCGGCGAGGTCGGGCTCGACGCCATGCAGGCCACCGGCGCCATGCTCGAGCACCTGCGCACCACCGGCCAGGAGGGGGAGCTCATCCACGTAAACCGGGGCTGGGTTCCCTACCGGGAGCGCGGGGACTGGCTGGCCACGGCCGACGCGGCGCTCAGCGCCCACCACGACCACCTCGAGACCCGCTTTGCCTTCCGCACCAGGATGCTCGACGCCGTCTGGGCCGGGCTGCCGGTTATCGCCACACGGGGCGACGAGCTCTCCGCCGCGGTCGAGCGCAGCGGTATGGGGACGGTGGCCCCGGCCGGTGACGTCCAGGCGCTCGCCGCCGCGATCGAAGGCCTGGTCTACGACCCCGCCGCCCTCGCCTCAGCACGCAGGAACGCGCAGGCGCTCGCCGCCGATCTGGCCTGGGAGCGGTGCGCCGCTCCGCTCGTGGAGTGGTGCCGCCATCCGGCCGGCGGCCTCGAGCCGGACCGCCGGCTCCTGCGCCGGATGACGTTCGGCCGCTACCCGGGGATCATCGCCGAGACCGCCGACACCGACGGCATCGGCGGCGCCCTCGCCCAGGTGGGCCGAAACCTGCGGCGACTCGTTGCCCGCCGCTGACGGACCGCCTGCGTAAGGTCCCCGGGGATGGAATCAGCGGCCACAGCGACGGGCCGGCCCGAGGGCGTTTCAGGCGCGAGCCGGACCTTCCTCGGCCTCGATCGCGTCGAGCTCCTCTGCCTGCTCACGCTCGTGCTCCTGGCCGTGGCTCCCCTCCTTGCCTTGGCCACCAAGGGACGGGACCTGTCGGGAGCCGACGGCTTCCTGGCCACCGACCAGATGCAGTACCTGGCGTGGATCCGCGAGAGCGCAGACCACCTGCTGATCGGGAACCCCTGGGACCTCGCGGTCGGGGAGCGTCGCTTCTTCCACCCCATCTTCGTGATCAGCGGCGCGCTTCACAACCTGCTGGGACTCTCGATTCCCCTCAGCTACCTCGCCTGGGAGCCGGTAGCAATTGCCGTGACCTTCGTCGGGGCCCTGGCCTACGTGCGACGGCTGCTTCCCGCCGGGGGACAGCGCCACGCCGGGCTCGTCCTCGTTCTCTTTGCCGCCATGCCGGCCACCGCCCTGGTGGCGCTCACCGGCTGGGGAGGCAAGCCGCGCCAGTACACCTTCGACTTCATCTCCGGCGAGATGTGGACCGGCCAGTACTTCTGGGGCTACCTGCCCACGGCGATCGCCGTCTTCCTGATCCCGCTCGTGCTGCTCGGCCTCGAGAAGAGCCGGGGAGGCGGGCGGTGGGGTCTGCTCGCCGCCTGCGCCCTCGGAACGCTGCTCGTTGCCTGGCTCCAGCCCTGGCAGGGCGCGGAACTCGTTCTCCTGGTCTGGGCGGTCGAGCTCTGGCGCTGGGCCCGCACGCGGGAGCTGCCGTCGTGGGCCACGCTGATCGCAGTCAGCATCGCCGGGGCGATCCCCGCGATCTACTACCTCTGGCTCTCGCGGGTCGACAGTGCCTGGAAGCTTGCGCAGGAAGCCAACGCCGCCGGGGCGCAGGACCTCTGGTCATGGCCCTGGTGGGCCATGGTCCTCACCGTCGCGCCGCTCGCCCTCCCGGCGCTGGCCGCCTACCGGGAATCGGCGCGCGGCTGGCAGGACACCGCGGTGCGGATCTGGCCGTTCGCGATTCTCCTGGTCTACCTGCTGCCGGTCGGGACCTTCCCCTACCACAGCTTCCAGGGACTGCAGATTCCCCTCGGCATACTGGCGGTGATCGGCGTAAAGAGGCTCTGGCCCACGATCCCTGCCTGGGCCGCGGTCTCGGCCCTGGTCGTGATGGTCGTGCCGGGAACCCTCCACAAGGCCGACGTCTTCCGAAACAGCGTCCAGTCGGGCGGCGACCCGTACTTCGTCTTCGACGGTGAGCGCGAGCTGCTGGAGACCCTTGATCGCGACCCCCGGCCCGGGGCGGTGCTCGCACCCACCTACTCAGCGCTTCTCGTGCCCTCCCGTACCGGCCGTGAGACCTGGGTAGGACCCTTCTCCTGGACGCCTGACTGGGAGATGCGTGCCGGCCTGTCCAACGACCTCTTCGAAGGCCGGCTCACGACCGCCCAGGCGCGCCGGGTGGTCGTGGAAAGCAAGGCCCGATGGCTCTTTGCCGACTGCCGGCCGCTGGCCCTCGCCCGGCTCGAGGCCCAGGTCCGGCCGCTCCTGGCCGGTCCGCCACGGCGCTTCGGCTGCGCCCGGCTCTACGAAATCAGGGATCGGCCGGAGATGGCCCGGGCCGTGGGCGCGCGGTGAGTACCGCCCCGGCGTCCGGCCCGACCGCCGCGGGCGGCTCCCTGGGCCGGAAGGTGTCTGCCGAGGCGATCACCGGCGCGATCCTGCTGGTCGCCGGCCTGGTGGTCTGTTCGGTCACCGCCCTGCGCGGAATCCAGCCCAACGACGAGGGCCTGATGCTCCAGGCCGCGGCCCGGATCGCCTCCGGAGAGGTTCCCTACCGCGACTTCTGGTGGTACTACCCGCCGGGACAGCCCTACCTGCTGGCCGGCCTGTGGAAGCTGTCGGGCCCCTCCCTCCTGGACTGGCGGATCCTTCGCGTCATCGCCAACGCCGTGGTCGCCCTGCTGGCCTGGCGACTGGCGCTCAGGCGGTCGACCCCGCCGTTCGCCCTGCTCGCGTGGGCGGTCGCCCTGCTCGCCATGGCCTACCCGTCGGGGCCCCACCCCTTTCCCGTGGCCCTGGCCTTGGCGCTCGGCGCCCTGCTGCTCTTCGAGCGCCACCCGATATGGGCCGGTGTGCTGGTCGGGGCCTGCGCCGCGTGGCGCCTCGAGTTCGCCGGCTACCTCGGGCTCGGAATCCTCCTGGCCCTCGCCATTTCGCCGGAGACGGCCTCCCGCCAACGCGGGATCCCCCGCGTCCTCGGCGCCTCGGTGCTCACCGGGCTCATCCTCTATCTGCCGGTCGTCGTGCCGGCCGGGATCGACAACTCCTGGGAGCTGCTCGTCCGGTACCCCCTGACCGAGTTCGGTGACTACCAGGGCCTGCCGTTCCCGCTCGCCTACGACGGGCCCCTGAACACCTCCTCGCTCGGCGGTTTCCTCTCGGACTCGGCCGAGAACCTCCTCGCGTGGTGGCTTCCCCTCGTGGCCGTCGTCGGCTTCGCCGGCGCCGCCGCGGCGCTCCTGGCCACCTTCCGCCGGGCCACCGACTGGCCGGTCATCGCCACGCTCGTCTTCACCGTCGGCATGGCGCACTATCTGCTCGTTCGTCCCGACATCTTCCACACGGCTCCGCTGGTCGTGACCGGGGCCGTTCTCTCCGCCTGGGCGCTTGCCTCATGGAGCCGGGGGACGATCGAACCGGTGGCACGAAAGGTCATCGTGGGCGCCGGCGCCGTTCTGGCCGGGGCGTCGCTGGCATATGCCGCGGTCGAGGGCCTGGACCGCCAGTGGCTATTGCTCCGCGCCCCGGCGGCGAAGGTCGAGGCGCCGCCGGCCGACGGGGTACGGGCCGAGCCGGCCCTGGCGAGATCGCTCTCGGCGGCCGTGGCCGAGGCCCGCCGCCTTTCCTCTCCCGGCGAGCCGATCTACGTGATGGGTCGCCGCGCCGACATCACCACTGCGGGCGCCCCCCTCTTCTACGTGCTGGCCGAGCGGCCCAATCCAACCCGCTACGACATCGCCGCGCCGGGAGTGGTTACGTCGGCACCGGTTCAGGAGGAGATAGTCGAGGACCTGCGCTCCGCGAGCCCTCCGGTGATCGTTCGCTGGGACTCGCCGCAGACCGCAGCCCCGGAGCCGAACCGCGCCGGCCGCTCCAGCGGCGTACGGATCCTCGACCGTTACGTCGATTCGGCCTATCGCGAGGCCGGCCGCTTCGGCGACTGGATAGTCCTTACCCCCCGCTGAGCGAGCTGAAGAGCGCCCGGGGCCCGCTCTTGAGCCCGAAGCGCAGGAAGCCGCCGGCCGCCGCAGCCATGCCGGCGACCACCGGAACCAGGGCCCACCCGGGGGGCACGACCGCCACCGCGCCGAAGCTCCAGGCCGAGGCGAGAGCCCCGAACAGCACGGCCCACCCCAGTGGCCGGAAAACGGCCGCCAGCGGCGCCGGCTGGAATTCCGGTGCGGCCTGCCGAAACCTCGCGAGGCACCAGCCTGAACCAACGAGGTAGGCCAGGAGCGTGCCCGCGACCACCCCCGGCGCCTGGAAGGCCACGGCAAGCGGGACGGTGAAGGCCAGGTTGAGCCCCATGAGCACGATGCCGGTGCGCGACTCGAGGCCCGGGCGCCCGAGGGCGCGCAGCAGCGCCATGCGGACGCCAAGGACGATGCTGGCTCCGTAGGCGACCACCAGGACCGCCGCGAAGGCCCCGGCCTCGAGGAAGCCGCTTCCCAGCCATGCCTCGACCAGTGGCACGGCGCAGAGCGCGCCGATGGCCACGCCGCCGGTGACCGCCGAGGACCAGAGGCGGTCGCTGCGGCTGAAGAGCCGGCCCAGTTCGCCGGTGGCGCCGGCCCCGGCCAGGGCGGCGAAGCGGTTGGCTGCCGGTACGAGCGGGGCCGCCGCGACGAGCCGTCCGGACTCGGCGACCTGCGCCGCGACGCTCACCTGGGCCACCGTCGCCGCCGGCGAGACGAGTCCGGCGACCACCCGGTCGCTCTGCCCGTTGACGATCAGGGAGGCAACCGAGACCTGGAGCCGTGCCGACATCGACGCCATCTCGCGCGCCTCCCCTCGGGAGACGAGTCGCGGGCGGCTGAGGGCGACCTCGAGCACGAGCACGCCCCGCAGGATGATCAGCGTTCCCAGCTGGGCGATCACCGCCCACCCCAGCTCGCTGAGGCTGGCGCCGCCCGTGGTCAGGGCGACCAGCGCGCCCAGGTAGGCCACCGCCCCGCAGGCCGCCGTGATCGCCACCGCCTGGAAGCGCTCGGCACCCTGGAGGGCGTTGGTCAGGGCAGCCATGACGAGGCCCAGCGGAATTGCGAGCGCCACCAGCCGGAAGAGGGCGACCGACTGCTCCTCCAGCCCGGGCGGGAAGCCGAAAACGGGGACGACAACCGGCGCGAGGAGGTAGACCAGCGCAGCGGCGACCAGTCCGAGGGCCACGTAGAAGAAGACGGTCGACCAGAAGACCCTCACGACACCCTCCTCGTCGCCGGCCCCGCGAGAGGCTGCCACCCGCCTCTGCACCACCGGCGCGAAGCCGGCCTCCACGATTCCCAGGTAGATCACGGCCGCCATCGAGATCGCCCAGACGCCGTAGCCCGACTTACCGACGTGGTCGATGATCAACGGCGTGCCCACCAGCGCCGTGGCGACGCCGGTTGCCGCCGTGGCCACGGCCGCCACTGAGTTCTTTCGCGCTCTGTCCAAGATGCCAAGCCTATGGGCGCTGCTAGAAAACCCCCCCTATGACCTCGCTTCGCCGCGCAGTGGGGCGCCACCTGCCCGAACGCCTCCGGGGGGCCGGTCCTTTCGGCCCCCGGTACGAGCTGGCCACCCGTTACCTGGGGGGCCTGCGGGGGATAGAGATCGGCGGGGCGGCGCACAACCGGTACCCGGTCGAGGCGATCAACGTCGACCGCGCCCCGGTTCCCGACGCCGCCTACCGGGAGGCCCAGATGGAGCTGGCCGGCGAAGTCGCCACCGTCGACCTCGTCGCCGAGGGTGATCGCCTCCCCCTCCCCGACAAGTCCACCGACTTCGTGCTCGCCTCCCACGTGATCGAGCACTTTCCCGATCCTGTCGGCGCGCTGCTCGAGTGGGAGCGGGTCGCCAGGAGGTACCTGTTCATCGTCGTTCCCCACCACGAGAGGACCTTCGACTCCGGACGACCCCTGACCTCCGCGGAC
>JBJTBE010000005.1:0-10840 GCA_046091165.1 Solirubrobacterales bacterium | reverse complement strand
AGGTCGGGCGGGGCTCGAGCGCGGGTAGCGTGATCGCCACCCGCAGGCCGCCGGCCGGTGAATCCCGGAGCTCGAGCGAGCCGCCGCAGCGGGTCGCCTGGGCGGCGGCGATGGCCAGGCCGAGCCCGGTCCCTGGCTCGCGCGCGACCTCGCCGCGCGTGAACCTCTGCAGCATCCGCTCGCGATCGGCCTCCGGGATGCCCGGCCCGTCGTCGTCGACGGTAAGTCCCGCCTCCACTCCGGTCGAGCCTTCGCCCGGTCCCGTCGCGGCAGCGGTCACGGTCACCGTGCCGTCGCGGCGACCGTGAAGGGCCGCGTTCTCCAGAAGGTTCTCGAGCATCATCCGCAGGCTCTCGGCCTCGGCGGCCACGAGCGGCCCGGCCTGCGGGGCCTCGAGCTTCCAGGTGACCTCCGGGTGGCGCTGGCGGGCTGCCACCACGCACGCGTCGGCCAGTTCGCCGAGGTCGACCGGCTCGATGCTCCGAGGCGGCCCGGCCTCGCCGCGGGCGAGCTGCTGGAGCTGGTCGACCAGGGCGGCCAGGCGGTCGGCGTCGGCGGTGGCCTCCGCGGTGGCGCCGCTCGCCAGGCTCGCCTTGAGGCTGGTCAGCGGCGTACGCAGGTCGGGGCCGGCGTCGGCGGCGACACGGCGCGCGCTCTCCAGCGCCTGCTCACGCTCGCCGGCGCTCAGCTCGAGCCGCGAGAGCATCGCGTTGAGGTCCTCGGCGAGGTCATCGACCTCTTCGGGGCCGTCGCCGTCGGGTACCCGAACCGAGAGGTCGGCGGTGGTCGCCACCTCGTCGGCGGCCAGGCGCAGCCGCTGCAGCGGCGCCAGGGCAAGGCGTGCCAGGTAGCGGGTCACCAGCGCAGTGGCGACCAGCGCGCCGAGGATCGCCGCCAGCACGAGGATCAGCAGGCGCGAGGCCCGCTGCTGCACCGGGTCCAGGCCGACCGCCACCTGCACCCGGCTGTCGGGGCCCAGCGGGCGCACCAGCGTCCGCCACTCCTGGCCGCCAGCCTTCACCGTCTCGATCTGGCCGACCGGCGTAACCGGGAAGCCTTCGGGCACGTTGGCACCGCCGCTCACGACCTGCCCGTCGGCCAGGAGCACCCGGGCGAAGCTGTCGGCGCCCGGTTCGAGCGGGCCGCGCCGGTCACGCTCCCGGCCACCGTCGCCGTCACGGCCGAAGCCGTCGGGCCCCGAGCCCCGGCCACCTCGGTCGCCGCGAGGACCATCGCCCGGGCCGGCCGGCGGTCCTGGAAGCGCGCCGTAGACCGGGCCGGCGCGGCGGACGACCTGCTCGGAGAAGCCGCGCAGCTGGCGGTCGACGTCGCGCCGGTCGGACTGGCCGGTGGCGCTCACCACGGCGACCCCGGCTACGACCAGCGCTCCGGCCACCGCAGCGACGGCGGCGAGCGTTACCCGGCCGGTGAGGCTCTTCGGGCCTCTCACCCCTCTTCCCCCGGCTCACGCAGCACGAAGCCCACGCCGCGAACGGGCTGGATCATCCGCGGCTCGCCGTCAGCTTCGAGCTTGCGGCGCAGGGAGCTGACGAAGACGTCGACCACGTTGGTGTCGGCCGCCCAGTCGTAGCCCCAGACCAGCTCCAGCAGCCGGTCGCGCTCGAGCACGATCCCCGGGTTGCGCGCGAATACCTCCACCAGCTCGAACTCGCGCCGCGTGAGCTCGACGCTGCGCCCGCCGCGGGTCACCGTGCGCCCGGCCGGGTCGACTACCAGGTCCCCCACCACGAGCTCTCCGGCCGGTTCGCCGGCCCCGTCATCTCCGTTCTCTACCGCCGAGCGGCGCAGCAGCGCCTGGAGCCGCGCGACGAGCTCCTCGACCGCGAACGGCTTTACGAGGTAGTCGTCGGCGCCGGCCTGCAGCCCGGCAACCCGGTCCTCCACCTCGTCGCGGGCCGAGAGGATCATGATCGGGGTGCGGATGCCGTCGGCGCGCAGGCGGGCGCAGACCGCGCGCCCGTTCATGTCGGGCATCGTCACGTCGAGGACGATCGCCGCCGGAGGGCGGCGGGCGACGGCCTCCAGGGCCGTCCGCCCGCCGGGCGCGCATTCCACGGCGAAACCCTCGAGCCGCAGTGCGCGCTCGAGGGCCTCGCGAATTGGCGCCTCGTCATCCACGACGAGGATTAGGGGTGCGTCGTTCACGGCACCTCAATCATCGCGCCTTCGGTGGCGTTCAGCCGATCATCGGCGGCGGGCCGCCGGGACCGCCTGCGCCGCGCGGGCCCTGGCCGTCGCGCTGGCCGCGCTCGCCCTTCGGGCGCCTGGGCATCGTCTCCTTGAGCGCCGCGGCCACCTTGGCCTCGTCGAGGTTCAGCTTCGCCGCGAGCTGGCTGGCGAACTGCTGCGGGCCGCCCTCACGCCCGGGTCCGCCGGCGTGGCCGGGACCTCCACGGCCGCCGCGAGGGCCGGCCGGCAGGTTGGAGCGGTCGCAGGTGAGCGGGTCGGGCTCACAGGCGACGATCGCGTCCCGCTGGGCCTCGGTAAGCCGGCTCTCGGCGACGGCCTTGTCGAGGTTCTCCTTGCGGATCGCCTTCTGGGCGTCGGTGAGCTCGCTGGTGCTCACGCCGAGCTTCTCGGCGAGCGCCGCATCACGCGCGGCGTGCTCCTTCTTCTCGGCTGCGAGGGCCTCGGCCATCGTCTGCGGCGGCCCCGACTGCTGGGACTGCTGGGTCTTCTGGCCGCTGCGCTTCGAGCTGCCCGAGCCTGACTTGGCCAGGCCGACGGTGGCGAGCACCGCGGTCATGGCGAACGCCGCGGTGAAGGCGGCGATGATTGAGCGTTTCATGGATTCATACCTCCGGGTGGTGGTCGTTGACGGCCTCCACCATGAAGGCAGGTTCTTCAGAGACTCTGAGAGTTGGTAGCGCCGCAACTAGGGGCCCTGCGCCGTGTCAAAGAGAGAGCGGGCCGTCACCGATGGGGTGGCGGCCGGTCTCAACCGGCAGATGCACAAACCACCACCCACGAGAACCGCCATCGCCACGCTCCTGGCCCTGCTCGCCCTCGCTCCGGCGGCCGGCGCCGCCGAGCCGGCCTCCGCTCCCGCCACCAACCGGATCGGCATGCATTCGATCCTGACCCCGGGCGACCCCTACAGCGCCAAGGAGGTGATGTTCCGGGAGGCCGCCGCCGCGGGCGCTTCGACCATCCGGGTGGATATCCAGCTCAACGCGATCTTCCTGCTCGGCGAGTATCGGGGGCGGCCGATCAGCGCCGAGCGCTGGACCGAGACCGACCAGTTCTCCGCGCTGGCCAGCCGTTACGGGCTCAGGGTCCTTGGCGTGCTCTACGGAACCCCGGCGCGGATAGCCGACTGTCCTGCCGGCACCCCGGAGGCCGAGGCCTATCGCTGCCCCCCGGCGGACATTCCCCGTTACAAGGAGATGGTCGCGAAGGTGGCCGCCCGGTACGCCGGCACCATCGATGAGTTCGAGATCCTCAACGAGCCCGACGAGTCCAGGTACTTCACCGGAGACCCCTCCCAGTACGCGAGGACCCTTTCGGCCGCCGCCGACGCCATTCACGCCGCCAACCCTCGCGCGCGCGTAGCGCTCGGCGGCGTATCGAATATCGACAGCACGGCCTTCGTCGACGCGGTGCTCGCCGCCGACCCGTCGGTCGCCGGCAAGGTGGACATCAACACGATTCACCTGCGCAGCTCCGCGACCGGCACGGCACGCCTCACCGAACAGTGGCGCAGCTACTTCGACAGCAAGGGAATGAAGGGCCCCCTGTGGATGACCGAGTTCGGATATCCAGCCGACCCGGCCTACCAGTTCGACCCGTCCTTCAAGGGGGGTGAGGCCTCCCAGGCCGAGTTCCTGAGGGTGAGCATGCCCTGGGTCGTCGGCGCGGGCGGCGACATGCTGTTCATCACCGAGCGCGACTGGGGCTCCGGGGCCTTCGCCTCCGAGGGAATCCTGGAGAGCCCCAACCCGCTGACCGCCAACCCCCAGGTCCGCCGGCGCGCGGCATTCGACGTCGTCAAGGCGGCCGCCTCCTCGCTGGAAGGGAGCTTCCCACCCGGCCGCAGCGTCTACCAGCAGCCGGCCGGCAGCCGGCTGAAGGTCAGGAAGGGCCGCATTTCGATCCGCTTCGGCTGCGTCTCGGCCGGGGACTGTCCCGCCCGCGCGGTTCGCATGAAGCTCAAGGGCGGCGGGACAATGCGCGTGGAGACGCCATTCGTCGTGAGCGGAGGCCGCGCCTACGCAACTCCGAAGTTCAGCGCCTACTCGAGAAAGCTGATCCGGCGTGCCGGGCGCCGCGGCATCAGGGCCACGGTTACCGACTTCAAGCTGAACGTCCTGGGCTCCTTCACGATCGTGCGCTAGGGCACGGGCGCGGAAGCCCAGCCCCGCGTCGTCTTCGGCATAGGATTCTCAGCGTGGAGAAGGCTCTGGTCACGGGCGGCACCGGCTTCCTGGGAACGCTGATCAGCGCTGCCCTCATTGAGGCCGGCTTCGATGTGACCGCCGTCGACGTCGTCGACCCGGGCCCGGACTTTCCCGAAGCGGCCGGATACGCGTTCTGCGACATCACCGACCGGGCTGCGGTCGACAAGGCGCTCGCCGGGTTCGACGTCGTGGTCAGCAACGCAGCGCTCGTCCCGATCACCAACTCAACCCCCGAGGAGTACCTGCGGGTCAACCTGGGCGGGACGCAGAACGTCCTCTACGCCGCCCGTGAACAGGGTGCCTACTGCTGCCACGTCTCATCCAGCGCCATTTTCGGCGCGCCGAAAGCGGTGCCGGTCACCAATGCGACGCCTGTCGCCCCATTCGAGGAGTACGGGGTCAGCAAGGCAGCGGGAGAAGCCGCGGTCTCCGACGCCCGCAACCAGGGCCTTACTGCCTCGATCCTGCGCCCACGCACCCTGATCGCTGAGGGCCGCCTCGGCCTCTTCGACATGATCTTCTCCCGGATTCGCGCGGGAAAGGCCGTCCCGCTGCTCGGCGGGGGCAACAACCTCTTCCAGCTGTGCGACGGCAACGATTTCGCCGACGCCGTTGTTGCGGCCGTCAGGAAGGAGGCGCCCGGCGACTACAACATCGGAGCTCTCGAATTCGGAACCGTCCGCGAGGACATCCAGAAACTGGTCGACCACGCCGGCTCGGGATCACGCCTGCTCCCGATACCGGTCTGGGCGACGGAGGCTTCCCTTGGGGGCCTGCGCATGACCGGGCTCTCGCCCTTCTCAAAGTGGCACTGGCGTTCGGCCTACACACCGTTCTACTTCGACATGGAGCCGGTCGTCGAGGAGCTTGGGTGGCGGCCGAAGCTCTCGAACTCCGACAGCATGATCAAGGCCTACGAGACCTACCTTGCCGCCCCGGGCCCATCCGGAAACTCTGCTCACCGGATGCCGATCTCGGGGACGATGGCCCGCATGCTGAGGGGATAGTGATAGCCGACTTCTACGCATCCTTCTCGGCAGCGGCACTGCGCGCGGCGGTGCCCGAGGCAGGCGATGAGGAGATCGCCCGGGCGGCCCGGCTGTCGGCCGAGTTGATCAACGCGATGCCGTTTCCCACCGGCCCCGCGATGAACGCGGCGGCTGCCCTGCTCGCCGCCCGCGTGCGCCTTGCGGAAGGTGATCCGCTCGAAGCTCTCGACCCGGATGTGAGGGACCGGTGGATGGACCGCTGGGCTGGGGCGGCCGCCCCGCCGCTCGGGCAGCTCGCCGCCGGTGTTCGATCGATCGCCCTCGCCGCCTACTACTCCCGCCAGCCGGGGCGTTGATGGCGACTCCCGTGCGGACGAGGCACCTCGTTATCGGCTCCGGCGCCGGCGGTGCCGTCACTGCGGCTCATCTCTCGGAGGCCGGAGAAGAGGTATTGGTGATCGAGGAGGGACGGCGGATCGAGCGGGGCGAAGTGGAGCAGTTCTCCCTCGACCAGCTGCGCCTGCAGTACCGAAACCGCGGCACGACAGCGATGTTCGGCAACTACCTGCTCAACTACGCCGAGGGGTGCTGCCTGGGCGGCAGCACCGAGGTGAACAGCGGCCTCTACCACCTCCCCGGCGAGGCCCTTCTCGACCGCTGGCGCCGCGAGCACGGCATCGTTGAACTGACGCCTGAGGAGATCGCCGCGGTCGCCCCCGATATCGAGGAGACGCTGGGAATTGCCCTCGGCGACGAAACCCTCGACGGAGCGTCTCTGCGGCTCTGCGGCGGCGCCGCAGCGGTTGGCTGGAGCTGCCAGGAGGTGCCACGATGGGCCCACCGCGAGCCCGACGGCACCACAACCTGGCACGGCATGAGTTCCACGTTCGTGCCGCGCGCCGAGCGGGCAGGGGCCCGATTCGTGACCGGCGTTCGTGCCGAGCGCCTGACTATTCCCAACCGCCACGTAACCGGGGTGGTCACCCGTGATTCCAAGGGCGGGGAGCGCATCATCGAGGCCGAGCACGTCTGGCTCTGCTGCGGAGCCGTTGGTTCGGCGGGGCTGCTTCGCCGCAGTGGTGTGCGGCTGGGGCGTGGGAGCCTGTCTGCACACCCGACCGTCAAGGCCCTGGCCCGGTTCGAGGAATCGCTGGGGCCTGCGAACGACGTTCCGGTCCACCAGGTCAAGGAGTTTGCCCCGCAGATCACGATCGGCGGCTCGGCCCGCACGGCGAGCCAGCTGGCGCTGGCGCTCTCGGGGGAATGGCCGGAAGGCCGGTCCTTTCTTGACCACCCTGACCACGTTGGCGCCTACTACGCGGCTGTTGCTCCGACGAGGGCGACGGGCACCGTCAGGCAGCTTCCCGGCTCTGCCGACCCCGTCCCTCTCCTCTGGCTCTCGCGCGAAGACCGGGCATTACTTTCGACCGGGCTTCGACGCACCTGCCACCTTCTCCTGGCCGCGGGCGCAATGGAAATTCGAACCGGCGTACCGGGCCTCGGTTCGATCACCGGTCCGCGCGACGTGGCGAGGATCCCCCGCATCCTCCCCCTCTCCGCCGGCCTGATGACGGTCCACACATTCTCGAGCCTCCCGATGGGAGAAGGGCGCGGTTACCACCCGACCGACTCGTTCGGGAACCTGCGAGCGGTCGACGGCGTTCACGTCAGCGATGCCTCACTCATACCTTCGGCGCCGGGGATAAACCCGCAGGGCCTTGTGATGGCCCTCGCGGCGCGAAACGCCCGGCACTTCCTAGCCCGCCAATGACCCAGGCCGCCCGAGAAAGCACCGCGACCTCGATCCTCGCCCTGATGCGCCCGCGCCAGTGGACAAAGAACGTCTTTGTCCTGGTCCCGCTGCTCTTCTCGAAGAAACTGACCGACTCCACGGCGATCGTGGACATCATCGGCGCGTTCGTCGTCTTCTGCCTGGTGGCCAGTTTCGTGTACGTCATCAACGACTGGCGTGACCGCGATGAGGATGCCGCTCACCCAACCAAGTCCAGCCGGCCCCTGGCCTCCGGTTCGGTCACCTCGGGGCAGGCTTTCGCCGTGGCGGCGGCCTGCCTGCTGGCGGCGGTAGCGCTGACCGTTGCCTTCGGCTTCGACGCCGCCTTCATCGCGGTGATCGCGACATACGTGGCGATAAACCTGGCCTACTCGTTCGGCCTGCGTCACGTTGCCCTCCTCGACATCCTGATCATCGCCGCCGGCTTCGTGCTGCGGATCCTCGCCGGGACCACCGCCATCCAGGTTGAGGCTTCGCAGTTCCTGATCCTCTGCGGAGGCCTCCTAGCCCTGCTGCTCGCGGTCGGCAAGCGCCGGGCGGATCTAAAGTCAGACGGCGACGGGAACCGGCCGGCGCTTGCCGGCTACAGCGTCGAGTTCATCGATGTTGCGCTCGCGGTGCTCGCCTCCGCGGTGATCGGCTTCTACTGCCTGTTCACGGTAAGCGACTACGCGATCGAGCGTTACGACTCGGACCTGCTCTATCTCACCACCTTCTTCGTCGTAGCCGGGATCCTCCGCTACATGCAACTCGTGATCGGAAAGGGAACCGACGCAGGCCCCACCGAGATCGCGCTCGGCGACCGCTTCATCCAGGTGACCGGGATCCTCTGGGCTGCCGCATTCGTTCTCATCGGATATGTCGTCTGAGCTCGCGCCGCCGAGGCTGACGGTCGTCGCCGGCGCCGGGGGCTGGCTTGGGCGGGCGCTGACCGTTGAGCTCGCGGGGGCGCCCGAGCCGGTGCGCCTTGCGGTCCTCGACAATGCCGAGCGGACTCAGGTCGAGACGCTGGCTCCCGGCGCCGCCATCGTCACCGGGAATCTCGTCGACAAGTCGCCGTTCGAGGCGCTGATGGAGGGCACGGAGGAAGCCGACCTGATCCACGCCGCTTCGGTGATCCACCCCGCAGACCCCGCCGACTTCGAGCGTGTCAACGTTGAGCTGACGCGCAGGCTCGTCGTCGCGGCCAGGACGGCAGGAGTCCGCCGCGTCGTCTACGTCTCGTCGAACTCGCCGTTCGGCTTCAACCCGGGGCCCTCCGACCTCTTCCACAGCAACGACGCCTATTCCCCGTGGCTCGGCTACGGACTCTCGAAGATGCAGGCCGAGCTCGCCGTGAAGGAACTAACCGGCACAGGAACCGACTTCGTGATCATCAGGCCTCCCTGGTTCTATGGGCCGTTCCAGCCCGAGCGCCAGAGCGAGTTCTTCCGGACCGTCCGCAAGGGCATGTTCCCGATGGTCGGAGACGGCCGCAACCGGCGTTCCATGGTCGCCGTTGACTCGCTCGCCCGCGGCATCCGGCAGGCCCAGCTCTCGCTCGCCGCTTCCGGCAACTCCTACTGGCTCGCGGACGCTCAGCCCTACGAGTTCCGCAGGATCGTCGAGACCGTCCAGCAGGCATTGGAACTCGAGGGGCTCACCTCCTCGGGCCGCATACCCCGGCTGCCGCACGCCGTCTCCTCGATAGCCCGCTTCGCCGACCGGCAGCTCCAGGAGCGCGGCCGCTACTCGCAGGCCGTCCACGTGATGGGCGAGCTCGACATGAACATCGCCTGCTCACCGGCAGATGCCGTGCGGGACTTCGGGTTTGAGCCCGCTACCGACCTTCTCGACGGCATGCGCAGGTCGATCGCCTGGGCACTCGCCAACGGCGCCGAACTCTAGGCACGCTCAGACCTCGACGTTCACCACGAGCTTGCCGGTGTTCTCGCCGGCAAAGAGCATGTTCAGCGCCCGCGGGAGCTCTTCGAAGCCCTCCACCACGGTCGACTCGGACTTCAGCTTGCCTTCGGCCATGAGCTTGGAGAGCTCGGTGATCGCCTCGCCGAAGCGCGGGTAGTAGTCGAGAATGATGAAGCCCTGGAGGCGCACCCGGTTGACCAGCAGGTTGCCGAACGAACGGGGGCCGGGGGGAGGCTCGGTGTCGTTGTAGCCGGAGATGAGGCCACATAGGGCGACGCGCGCACCGATGTTGAGGCGGGAGAAGACGGCTTCCATGATCTCGCCGCCGACGTTCTCGAAGTCGACGTCGATCCCGTCGGGCGTGGCGGCCTTCAGCTGGTCGCGCCAGTCTTCGGCCTTGTAGTCGACGGCGGCGTCGAAGCCGAGCTCGTCCACGAGGAAGGCGCACTTCTCCGGCCCGCCGGCGATCCCGACCACGCGTGCGCCCTGCAGCTTGGCCAGCTGCCCGGCGACCGAGCCGACCGCGCCGGCCGCCGCGGAGACGACGACGGTGTCGCCCTCGTGCGGCTCGCCGATCTCGAGCATCCCGAAGTAGGCAGTACAGCCGGTCATGCCCAGGGCGCCGAGCAGGTCGGCGGGGTCGGCATCGACTCCTTCAGGCACCACCATCAGCGGCATCGCGTCACTGACCACTGCGTAGTCCTGCCAGCCGGTGAGGCCGTTGACCAGCGCGCCGACCGGGTAGTTCGGGTTCTTCGACTCGACGACCTCGCTCAGGCCCAGGCCGCGCATCACCTCGCCGATCGCCACCGGCGGGAGGTAGGTCGGCTCCTCGCCGATCCACATCCGGTTGGTCGGGTCGATCGAGATGTACTTGACCCGCACCAGCGCCTCGCCGTCGGCGATCTCCGGCACCGGCTCGCGCACGAGCTCGAAGGTGTTGTCGTCGACCGGCCCCTCGGGGCGCTCGGCGAGTACGTAGCGACGATTCTCTTCGGCCATGGGTTCTCTCCTCTCAGGGGGACAGGCGCTCGACCGTCCAGCCGTCGCCCTCCCGGGCGTAGACGAACCGGTCGTGGAGCCGGAAGTCCCCAGCCTGCCAGAACTCGATCGCATAGGGGGCGACGATGTACCCGCCCCAGTGCGGCGGCCGCGGAACCGGCTCGCCCTCGAACTTCTCGGTGAACTCGGCGATCCGCGCCTCGAGCGTGGCGCGGTCGGGGATGACGGTGCCCTGCTCGGAGGCCCAGGCGCCGATCTGGGACTCACGCGGGCGCCCGGCGAAGTAGGCGTCGCTGTCCTCGTCGGGAGCCTCGAAGACGTCCCCGTGGATCAGGATCTGGCGGCCCATCTCGCGCCAGAAAAAGAGCATCTCGGCCCGCGGGTTTGCGGCCAGCTGGCGGCCCTTGAGGCTGGTGCGGTTGGTGTAGAAGTAGAAGCCGTCGGGACCGACGCCGCGCAGCAGCACAGTTCGGGCGCTCGGCCGTCCGTCTTCGCCCGAGGTCGCCACCGTCACCGCGTTGGGGTCGGTCATTCCCGTCGCCTCGGCCTCGGCGAGCCAGGCGGCGAAGAGCTCGAACGGGTCCTCGGGGAGAGTCTCCCCGGTCAGGGCTTCCGCCATCAGGCCTGCACCTGGAGCTCGCGCTCCGGGTCGATCTCCCAGCGCTCGGCCAGCGCCGCCAGCTCGGCGTCGAGCGGCCAGCGGTCGGCAACGGGATCTCCCTCATAGTCGGGCA
>JBJTBE010000004.1:0-8807 GCA_046091165.1 Solirubrobacterales bacterium | reverse complement strand
CAGCGCCATCCCGCAGGCCGTCGAGTCGCTCACCGACCTGGGCCTCCACCGCAAGGTCCAGCTCGTCGTCTCCGGGGGGATACGGACCGGCGCCGACGCCGCAAAGGCTCTGGCCCTGGGCGCCGACGCCGTTTCCATAGGGGTTGCGGCGATGATCGCCCTGGGTGACAACGACCCGGCCCTGGAAAGCGAGTACGAGAAGATCGGCACCGCCGCCGGCTTCTACGACGACTGGCAGGCGGGCATGGACCCGGCCGGCATCTCGACCCAGGACGAAGCTCTCGCCGCGCGTTTTGACCCGGAGCTGGGCGGCCGGCGCCTGGCCAACTACCTGCGCGCGATGGTGCTCGAGATCCAGACCCTCGCGCGCGCCTGCGGCAAGTCTGACGTGCGCAACCTCGAGCCCGAGGACCTGGTTGCCCTGACAATCGAGGCGTCGGCCATGGCGCGGGTTCCGCTGGCCGGCACGAAGTGGATCCCGGGCCTCGAAGACGGGTCGTAACCACCGCCATGCGCCTTGTCGTCGTCCAGCATCTCTTCTGCGAGAGCCCGGGCGCGTACAACATCGAGCTTGACCGTCGGGGGGTCGAACGCACCGTGGTGGAGCTCGACACCGGCGACCGGCTGCCCGACTGGCGCGACTTCGACGGCATCATCGCCATGGGCGGCCCGATGAGCGTCAACGACGAGGATGAGCACCCATGGCTCGTTGGCGAGAAGTCATGGATCGCCGAAGCGGTCGAGGCGGGCAAGCCGTTCTTCGGGGCCTGCCTGGGCGTCCAGCTCCTGGCCAGCGCGCTCGGGGCGCCCGTGTATCCGCTGGAGGAGGCCGAGGTTGGGCTGCTGCCCGTGGAGCGCACGGCCGAGGGCATCGCCGATCCCGTGCTGGGCCCGCTTGAGGATCCCCTCGTCACGATGCAGTGGCACGGCGACACCTTTGACATCCCGGACGGTGGCGTGCTCCTGGCCAGCTCGCCGGCCGCTCCGCACCAGGCCTTCCGCGTAGGCGACTGCGCCTACGGGATCCAGTTCCACCTCGAGGTGACGCCCGAGATGGCCGAGACGTGGGCGGGCGTGCCGGAATACTCGGCCGCGCTCTCCCAGGCCCTGGGAGAAGAGGGGGGGCGCGCATTCCTTGACGAGGCGACCGATCGCCACGAGGAGTTCGGTGCCCGCGGCCAGCAGCTGATCGGCGGCTGGCTGGATCTCGTTGAAGCCGCTTAGGCGGCGCTGACGGTCACTCGGCGAGGACCGGCGCGTCCTCGAGCACTGCGTCGAGCGCCTCCAGCACGCGGTCCGCGGTCTCGATCGTGGCATTGGTGCCCATCAGGCCGATCCTCCACATGGCCGGCGCCCCCGGCAGCCCGCCGCCGATCTCGATGCCGTGCTCGCGGAGCATGCGGAGCTGGACCTCCTTGCCGTCGACCCCCTCGGGCACGTGGACCGCGGTCAGCTGGGCGAGCTGGTGGTCGGGATCGGCGACCAGGGTCATCCCGCGCTCGCGGATCTGGTCCTGAAGGTGGCCGCCAGCCTCGGCGTGGCGCGCCCAGCGGGCCTCGAGGCCCTCGTCGAGCACCTCGCGCAGCGCCTCGTGCATCCCGAAGAGCATCGGCGAGGCGAGCGTGTGGTGATAGGTGGGGGGCCGGGTGATCCAGTAGTCCTCCAGCAGGGCCAGGTCGAGGTAGAAGGAGAAGTCCGGCGCCTTGGCCTTGGCGTGGTCCAGTGCGCGCTGGGAGATCGATATCGGCGACATGCCCGACGACATGCCCAGGCACTTCTGCGAGCAGCTGTAGGCGAAGTCGACGCCCCAGTCGCTTAGCCGCAGCTCGCAGCCCCCCAGCGAGGTGACGCAGTCGGCCAGTAGGAAGGTCTCGCGCCCCTTCATCTCCTCGCCCAGCTCGGCGAGGTCGTGGCGCACCCCGGTGGAGGTCTCGGCGTGAACCACGGCAACGAGGCGGGCGTCGGGGCTGGCCTCGAGTGCGGCGAGGATCTCCTCGTTGCTGACCGCCTCGCCCCAGTCGGCCTCGATCTCGATCACGTTGGCCCCGTAGCGGCGGGCGATCTCGGCCAGCCGGCGGCCGAAGTAGCCGTTGACGCCGACGACCGCAGTGTCGCCGGGCTCGAGCAGCGAGGCCATGCCGGTCTCCATCCCCGAGGTGCCGGTGCTGCTGAGCGGGATGCTCATCCCGTCGCCCTCGTCGCGCAGGTAGGTGGCGGCGAGCATCTCGGCCGTCTCGAGCAGGACGGGGAAGATGTCCGGGTCGAGGTGGCCGAGCGGCGGGCGGGCCAGGGCCTCCATCACGCCGGGGCTGGCGTTGGCCGGGCCCGGGCCGCAGAGGAGTCGCGGTTCGAGGATTGCCTGGGGTGCGGGAGTGGTAGTCATTGGCGCAGTCTGCCGTGATAGACGAATTTGTGCAAGTGAGACCTCCAAAGGCCCGCGCTTTCGGGCTTATCTGGCTTCGTATGCCCAAATTTGGCGGCAAACGCTGAGTTTTCCCGCGCCACGTTGACAGGCGTGGACCCATGTGGTCTACTCCTCGCTCGCTTCGACCGAGGGGAGGCCTTTAGATGACGATGCCCAACCGCCTGCACCGCTCCGAACTGGCCGTGCCGGGAAGCAACGAGCGCATGCTCGAGAAGGCCCCCGAGTCCGGTGCCGACGTCGTCTTCCTCGACCTCGAGGACGCCGTCGCGCCCGACGACAAGATCCAGGCCCGGGCCAACGTGATCGCGGCCCTCAACGCCTACGACTGGTCGGGCTGCTCGGTTTCCGTCCGGATCAACGGCCTTGACACCTACTGGTGCTACCGGGACATCATCGAGGTCGTCGAGCAGGCCGGCGACAAGCTCGACGCGATCCTCATCCCCAAGGTCAGCGGCCCGGAGGACGTCCACCTGGTCGCCACGCTGCTCGACCAGATCGAGGTGGCCAGCAAGATCGATCGCCCGATCGCCCTCTACGTGCTGATCGAGACCGCGATCGGCATGGCCAACGTGGAGCAGATCGCCGCCGCCCACCCCGAGAGGCTCGAGGCGCTCGTCTTCGGTGTCGCCGACTACGCCGCCTCGATCCAGTCGACGACGACGAACATCGGCGGCGTCAGCGAGGACTACTCGGTCTTGAGCGACGGTGTCGAGGGGGAGCAGCGCGAGGTCTTCTGGGGTGACCCGTGGCACTTCGCCATCGCCCGCATGGCGGTCGCGGCGCGTGCCTACGGCCTGCGTCCGATCGACGGGCCGTTCGGGGACATCTCCGACCGCGAAGGCTATCTCTCGGCCGCGCGCCGCGCGGCCATGCTCGGCTGCGAAGGCAAGTGGGCGATCCACCCCTCCCAGGTCGAGCTGGCCAACGAGGTCTTCACGCCGGCCGAGCACGTGGTCAGCCGCACCCGCCGGATCCTCGAGGAGATGGAGAAGGCGGCCGAGGAGGGCAAGGGCGCCGTCTCGCTCGACGGGCGCCTGATCGATGCGGCCTCCATCCGCATGGCCGAAAACCTGCTCGCCAAGGTCGAGCAGATCTCCGCGCGCGAGGCGATGGCGATCAAGAGCAACCCGGTCGAGGGCAGCTAGCAGGCGAGAAGCGGTGCCGGCCCGGAGTTGTCGACAACCACGTCGGCGCGCTCGCGGGTACGCTCGCGCTCCAGGTGGGCCTCCACCTGCGCCCCCCACTGCAGCCAGTGCGAGGCGAAGATCTCGCCGTCGCGCTCCAGCGCCCGGCGCCGGCGCTCGGAGTCGCCCAGCTCCATCCAGGCCACCAGGGCCAGGTGCGGCGCTGCGGCCAGCGAGCCGCTTCCGGTGCCGCTGATTACCAGGAACTCCGGCGGCTCGACGACCAGCGGCTCGGCCGGGCGCATAGCCACCCAGTCCCACTGGGGCACGACGGCGACCTCCCCGGCTGCGGCCGGGACAACCAGCTCTTCGGCAGCCAGCCGCGCGCCCTCCTCCAGGCCGTCCCAGCCCGGGGAGAGGTTCTCGAGGTCCCCGTGGACGGCGCCGATCTCGGCGGCCAGCGCGTCGCCGAAGGTCGTCTTGCCCGCGCCCGGGCGCCCCTCGACGGCAACGACCACCGCGCCGTCGTCCGGCGCCTCCAGTGCGCGGACCCGAACGGCCAGCTCGGCGGCGGCGCTCACTGCCCGGGCAGGAGCGAGTCGGTGTAGAGCTCGGAGGGGGCCGGCGGCGCTCCCTTGATCACGCCGCCCTGTTTGAGGATCGCGCCCAGGCCGCTGAAGTCGGAGTCGGACATCGGTCCCCATGTCCCGGTCTGCGGGTCGAGGAACTGCCCGGAGGCGACCCGGCTGGTGGCGATCGTGATCGCCGGGTCGCGCCCGAGCGTCGCCTCGTTGGCGTCGATGAGGATCCGGGCCGCCTCGTCCGGGTTTTCGGCCGCGAACTCGTAGCCCTTCGCCAGCGCGGCGAGCGTCCGCTTGAGCACGTCGCCTCGCGTGTCGATGGTCTCGTCGGCGGCGACGTAGACGGCGTTCGGGTAATTGCCGGCCTCACCGAGGTACTCGCGGTAGGGGAACCCGCGCAGCTCGATTCCCATCTTCTCGGCCTGGATGTCGTCGATCCCGGCGAAGATCGCCGTGTAGTCGACGCGCCCGCTCTTGAGCGCGTCGAGGGCCGCGGTGTTGATCACGACCTGGCGGAACTTCGGGTCGGTGGCGCCGTCGCGCCGCATGATCTCGGTGATCAGCGCCTTGTCGCTCTGGATGCCAAAGCCGCCGTAGAGCTTGCCGCTCAGCTGGGCCGGCCGCCTGTAGGGAGACTTGGCGAGCACGACGAGCTCGGTGGTGTTGCCGGCCACCAGGGCGGCGACGGCCTTGTACTTGAGGCCCTGCGAGCGGTTGATGACCACGTCGGGGGGGTAGCTGATCGCCAGGTCGGTTTTGCCGCTCCTGATCAGCGTCTCGGCGGGAGTGTTGGCGTAAGGGAGGATCTTCGGCTGGACGCCCTCGTCGGCGAAGTAACCCTTGGCCAGCGCGGCGTAGATGCCCAGGTAGTTGGCGTTGGGCGCGTAGTCGAGCGCGATTGTCACCCGGTCGGCCGGGGGGCCGTTGCCGTCCTCGTCCGAGCCGCCGCATCCCGCCACCCCTACCACCACCGCGCACGCGGTCAGGGCGGCGGCAAGCGGGCGGTTGAGTCGGCGGGCGGTCATGGCTTCCTTTCGGCTCGAGGGGACGACAATCCTGACGATAAGGGCGGCGGCCTGGTGGGGGACGGGCGTCCGGCGCGGGTACGCTCACCGCGTGAGTACCCCGGCCGACCGGTCCTCGCGCCGGCTCCTGAGGCGCCTGCTGCCGCCGGCGCTGGTCCTCGCCGGGCTGGTGGTGGCCTGGGCGCTCGTCGTTTCGGTATTCGCGGTCGAGCCGGAGGTCCTTCCGGGCCCCGGCCTGGTGGTCGAGTCGACCTGGGCCGACCGCTCCGCGCTGGCCCCGGCGGCGTGGACCACGCTCCAGGAGGCGGTGCTCGGCATCGCCGCGGCGATCGTGCTGGCCGTGCTGCTGGCCATCGCGATCGACTGGTCGCGCACCGCGCGCCGCAGCCTCTACCCGCTGCTCGTTGCCTCGCAGACGATCCCGATCATCGCCCTGGCGCCGCTGGTGGTGATCTGGTTCGGGTTCGGCCAGACACCGAAGGTGGTGCTGGTCGCCCTCTTCACCTTCTTCGCGATCACCGTCGGCACCCTCCAGGGGCTGGCCTCCTCGGATCCGGACTCGATGGACCTCCTCCGGACCATGGGCGCCAGCCGGCGCCAGCTGCTCTGGCGGGTGAGGCTGCCCAGCGCGATGCCCCAGTTCTTCACCGGGCTGAAGGTCGCGGTCGCCTACTCGCTGGTCGCGGCGATCGTCGCCGAGTTCGTCGGGGCCGAGCAGGGGCTGGGCGTCTACATGACCGGCGCCAGGAACGCCCTCCGAACCGACCTCGTTTTCGGGGCCGTAGCCGTCACGGCACTGCTGACGCTGCTGCTCTTCGGTCTCGTGGCCCTGGCCGAGCGGCTCGCGATGCCGTGGCGGCGCCCGGCTCAGGTAGAGGCCGACTGGTGAGCCCAGCGGGGCAGCTGACGCTGCGCGATGTCTCGCAGTCCTACCGCGAGCGCGACGGGCGGGAGGTCCAGGCGCTGGCCGGAGTCGACCTGGCGGTGGAGCCGGGCGAGTTCGTGGCGCTCATCGGCCCGAGCGGCTGCGGCAAGAGCACGCTGCTGCGAATCGTCGCCGGGCTGGAGCAGCCTGAAGCCGGGGAGGTCCTGCTCGACGGAGAGATCGCGCCGGAGAGGCTCGGGCGCTGCGCCTTCATGCCGCAGCGCGACGGCCTGCTCCCCTGGCGCCGGGCGATCGACAACGTCACCGTCGGCCTCGAGATCGAGGGGATGGGGCGCGCCCGGGCACGCGAGCAGGCGTTGCCGCTCTTGGAGCGCTTCGGCCTCGGTGATTTCGCCCAGTCCTGGCCCTGGCAGCTCTCGGGAGGGATGCGCCACCGCGCCGCCTTCCTGCGGACCGCGATCACCGGCAGGCCGGTGATGCTCCTCGACGAGCCCTTCGGCGCCCTCGACGGAATCACGCGCGCCGGGCTGCAGCAGTGGCTGCTCGAGGTGTGGCGCGAGCTGGGAACGACCGTGCTGCTGGTCACCCACGACGTCTCCGAGGCGGTCTTCCTCGCCGACCGGGTGGTCGTCATGTCGCCGCGACCGGGCCGCATCGTGGCGCAGGAGGAGATCCCGCTGGCGCGCCCGCGCGAGCTGCGCGTGGAGGAGACGCCGGAGTTCGCCGCCGCCGAGGCGCGTCTGCGCGAGGCGCTTCGCCTGGCGGTTACCGGCAGCTAGCTGGCGGCAGCGCCGGGCGGGGCGGGGGCCGTTGACGGCGGTGCCGCGGCGTTCGGCCCGCCGCGGATCTCCTTGATCGCCACCCAGACGATCGCCACGAGCGGCACGACGATCAGCGCGCCGATCACGCCCATCAGCGCGGTGCCGGCGGTGACCGAGGCGAGGATGACGATCGGGTTGAGGTTGAGCGTCTTCTGGTAGGCGCGCGGGGCGATGTAGAGGCTCTCCGCGCTGTGGACCGCCACCTGTACGCCGACCATGATCAGCCCGGTGTCCACGCCCCCGCCGGCGAAGGCGACCAGGACCACGATCAGCCCGGCCAGCCAGGCCCCGACGATCGGGATGAACGAGGCGAAGAAGGTAAGGGCGATCAGCGTCCCGGCGATCGGCAGCCCGAGGGCGATCGCAGCTATCCCGATCAGGGTCGAGACGAAGAGGGCAACCAGGAAGGTGCCACGCATGTAGCTGCCGAGGGTCTCCCAGCACTCGTTCAGCGCGTGGTTGAGCTTCTTGCCCTTCTCGGTCCCGGCCTGGGCGACCATCCAGTTGCGGATGCCCTTCGAGTCGCTCAGCAGGTAGATCAGGAAGGCGATCGCCATTACCGAGCCGATCGCTGCCGATACGGCGGTCGATGCTTCCGAAGCGGCCTTCTTGAGGACGGCATCACCCGCGCTCTTGAGCCCGGAGCCCAGGTCGGCGACCAGCCCGCGCACCGAGTCGCGGTCGAGGGCGAGGGGGCCGTCCTGGGGCTGGGTGACGTTGGCCACCTCGCCGGCGCCGCTGCTCACCAGTTTCCCGATCTGGCCTGCCTCGCCGACAATCGAGCCGACGACGAGGGTGATGAGAAGCCCGAGCCCGACGAGGAAGATGAGGATCGAGACGCCGACGGCCAGCGCGCGGGGGAGGCCGTGGCGATCGAGCCAGTCGGTGAGGGGAAGCAGGACGGTGGCGAAGAGCAGCGCTATGAAGAAAGGTGCCCAGACGACCCGCAGGTGCCACAGGACGAAGATCGCCACCGCGACCACCCCGGCGATGACCAGGATCCGCCACGACCAGCCCGCGGCCCTGTCGAGCCAGCCCGGCACCCTGGTGCCGGCCGGCGTTCCCGATGCCTCCACGCCGCCGAAGCTACCGCCGCGGTCGGCGGCATCTAATCCCGGCGTTTACTCCTCGAGGTGCGTCTGCAGGTTGATCGGGGTGCGGATGCAGTAGGCGCCCGGGCAGTGGTCGTCGGCTCCGGCCTTGAGCTCGGCGAGCTGCTCGGGGGTGGCGTCGGCGTCGACGTCGAGGTACCAGTCGATCTTCTCGACCGGCGGTATCTCGCTGACGCCCAGTGCGCGGGTCATGTCCATCGTCGTTTCGACGCGCGCTTTGAGCGAGCGGATCTCGATGCCCTTGAGCGCTGCCTCCTGGGCAAAGCTCATCGCGTAGCAGGCCAGTCCGCCCCAGAAGCAGTAGTGAAGGGGGCCGGGAGCCGAGCCGGTGCCGCCCATCGGCGGCGGGAAGTCGGCGGTGAAGGAGACGATCTCGCCGTTGGGCAGCGGAACGAGGTGCTGAACTGCGGTCCTTCGCCGGTGTTCCACTCGCCGTCGAAGTGGACCGGCTGCGTGGCTGCGGCCGGGTCGGCCGCAGCGGCGTCGATCGTGGCCTGCAGTGCCTCGGTGTTGACGTTGTGCACCTGCGCCTCTCAGCTCTTCCCGGGCTCCTCGAACTTCTTGGCTTCGGCGTCGATTTGGGCCTCGGTCGGATCACCGCTCCCCGTCTGGCGCGGACCGTAGGCGCGCCACCCGAGCGCGAAGCCGGCAAAGAGCGTGCCGATGATCACCCAGGCCGGCCAGAAGTAGCCGGCACCGGAGAGGGCCCAGACGGCGATCATGAAGATCCACAGGATCGCGAAGCCGCCCATCATCTTCTTGAACTGCTGCTGGGCCTGGAGCCGCGCCTTGGCGGCCTTGTGTGCGCTGTCTTCAGTAGCCATAGGCGCAGG
>JBJTBE010000003.1:0-3449 GCA_046091165.1 Solirubrobacterales bacterium | reverse complement strand
CGGCGCACGTGGTCGAGGCCGGCCGCGGCCAGGTAACGGATCCGCCCGCCGGCGCCGAGCAGCCGGCGCTCCCACTCCTCCTCGTCGTCGCCGCCGCCGATCGTCGGGTCGAACGGCCCCACGTGCTCGAACCAGGCGCGGCGGATCGCGAGGTTCGCTCCCCAGGCCCGCTCTGTATCGGCGTCGGCCGGGCCGAGGTCGAAGCTGGAGACCGGGCCGCCCTCGCGTCCGCAGGAGCGGAAGTAGTGGTCCTCGATCACCGCGCGGATCGGGCCGGTGAAGGCCCCGACGTCTTCCGGTTCGGTGGCGTCGGCCCGGGTCAGGGCATCGAGCCAGCCGGGGCCGACGATCACGTCGTCGTCGGTAAAGACGAGCAGGGCGGCGTCGGTGGCCGCCGCACCGCGGTTGCGGGCGGCGTTGAGCCCCTGGCCGGCACCCTCGTCGACGTAGCGGGCGCCATGGCGCGCGGCCGCTTCGCGCGTGGCCTCGTCGGGGCCGTCGTCGACGACGACGATCTCGGCCCCGGCCGCCTGGGCGTGCGGCGCCAGCGACGCCAGAGCGTCGTCGAGGTATCCCGCGCGGCCACGCGTCGGGATGATGATGGCGGCCGCCCCCGGCATCGGCGCCTCACGCTAGCGTCAGCGGGCCGGTGATCCTGCTCCTGCACAACCGCTATCGGACCCTGGGCGGCGAGGAGCGGGTGGCCGGAGAGCTGGAACGGCTGATCCCCGCGGAGCTGGGCGAGCAGGCCGGCCTGCTCGAGCGCTCGAGCGACGGGCTGTCGTCGATCGGCCCCGGCGCGGCGCTCCTGCGCGGTGGCGACGACCCGGAGCAGGTGGCCGATGCCGTTCGCCGCACGGGCGCGCGCGCGGTCCATGCCCACAACCTCCTGCCGCAGTTCGGCTGGCGGGCACTCGCGGCGGCCCGCGGAGCCGGCGCCCGTACCGTCCTCACCCTTCACCAGTACCGGCTGGTCTGCGCCGCGGGTACATGTCTCGATTCGCGGGGACAGGACTGCCTGCGCTGCCACGGCCGCGACACGAGGCCCGGGGTGCGGCTCAACTGCCGCGGCGGCTCACGCGCCGAGGCGGCCCTTTATGCCGCTTCGATTTCCCGCTGGTCGTCACGGATGGTCGAGGAGGCCGACGCCCTGACTGTCCCCAGCCGCTTCACGCTCGAGCGCCTGCGGGCCCTCGGGGCGCCGATCGAGGGACGTGAGGTGGCGGTGGTCCCCAATCCCGTGTTCCCGGCGACGAAGCTCGCCGACCCGCCGAGTGGTACCTACGCGATCTGCTCGGCCCGTCTCACGCCGGACAAGGGAGTCGACCTGGCGATTGAGGCCTGCGCCCTGGCCGGCCGACCGCTGGTGGTCACCGGCCACGGCCCGAGGCGGATTGAGCTCGAGGCGCTGGCCGACCGGCTGGGGGCTGACGTTCGCTTCGCCGGACGCGTCAGCGACGCAGAGTTGGCCGATCTTCGCTCCGGAGCCGCCGTCGCTGTGGTTCCCTCGCGCTTCGCCGAGACCTTCGGCCTCTCGGCGCCCGAACGCATGGCCCCGGGCCTTCCGGTTGTCGACTTCGTTGTCGGTGCCCTGGGTGAGTTGCTCGACGCTGACGACCTCGCTCCCCCGGCTGACCCGGCGGCTCTGGCCGCGCTCGTGGATGCCCGCTGGGGCGACGCGGAGCGGGGCGCGGCCTACCGGGAGCGGATTACCGCCAGGGCCTCGCCGGCGGTCGTGGCCGCGGGCCTGGCCGCGGTGTACGACGGCTGAGCCCTTACGATCCGCCCATGCGAACGCTCGTCACCGGCGGCGCCGGCTTCATCGGCTCCAACCTCGTCGATGCCCTGTTGGGACGAGGAGACGAGGTCACGGTAATCGACGACCTCTCGAGCGGCAGCCGCGAGAACCTCGCCGCTGCGCTCGACGCCGGGACGGAGCTCCAGGTGGGTGACATCCGCGACCGCGACGCGGTCGAGCAGGCCTTCGAGGCCGCCAAGCCCGAGCTGGTCTTCCACCTGGCGGCCCAGATGGACGTGCGCCGTTCCATGGAGGACCCGGGCTTCGATGCCTCGGTGAACGTCGTCGGCACCGCGAACCTGCTCGACGCCGCCCGCCGCCACGATGTCGGCCGGTTCGTCAATACATCCACCGGGGGCGCGATCTACGGCGATACCGACGTCATGCCCACACCGGAGACCGTCACTCCCGAGCCGGTCTCCCCTTATGGCCAGAGCAAGCAGTGCGCAGAGCTCTACTGCGGCTGGGCCGAGCGCCTTTACGGCCTGCCCACGGTCACCCTTCGCTACGGAAATGTCTTCGGCCCGCGCCAGGACCCGTCGGGCGAGGCCGGGGTAATCGCCATCTTCTGCGGGCGCGTCCTACACGGTGAGCGGCCGGTCGTCTTCGGCGACGGCACCGCCACCCGCGACTACACCTACGTCTCCGACATCGTCGCGGCCAACCTCGCCGCCGCCGACAACCCTGACGCGACTGGCGCCTTCAACATCGGCACCGGGGTCGAGTCGAGCGTCCTGGAGATGATCGAGGCGTTGCGCAAGGCGGCCGGCCTCGAGGAGCTTGAGCCCGAGTTCAAGCCACCGCGCAAGGGCGAGCTGGAGCGCAGTTCGCTCGATGTATCACTCGCGGAGAGTGAGCTCGGCTTCAAGGCCGCCGTCTCGCTCGACGAGGGCATCGCCCTCACGCTCGACGCGCTGCGCTAGAGCGTCTCGCGCAGCCAGGCGACGGTGTCGGAGACTCCGTCTTCGACCTCGATCTGCGCCTTCCAGCCCAGGACCTCCTCGGCCTTGGAGACGTCCGGCCACCGCCGCACGACGTCTACCTCGAAGCTCGGGCCGGTCTCGAGGGCGAACTTCTCCGGGTCGCGACCGCAGGCGCTCCAGATGATTTCGGCGATCTGCGCGACGGTCAGCTCGCGGCCCGCGGAGATGTTGAAGTCTTCGTTCAGCCCCGCCGGCGAGGCCATCGCGCTGACGATTCCGTCGGCGATGTCGTCGACGTGGGTGAGGGTGCGGGTGTGGGTTCCGTCGCCGAGGATCGGGAGCGGGCTGTCGTCGCCGGGCAGGGCAAGGCACTTGCGGATCAGGTCGGGGACTGCGTGCGCGATTCCCGGCTCGTCCTCGGGCATCTCGCCCGGGCCGTAGGCGTTGAAGGGGCGACAGATCGTGAAGGGCAGGCCGTGCTCGTCGTTGGCCGCGCGGACCCAATGCTCGCCGGCCAGCTTGCTGAACCCGTAGGCCGAGGTGGGCACCGGGCACTCGGGCAGGTAGCTCTCGGGAGTGGGGAACACCTGGGCGTTCTCGAAGACCATCGAGGAGCTCACGTAGACAAAGCGCTCGACGCCGCCCTGCACCGCGGCGCCGACGACACCGTTGTAGAGCGAGGAGTTGACGTCGGTGAGGGTGTAGGGCAGCTGGTGGAAGTTGGCGAT
>JBJTBE010000002.1:0-9376 GCA_046091165.1 Solirubrobacterales bacterium | reverse complement strand
GCCGGCGACCGCCACTACGACACGATCTCCGCCTGGATCAAGGCGACCCGCGGCTCGGACCCGGACGCCTCCCTCTACTACCTGGCCGTGATGCTCGAGGGCGGCGAGGACCCGCGCTTCATCGCCCGCCGGATGGTGATCCTCGCCTCCGAGGACATCGGCAACGCCGACCCCGGCGCGCTGCAGTCGGCGGTCGCCGCCGCGCAGGCCGTGGAGCTGCTCGGCATGCCGGAGGCGCAGTGGGCACTGGCCCAGGCCGCGATCCGGCTCTCGCTGGCGCCGAAGTCCAAGGAGGCCTACCACGCGCTCAACCGCGCCCGGCAGTCGGTCCGCGACCGCGGCGCCGCCGACCCTCCGCCCTACCTGCACTCACCCGCGGCAGGTGACGTTCCCTACGAGGACCCCCATCAGCTCCCCGGCCACGTCGGCAGCCAGGAGCTGATGCCCGGGCCCATGGTCGGCGAGCGCTTCTACCGGCCCGACGAGGCCGAAGAGCGCTTCGCCGCGCGCCTGGCCGAGCTGCGCAAGGCCCGCGGCCGCGAGCCCTAGGCCGCGACCGGCTCTTCGTCCTGCGCCCGCGGCGGGCCGGGGAGGAGCCTGCCGCCGGCGACCGGCGTGTTGCGCAGGAAGCCGGGGAGGGCCCGCATCAGGATCTCGCGCGAGTAGAGGGCGCCGCCCTGGCGGGCCGCCTCGCGCAGCGGGTCCCAGCCGAGCCGGTAGCCGCGGCGGACCGCCGGCGGCAGCGAGCCGATGATGATGAAGTTGGCCGTCTCGACCAGCCAGCGCATGTAGAAGGGAGCCGGCGGGTGGAGCACCACGTCGAGGCTCACCTCGCGGGCGCGGTCGGTGACGTAGAGCTCGTCGCCGCCGAGCATCCCGGCCATGTAGGCGTCGAAGCCCTCGATCGTCGCCGGCATCTCGTCCTCCTGCAGGCCGAAGAGGCGCCCGACGAGGCGGTAGTCGCCCCAGAGCGCGTCGCGCTCGTCGCGGCTCAGCGGGCCCACGTAGAGCCGGTAGATCACGTCGGCCGAGTCGACCAGGGCGGCGAGCGTCCACAGCAGGTACTTGGGGTCGTCGGCGGCGTACGGGGTGCCGGCCGGGAACTGCCCGTGCGGCTCGTCGGTCACGCCGTTGATCGTGGTGTGCACGGCGCGCACCCGGGCGGTCATCTCGTCGGCCTCCTGGCGGCGGCCGAAGTAGATCGTGTTCATCACCGTCGCCGTGCGGGCCAGGCGCTCGTGGGCGCTGTCGCGGGCCTCGGTCTTGAGGAAGAAGCCCTCGAACATCACCGGGTGGGCGGCCTGCATCAGCAGCGCCCGCGCCCCGGAGAAGGCGACGATCAGCTCCCGGTTGACGCGGCGGATCAGCGAGTCATCCTCGAAGTAGCCCTCGCCGGGGGCGGCGGGGCGGAACGGAATCTCGTTGAACTCGGGCTTGCGGGCCATCCGTACAGCAGGTTACGAGCCACTACGCTGGAGCGACCATGCCTGCCGCCGCCTACAAGGGAAAAGAGTGCGTCTGCCAGTTCAATCGCGGGATCTGCGACCAGACCTGCGTGAAGGACATGCTGGACACCCCGTTCTACATCGCCTGCCTGAAGCTCAAGGGCCGGCGCTGCGTGGTTATCGGCGGCGGCGAGATGGGCCTGGAGAAGACCGAGGGGCTGCTGGCCTGCGGCGGTGATGTGACCGTCATCTCGCCCGAGGCCGGCCCCGAGCTCGAGGCGCTGGCCGCCGAGGGCTCGATCGCCTGGGAGCCGCGCGACTACGCCGGCCCGCAGGACCTGGAGGGGGTCTTCATCGTCATCGCCTGCACCGACTCCACCGAGACCAACATCCGCATCTACGAGGACGCCGAGGAGCGCGCGATGCTCGCCAACATCGTCGACGTCCCGCCGCTGTGCAACTTCATCCTGCCGGCGATAGTGCGCACCGGTCCGCTGGCGATCGCCATCTCCACCGCCGGCTCCTCGCCGGCCCTGGCCAAGCGGATGAAGCGCGAGATCTCCGAGCTCTTCGGCGAGGAGTACGCCGAGCTGGCCGTGATGCTCAACGACGCCCGCGGCTGGGCCAAGGGCACCCTCCCCACCTACCAGGACCGCAAGGCCTTCTTCGAGTCGATCGTCAACGGCGAGCCCGACCCGATCGAGCTCCTGCGCGCCGGTGACGGCCAGGCGGTGCTGGACATCATCGCCGCCGCCCAGCGCACCCACGCCCCGGCCTGAAAACCCGCCCCCGGCGCACGCTCTCGCCCGCCCGGGCCCGCGGCACCCGCGCGCCGCTAGGCTCGCGCCGTGAGCCGCCTAAGCCACGTGGACGAGCAGGGCCAGGCCCGCATGGTCGACGTCTCCGGCAAGGAGGAGACCGACCGCGCCGCCGTCGCCCGGGCGACCGTCGAGATGGCGCCCGAGACCGCCGCGCTGGTCGCCGCCAATGGCCTGCACAAGGGCGACGTGCTGGCCACCGCGAGGCTCGCCGGCATCCAGGCCGCCAAGCGCACCGGCGAGCTGATTCCCCTCTGCCACCCGCTCGGGCTCGACCACGTCGACGTCGAACTGGCCGTGGACGAGGACGCCGGCGTGGGGACCATCGTCGCCTCGGCCCGCGTCCGCGCCCGGACCGGCGTGGAGATGGAGGCCATGACCGCCGCCTCGGTCGCCGCGCTGACCATCTACGACATGGTAAAGGCGGTCGAGCGCGGCGTGAGGATCTCCGCGGTGGAGCTGGTCGAGAAGTCCGGCGGGCGCTCGGGCCTGTGGACCCGTGACTGAGCCGGGTATGAAGACCGCCGTCATCACCGTCTCGACCTCGGTGGCCCGCGGGGAGGGCGAGGACGAGTCGGGCCCGAAGCTCGCCGCCCTGCTCGAGGAGGCCGGCTGCGAGATCACCGGCATCGACGTGGTCCCCGACGATCGCGACGCGATCAAGACGCGGCTGCGCGAGCTCGTCGCGCAGGACGTGCGCTTCATCTTCACCACCGGCGGCACCGGCCTTACCCCCGACGACGTGACCCCCGAGGCCACCGACGCGGTGATCGAACGCCGCGCCGACGGCTTCCAGCAGGCGATGCTCGCCGAGGGGATGAAGCACCAGCGCCTGGCCCTGCTGACCCGCGGCGTCCGCGGGATCGCCGGCCAGACCCTGATCGTCAACTTTCCCGGCAACCCGAAGGCGATCGACCAGCTCGTGCCGGTGATCGCCCCGGCCCTGGGGCACGCCGCCGACTCGCTGGTGCGCGCCTGGGGGGATGACGGCCCTTGAGCTCGAGGGCCTGGGCCGCCGGTTCGGCGAGCGCGAGGCCCTCGACGACCTCTCCCTGACCCTCGAGCCGGGGCAGACGCTCGTGGTCTTCGGCCCCAACGGCGCCGGCAAGTCGACCCTGCTGCGCGTGCTCTCCACGCTGCTGCGCCCCAGCTCGGGCCGCGCCGCCGTCTTCGGCCACGACGTGGTCAAGGAAGGCTGGGCGGTGCGCGGGCGGATCGGCTTCCTCGGCCACCAGGCCCTCTGTTACGAGGACCTCACCGCCCGCGAGAACCTCGACTACCACGCCCGCCTGCACGGCGTGGCCGACCCGCAGGCCCGCATCGACGAGCTGCTGGAGGCCACCGGGCTCGCCGCCCGGGCAGGCGACCGGGCCGCCACCTTCTCGCGCGGGATGCTCCAGCGCCTGGCGGTCTGCCGCGCGGTGCTCCACGACCCGGAGCTGCTCCTGCTCGACGAGCCGCGCTCGGGGCTGGACCCGGCCGCCGCGCAGACCGTCGAGCCGCTGATCGGCCGCGGCTCGGGCCGCACGCGCGTGGTGGCCAGCCACGACCCCGCCGGCGGCCTGGAGGAGGCCGACCTGGCCCTCGGGCTGCGCGACGGGCGCGCCGAGCTCTTCGGCCCGGCCGGAGACTTTGGGCCGGCCGAGATCGGGGAGCTCTACCGGTGAGCGCGCCGGAACAGGCCGAGGCCACCGTGCCGCGCGGCTCGCGGGCCACGGCCCCGCGCCAGGTCGGGACCCTCGCCGCCACCCGCGCGGTGCTGGCCAAGGAGCTGCGCCTCGAGCGCCGCGCGCCGCAGACGCTGGTGGCGATGGCCATCTTCTCGGCCACCGCCTTCGTCATCTTCCACTTCGCGCTGCAGCGCAACGCACTGGAGGGCGGCCTGGCCGCCGGGGTCCTGTGGGTCACCCTCACCCTCGCCGCGCTGCTGGGGATCGGGCGCACCTTCGTCGCCGACCGCGACGAGGGCGGCCTCGACGGCTTCCTGCTGGCCCCGGTCGACCGCACCGCCCTGCTGGCCGCCAAGGTCCTCACCCTGCTGGCCTTCCTGGTGGCGATCGAGCTCGTCGCCGTGCCGCTCTTCGCCCTCCTGCTGCTCGAGCCCACGCCGAGCGCCGGCCAGTGGCTGCAGCTCGCCGGGGTGCTCCTGCTCGCCGATATCGGCCTCGCGGTGATCGGCACGCTGGTCGCCGCGATCGCCGTGCGCACCCGCGCGCGCGACCTGATCACCTCGATCCTCGCCCTCCCGCTCTGCATTCCCCTGATCATCGGCGCCAGCCAGGCCTCCGAGCCGCTGCTGGCCGGCGGCACAGGCGGCGCACCGGCGCGCTGGCTGGCCGTCCTGGCGCTGTACGATCTGATCTTCGGGCTGCTGGCCTGGGCCCTGTTCGACTACCTGGTCGAAGACTGAGATGCCTACCTCAAAGCGCCTCTACGGAAACCACCTCGCGATCCTCGCCCCGCTGGCGACGGCGGTCGTGCTGGCCAGCCTTGGCCTGGCCTTCTTCCAGGCGCCGATCGAGGCCGACCAGGGCTTCTCCCAGAAGATCATCTACATCCACGTCCCGCTGGCCATCGTCACGCTGATCGGCTTCATCTGGGGCGGAATCTGCGCGGTCCGGTACCTGCGCTCCGGCGACCCGCGCGACGACCTGCGCTCCTACACGGCGATCCACCAGTCGCTGATCTTCTGCATCGGCGCGCTGCTGACCGGGATGATCTGGGCCAAGGCCTCCTGGGGCCAGTGGTGGGTCTGGGACGAGCCGACGCTGGTCTCCTTCCTGATCGTCTTCCTCCTGTACTGCACCTACCAGCCGCTGCGCTTCTCGATCGAGGACCCTGAGCGCCAGGCCCGCTACGCCGCCGTCTTCGCGGTCATCGCCGGCGCCTTCGTGCCGCTCAACTTCATCGCCGTGCGGCTCGCCGACCCGCTGATCCACCCGCGCGTGCTGGGAACCGCCGAGGGCGGCCTGACGCCCGGCATGCGCCCGGCCTTCTACCTGGGGATCCTCGGCGCGCTGCTGCTCTTCTTCACCCTCTGCCGTTACGAGATGGCCAACAAGCACACCCGCTCCCAGCTCAAGGCGCTCAGGCGCCGCTTCGGCCAGGAGGCCCCGGCCCGCGGCGGGCGCAGCAGCGCCCCGGAGGTGCCGGCACGGTGACCGAGACGCTGCCCCCCAACACCGGCTTCGTCGCCGCCGCCTACCTGGTCTTCGTCGCGCTGCTGCTGATCTACGTGACGATCATGGCGATCCGCGCCAGCCGCCTGGAGCGCGAGCTCGACCAGCTCCTGCGCGACCAGGACGAGGAGGTCGTCGTGGTCGAGACCGCCGAGGAGCCCGTCTCCCAGGAGGCCGGCCGGTGAGCGAGCTGCTGGCCATCGGCATCTCCCACAAGACGGCGCCGCTGGCCCTGCGCGAGCGCCTGGCGCTGACCGAGACCGCGGCCGAGGAGTTCATCCGCGAGCTCGTCGCCCACGAGGAGATCCGCGAGGCGGTGGTGATCTCCACCTGCAACCGCACCGAGGTCTACATCGTCAGCCGCGAGAGCGTCGACGCCGAGAGCGTCCTGCTCGCCCGGCTGGCCAGCCGCGCCGACATTCGCCCCACCGAGCTGGTCGACATCGTCTACTCGCCGCGCAACTGCGACGCCGCCCGCCACCTGTTCAGGGTCATCGCGGGTCTCGACTCGATGATCGTCGGCGAGCACGAGGTCCAGGGCCAGGTGCGCCGCAGTTACGAGGCGGCGCTGGGCGCCGGCACCACCGGGCCGTTCACCAACCGCCTCTTCCGCGCCGGGCTGCAGGCCGGCAAGCGGGTGCGCAGCGAGACCGCGCTGGGCACCGCGCGCGTCAGCGTTCCCTCGGTGGCCGTCGACCTGGCCCGCGAGACCGTGGGCCCGCTCGAGGAACGCAGCGTCGTGGTCATCGGCGCCGGCGAGACCGCCGAGCTAACCGCCCGCGCCCTCAGGGAGCAGGGCGTGAGCACCCTCTTCGTGGCCAACCGCCGCGTCGAGCGGGCCCGCGAGCTGGCCAGCGCCTTCGACGGTTCGGTCGCCTCGCTCGACGAGCTGCCCCAGCGGATCCGGGAGGCCGACATCGTCGTCTCCTCCACCTCCTCCCCCCACCCGATCGTCGGTGCCGAGGAGATCGAGCGGGTGATGGAGAGCCGCGACGAGCGCCCGCTGCTGCTGATCGACATCGCCGTGCCGCGCGACATCGACCCCGCCTGCGCCGACGTTCCGGGGGTCCACGTGATCGACATGGACGACCTGCAGTCCACCGTGGCCCGCAACCTCGACGTGCGCGAGGGCGAGCGGACCGGGGCCGAGGAGATCATCGAGGACGAGATCGAGCGCTTCTCGCAGTGGATGGCCCAGCAGGGCGCCACCCCGACGATCGCCGCGCTGCGCGAGCACGGCGCCGACATCGTCGACCAGATCCTCGGCGAGAACGACGGCCGCTGGGAGAGCGCCTCGGCCCGCGACATCGCCCGTACCGAGGCGATCGCCCGCGCGGTGATGCAGCGCCTGCTCCACGAGCCGACGATCCGCATGAAGGCCCTGGAGCAGGGCGGCGGCCACGGGCGCCTGGCCGTGCTGCGCGAGCTCTTCGGCCTCGACGAGGTTCCCGAGGAGGCGGCCGGCCCCGGCGCGGCCGCCGCCGGGGAGGACCTTGGCGCCACCGCCGAGGTCCGCCCGCTGCGCCGGGGATCGTGAAGCTCGGCACCCGCGGCAGCGCCCTGGCGCTGGCGCAGGCCGAGACGGTCGCCGCCGGGCTCGAGGGCGCCGAGCTGGTGACCATCACCACCAGCGGTGACCGCGACCGCCAGGCCCGCGGCGACAAGGAGCGCTGGACCCGTGAGCTCGACGCCGCCCTCCTGGACGGCCGGATAGACGCCGCCGTGCACTCGGCCAAGGACCTTCCCGGCCGGCTGGCCCCGGGCATCGCCATCGCCGCCACGCCCCCGCGCGCCGAGCCGTTCGACGCCCTCTGCGGCGCCGGCTCGCTCGAGGAGCTCCCCGAGGGCGCCCGCGTGGGCACCGGCTCGCTGCGCCGCGCCGCCCAGCTCAAGGCGCTGCGCGATGACCTCGAGCCGGCCCCACTTCACGGCAACGTCGACACCCGCCTCGAGCGCCTGGCCGGCGAGGACTACGACGCGATCGTGGTGGCCTGCGCCGGGCTCGAGCGGCTCGGGCGCGGCGATGAGATCGGCGCCCGCCTGCCCGGAATGGTGCCGGCCGCCGGGCAGGGGACGCTGGCCATCACCGTGCGCGCCGGCGAGGAGGAGCGCGTCGCCGCCCTCGACGACCCGGCCACCCACGCCGCCCTGGACGCCCAGCGCGCCGTGGTGATCGCCCTGGAGGCCGACTGCCACACCCCGATCGGCGTCCACGCCGGCGAGCAGGACGGGCTCTTCGCCGTCGAGGCCTTCGTCGGGCGCCCCGACGGCAGCGCCTGGCTGCGCGACCGCCTCGCCGAGACCGGCGCCGACCCCGCCGAGCTCGGTGCCCGGGTGGCCGGCCGGATGGTCCAGGCCGGGGCGCTGGAGGTGCTGGGCCGTGAGTGAGGCGCCGGGCACCGTCTACCTGGTCGGCGCCGGCCCCGGCGACGACGGCCTGATGACCGTCCGCGCCGTGGAGCTGGTCTCGCGCGCCGACGTGATCCTCTTCGACAAGCTGATCCCGCCCGGCGCGCTGGAGGGCGCCCGCGAGGACGCCGAGCTGATCGACGTCGGCAAGATCGGCGGCGGCGAACAGGTCCCCCAGGAGGTGACCGAGCAGCTGATCGTCGAGCACGCCCTGGCCGGGAGGGACGTGGTGAGGCTCAAGGGCGGCGACCCGTTCGTCTTCGGCCGCGGCGGCGAGGAGGTGCAGCGCTGCCTCGAAAACGGCATCCCCGTGGAGGTGGTGCCGGGCGTGACCGCCGGGATCGCCGCCCCGGCCTACGCCGGCATCCCGGTGACCCAGCGCTTGGTCTCCAGCGCGGTGGCCTTCGTCACCGGCCACGAGAACCCCGACAAGCCCGAGACCCAGATCGACTGGGCGGCGCTCGCCGCCTTCCCCGGCACGCTCGTCTTCTACATGGGCGTGAAGAGCCTGCCGAGGATCACCTCGAAGCTCGTCGAGGAGGGGCGCCCGGCATCGGAGCCGGCGGCGGTGATCGAGCGCGGCACGCTCCCCGGCCAGCGCCAGGTGATCGCCACCGTCGGGACACTCGCCGATGCCGCCGCCGCGCAGGAGATCAAGGCCCCGGCGATCACCGTGCTCGGCGAGGTCGCCGCCCTGGGCGACTCGCGGGGCTGGCTGCCCGCCGCCCGGCCGCTCGACGGCCTGACCGTCGCGGTCACCCGCGCCCGCGCGCAGGCCAGCACCCTGGCCGGCCGCCAGCGCGAGCTCGGCGCCGCCACCGTCGAGGCCCCGGCGATCCGCACCGAGCCGCTCGAGGCCACCCTTCCCGACCTGAGTGGCTTCGACCTGCTCTGCGTCACCAGCCCCAACGGCGCCGCGCGGCTGCTGGAGGTCGCCGGCGACGCCCGCGCCCTGGCCGGCCCGACGATCGCGGCGATCGGCCCCGGCACCGCCCGCGAGCTGGCGCAGGGCGGCATCGTCGCCGACGTGGTGCCCGAGCGCTCGGTCGCCGAGGCGCTGGTGGAGGAGCTGGAGAGCGTGCCGGTCACCCGCGCCCTGATCGCCCGCGCCGAGAGCGCCCGCGACGTGCTGCCCGACGCCCTGGCCGCGCGGGGCGCCGAGGTCGAGATCCTCCCGCTCTACCGCACCGTCGCCGAGCCGCTCTCCCCCGAGGCGCGCGAGGCCGCGCTGGGTGCCGACTACGCCACCTTCACCAGCGCCTCCTCGGTGCGTTTCTTCTGCGAGGCGGCCGGGACGCTCGCCGGGCCGCGGCTGGTCTCGATCGGCCCGGTGACCAGCGAGGCGATCCGCGAGCTGGGCATCGAGCCCGACGTGGAGGCCGCCGTTCACACGCCCGAGGGCCTCGTCGAGGCGCACGTCGCGGACGCCGGCGCCCGGTAGTCTCCGGCGCCATGCGAATCCTGATCGTCGGAGCGGGGGGCGTCGGCAGCGCTGCGGCCGCAATCGCCCGCCACCGCGACTTCT
>JBJTBE010000001.1:0-22174 GCA_046091165.1 Solirubrobacterales bacterium | reverse complement strand
GATAAGGAGAGGGCTGCGGGGCCTGGGGGTAGGGAGGCGGAGCCTGCCCGGGGATGGCCTGCGTGGCGCCGAAGACGGGCGCCCCGGGATCGGGCGGGTAGGCCTGGGCCCCGGGAGCGCCGTCCGGCGTTCCGACGCCGGCAACGGTCCTGGGGCCCTTGAAGGAAAGGCCGCACTGCGGGCAGAACCGCGCGTCGCTTCCGTGCAGGGCGCCGCAGCGCGGGCAGGCGCTGAGGCCGGGAATGAAGAGTTCGGTGTACGGGGTGGACTGGGAGAGGGCCTGCTCGATCGCCCGCATCTCGCGGTCGAGGGCCTCGATGGCGGCGACCTTGCCGGCGACCAGTTCCTCGTTGGGCCGCTGGAAGCGGTGCTGGTCGAGCACCAGGCCGCCGAGGTCCCGGTACCCGAGCTCGCGGACCTCGCGCAGGTAGCGCAGCCGCCGCCGCAGCCGGCCACGCTCGCGGAACCCGGGCCTTGCCGGGGCGGCGGGCTGCGGGGGCGGAGCCTGGGCCGGCACCTCCTCCCCGGCCGCCGGGGCGCCCTCGGCGGGTATCGCGTGGGCAGCCTCGCCCGGCACGTCGGACGCCGGGGGAGAGCCGTCCGCGCCGGCCTCGACGGGCACCGCCTCGAGCGGCGCCGCAATGAACGTCTGGTCGTCGGGGACCCCTGGCCCGGGCACCGGAACGCCCTGAACCAGGGTGGGCATGTCGTCCTGTGCCGGGGTGGCGGCGCCGGCGACTGCCTCGCCCGCGGCGGGCGCCTCCTGTCCGGAGGCGTCGTCCTTCTTGCGGCTGAAGCGGTCTCTGAGTCCCATTTTCCGGGCTGTCCGGCGCGCCTTCCCCGGGGGATGGCGGCGGCCGCCGAGTCTAGCGGGCGCCACGGGGCATTCGAGCCGCGTTCGCGTGGCGTTTACGTAACGGAGAGGCACTGGAAGCGAGCGGGCCCGGAGGCCACGATGGCCGCCCCGTCAAGCCGCCGACCAAGGAGACCGAGAATGATCTGCCGAGCCCAGGGATACGCCCACGCCACCGCCTTCCGGATCTGGGAGAGGCTGCGCAGCCCTTCCGGGCAGGGAACGGTCGAGTACGTCGCGCTGATCCTGCTTATCGCCGCGGTGCTGGCCGGCGTGATCGTTGCCGGCCGTTCGCTGCGCGGGGGAGGGATCGCCCAGACCGTGGTCGGCAAGCTCAAGGAGGCAATCGACGGCGTCGGCGGGACCTCCCGCTGAACAGCGGTGGGCGCCCCTATGCTGCGCCCATGGCCCGTGACAGCGACCCGCGTGAGCGGCCCATAGCCGTCTTCGACTCCGGTGTGGGCGGCCTTACCGTGCTCCACGAGCTGCTCGTACAGCTTCCCGGCGAGGACTACGTCTACCTCGGCGACACCGCGAGGTTCCCCTACGGCAGCCGTTCGGCCGACGAGCTGGCGGACTTCAGCATGGAGATCGCCGAAGAGCTCCTCGCGCGGCAGGCCAAGCTGCTGGTCGTCGCCTGCAACTCGGCGACGGCCGCCGCGCTGCCCGCCCTCCGCGAGCGGATGCGCCAGACGACGCTCGGCGTCGACGTGCTCGGCGTCGTCCGGCCCGAGTCGGTCCAGGCGGTGGCCGCCACGCGCACCGGCCGGATCGGCCTGCTGGCCACGCCGGCGACCGTGGCCAGCGGCGCCTACGACGAGGCGGTCCGGGCCGCCGATCCCCACGTCGCCCTGACCTCGGTCGCCGCCCCCGAGCTGGCGGCGCTGATCCAGGACGGCTCGGAGTTCGACGACGAGGTCGTCGCCCTCGTGCGCAGCTACGTCGGGCCGCTCAGGGAGGCCGGCGTGGACACCGTGATCCTCGGCTGCACCCACTACCCGCTCCTGCGACCTCTGCTCCAGAGGCTCCTGGGTCCCCGGGTCCAGATCGTCGTGTCGGGCGCGGCGCTGGCCCGGCAGGTGGAGCACGCCCTCGGGGTCAGGGACCTGGCCAATCCCCGGGAAGGCGAGGGCGAGTACCGCTTCCTGACCACCGGCGACCCGGAGGAGTTCCGCTCGCTCGGCTCGCGCTTCCTGCAGCTGCCGCTGGGCCCCGTCGAGCGGGTGACCGTCTCCCGGGAGGCCGCGGCATGAGCCGCGTCGACGGCCGGGCCGACGGCGACCTTCGCCCGGTGGCCATCGAGCCCGGCTTCGTCTCCTCGGCCACCGGCTCGGCGCTCATCTCCTGCGGGGGCACGAGGGTGATCTGCACCGCGAGCATCGCCGAAGGCGTGCCGCGCTGGCGCGAGGGCCGCGGCCTGGGCTGGCTCACCGCCGAGTACGGAATGCTTCCCGCCTCCACCGGACAGCGGCGCCCGCGGGACATAAACAAGGGACGTCTCGACGGGCGCATCGTCGAGATCCAGAGGCTGATCGGCCGCTCGCTGCGGGGCGTCGTGGACAACGCGGCGCTGGGCGAGCGGACGGTCAGCATCGACTGCGACGTTCTCGAGGCCGATGGGGGAACCCGCTGCGCCTCGATTACCGGCGGCTTCGTCGCCCTCGCGCTGGCCTGTCGCCGGCTCGTGGAGGACGGCGAGCTCGAGAGGGTTCCCCTGACCGGGGAGATCGCCGCCGTCTCCTGCGGGATCGTCGACGGGCGCCCGATGCTCGACCTCAACTACCCGGAGGACTCGACCGCCGAAGTCGACGCCAACGTGGTGATGACCGGCGACGGGGGGCTCGTGGAGGTGCAGGCGACCGCCGAGGGCATGCCCCTCGAGCGCGCGCACCTGGACGAGCTCCTCGAGCTGGCCGCGGCCGGGATCAACGAGCTTCGCGCCGCGCAGGACGAGGCGATCGGCTCGCCCGGGGGCTGACCGGTGGGGCTCCGGCTCGCCACCGGCAACGCGCACAAGCTGCGCGAGTTCGGCGGCCTGATGGAGGGTGTCGACTTCTCGGGGATTCCCGACTCGTTCGTGATGCCCCCGGAGACGGGAACGAGCTTCGAGGAGAACGCGCTGATCAAGGCCCGGGCGCTGGCCGAGGCCACCGGCGAGCCCGCCTTCGCCGACGATTCGGGGATCTGTGTCGAGAAGCTTGGTGGCCGCCCCGGGGTCTTCTCGGCCCGCTGGGCCGGCGAGGAGGCCACCGACGTGGAGAACCTCGCCCTCCTGCTCGAGCAGACCGACCCGGGCGACCGGCTCGAGTACGTGTGCGTGATCGCGTGGGTCGACCCCGTGGCCGGTGAGGAGCGCACGTTCGAGGGGCGCTGCATCGGCAGCCGGGCTCCCGAGCCGCGCGGGGAGGGAGGCTTCGGCTATGACCCGGCCTTCGTGGCCGACGAGGTGCCCGGGCGGACCATGGCCGAGCTCTCGACACCGGAGAAGGACCAGGTCAGCCACCGGGGCCGGGCGGCCAGGGAGCTGCGCTCCTGGCTCGAGAGCCGATGAGCCGTCCGCAGGAGGCGGCCGGGGGCTCGCGGGCGCTCCGAAGGTCGGCCGCCGTATCGATCGCTGCCGCCTGCTTCCTCGTGGCGCTCAAGCTGGTGGGAGGCACCTTCAGCGGGTCGCTCGGGCTGTACGCCGAGGCGGCGCACTCCGGCACCGACCTCGTGGCGGCGATCCTCACCTTTTACGCGCTTGGGGTGTCGGCCCGGCCCGCCGATCGCCAGCACCCCTACGGCCACGGCAAGGCCGAGCACCTCGCCGCCCTGGGGGAGGCAACCTTCCTGGTAGTGGTGAGCGGGGTCATCTCCTGGGAGGCGGTCAACCGCCTCGCGGAGGGAGGCAGCCACCAGATCGACACCCAGTGGTGGGTATTCCTCCTGCTCGGGGTGGTCCTGGCCGTCGACCTCTCCCGGGCCGTCGTCTCGCATCGGACGGCCGAGCATTTCGACAGCGCCGCGATCGCCTCCAACGCCCTGCACTTCGCCTCGGACCTTGCCGGCACGCTCGCCGTCATTGCCGGACTGGTCTGCGTCAGCGCCGGCTTCCCGGCCGGCGACTCGATCGCCGCGCTGCTGGTCGCCGTGCTGGTCATCGTCGCGGCGGTGCGCCTGATCCGCCGCAACGTCAATGTCCTGATGGACAGCGCCCCGGCCGGCCTGGAGGACGCCGCCCGGCAGGCGATCCGCGACGCCGAGCCGGAGGCCGAGATACGCCGGCTGCGCGCGCGCCAGGCCGGGGGGCGCCCCTTCATCGACCTGGTGCTCGCGGTCGAGGGCGACGCCGGCCTGCAGCAGGCCCACGTCGTTTCCGACCGCGTAGAGGCCTCGATCGAGCAGGCGCTCCCGGGGGCCGACGTCACCGTGCACCTCGAGCCCCGTGCCTTCGGCGACCTGCGGGAGCGCGCGACCGTGGCGGCGATGGCGGCCGGGCCGGTGCGGGAGGTGCACAACGTGCGCGCGGTGAAGGTCGACGGCCGCACCGAGCTGAGCCTGCACGTCAAGCTCCCGGCCGGGGAGACGCTGGAGGGCGCTCACGCCACGGCCGACGCGGTGGAGTCGGCAATCCTCGAGCAGATGCCGGAGCTGAGCGCCGTTCACGTGCACCTGGAGCCGCTGGCCCGGGAGGGAGGCGTAGAGGCGGTGGGGGAGGCCCGGGAGGGGCGGATCTACGCCGCCGTCGAATCGATTCTCGAGGGAGTCGAAGGGTGCAGCCCCACGGAGCTGAGGGTTCACAGGGAGCCGAGGGGCGTAGTGGTCTTCCTGACCGTGGCGATGCCCGGCCCGCTGGCCCTGACCGAGGCCCACGAGCGCGGCTCGGAGATCGAGCGCACCATCCGCTCACGGCTGCCGGAGGTGGCAGAGGTGGTGGTCCACACCGAGCCGGAGCGGGCCGGCTAGCGGATGTTGATCGAGGCCGCCAGGCCGATCACGATCGCCAGCACCCCGTAACCCTGGTAGCCGGCCACGAAGAGCAGGATGGCCCCGACCGCGCAGGTTGCCGTAACGAGCAGCCAGGTTATTCGGGCCAGCGACACGCGGCAATGTTGGCACCCGGAGCCGACGCCCCGGCGTTCTCCGCGCCGACGCGGACGCTTGGTAGCTTGCGCAGCGGGTGCCAGCCAGCCGACCAGCGAGGAGGACCAGGTGAGCGACGGAGGAGGCTTCGGCGCCCTCGTCGCCCGTCGCGTCGAGGAGCGGCGCTCGCAGATCGTCCTCGGGCTCGATCCCGACCCCGGGCGCCTCTGGCCGCAGTCGGCCGCGGCCGCCGGCGGGGGGACGGGAGCGCAGGCTGCGGCCACGGCCGTTACCCACCACTGCCGGGCCCTGATCGCGGCAGCCGGGGAGGCCTGCGTCGCGGTCAAGCCCCAGCTGGCCTGCTTCGAGCGCCTGGGGGCGCCCGGGCGCGAGGCCCTCGGCGAGACCTGCCGGGCGGCACGCGAGGCCGGTCTCCTGGTCATAGCGGACGGCAAGCGCGGTGATATCGACGTAAGTGCCGCGGCCTATGCCGCCGCGCTCTTTGCCGGATTCGACACCCCGTTCGGGAGGGTCGAGGGTCTCGGAGCCGACGCCGCCACCGTCAACCCCTACATGGGGATCGACACGCTGGAGACCTTCGCCGAGGTGGCCGCGGGCTCCGGGGCCGGGCTCTTCGTCCTCGTCCGGACCTCCAATCCCGGGGCAGCCGATTTCGAGGACCTCCCAACCGGCGACGGAGCGGTCTGGGAGAGGGTTGCGGCCGCGGTGAGCGCCCTCGGCGGCGACGGCCCGGGACTCTCCGCGGTGGGCGCGGTTCTCGGGGCGACCGAGCCTGAGCACCTCGCCCGTGCGCGCGAGCTGATGCCCTCGGCGATCTTCCTCCTCCCGGGGGTCGGCGCGCAGGGGGGCTCGGTGGAGGACCTGGCACCCGCGTTTGCCCCAGGCCCGGCCGGCGGCCTGGTGACCGCGTCTCGCTCGATCGCCAATGCCGGGGAGGAGTCGGGAAGCGACCCGGCGCAGGCGGCCGGGGAGGAAGCCGAGCGGCTGCGGGACCTGGCCTGGTCGCTCTCCTGAGGCGCTGCCCAACGATGCTGCAACGCGACCCGCCATCGCTTGCCAAGCGGCCTTCCGGGCCTATCCTCAGGGGCGATGTCGACCCCGGGTTCAGGCTCGCGCTGGCTGGCTCCGGCCGCCCTCGTGGCGGTCGCGCTCGTGGCGCTCCTGATCATCATGTCGGGCGGTGGCTCGGGCGGCGACGGCGGGGCGGTAGCACCGGAGCCGGCCCGGTCCGAGGTGAAGAGTTCAGGGCCGAAGGTCTACGTGGTCAAGGAGGGCGACACCCTCTCGGCGATTGCGATGGAAACCGACGTGCCGGTGGAGGAGATCCAGCAGCTCAACCCCGACATCGACGTCCAGGCACTGCAGCCCGGCCAGCGCCTGCGCCTTCGGCAGTGACCTTCCGGGCGGCCATCGCCGTCCCGGCCCTGGCCGCTGCCCTCGTCCTGTTCCTCGCGCCTGCCCCGGCGCCGGCGGCCAAGCGCCTCGTCGGGGCCCCTTCGGCCATTCTCGTCCAGCCCGACACCGGGGACGTCGTCTACGCGCGCAACGCGTTCAAGAAGCGGCCGATGGCCTCGACCGCGAAGATGATGACCGCGCTCGTGGCCGTCGAGAACGCTTCACTGGGCCGGCGGTTCCGGGTGGTCGACTACCCGGCCGCATCGGCCGAGTCGGTCGCCGGGCTGCGGCCGGGGGAGCGGGTTACCAACGCCGGTCTCCTCCAGGCCCTGATGATCGCCAGCGCCAACGATGCCGCTGCCACCCTCGCCGTGGGAGTGGCGGGGTCGAATTCGCGCTTCGTAAAGCTGATGAACCGTCGGGCCGCTCAGGCCGGCCTTACATCGACCCGTTTCGCAAACCCGGTAGGGCTCGACGCCCCCGGAGCCTATTCGACCGCCCGTGACCTGGCCCGGCTAGGCCAGCTGGTCCGGCGCAACGCCTACCTGCGCAGGATCGTCGACCGTCCCCGCTCGACCATCACCGCCGGCGAGCGGCAGATCACCCTCTACAACCGCAACACCCTCGTCGGCGAGGTGTCGTGGATCAGCGGTATCAAGACCGGCCACACCCGGCAGGCCGGCTACCTCCTGGTGGGTTCGGGAGAGCGCCGCGCCGTCCCAATGGTGAGCGTCGTCATGGGTACCCCGTCCGAGGCGGCCCGAAACCGCGACACGACCAGCCTGATGCGGTACGGCTTCTCCCGGTACCGCGCCATCACCGCCGCGCGTGCAGGGCGGCCGGTGGCCAGCGTCCCGGTGGCGCTCCAGGGCACGGCGGTGCCCGTCGCCGCAGCCCGCACGCTCAGGGTCGTCGCACGCCGGGGCGAGCAGGTGACCGTTGTCCGGCGCGGGCTTCCCAGCGAGGTGAGAGGGCCGCTCCCGAAGGGCTACCGGGTCGGCGAGATCGTGGCCACCCGTCGCGGGGAGGTGGCCGGGCGCGTCTCGCTGGTTACTACCGAACCGGTAGCCGCCGCGACGGCCTGGCAGTGGTTTACCGGCACCCCGGCGGCGCTTGCGGGCGCGGCCGTGCTGATCATTGCGGCAGCCGCTACGCTCCTCGCGTCGCGTCGGCGCCGCTCCCGCGCCCGCCGGCCGGCAAGGAGGAGAAGGACCGCGTGATCATCACCGTCACCCTCAACGCCGCGATGGACAAGTCGCTCTCGGTGCCGAGCTTCCAGCTCGGGCACCGGCACCGCACCGTGGAGCAGCAGGCGGCCCCGGGGGGCAAGGGAGTGAACGTGGCCCGCCTGCTCAAGGAGCTAGGCCAGCCGGTGATCGCCACCGGGTTCGCCGGTGGGGCAACCGGGACCAGGATCGTCGAGGCGCTTACCGCCGGCTCGATCCTCAACGACTTCGTGAGGATCGGCGAGGAGTCCCGGACCAACACCTCGGTCCTGGACCCGACAACCGGCCAGCAGACCGAGATCAACGAGCGCGGGCCCGAGGTGAGCCCGGCCGAGGTCGACCTCTTCATTGAGAAGCTCTGCTACCTGGCCCGCGGCGCGAGCATCTGCGTGGTAGCCGGCTCGCTCCCGCGCGGGGTCGACTCCGGGATCTACGCCGAGATCGTCACCCGCCTGGGCGAGATGGGGGTCACCACGGTGGTGGATTCCGAGGGGGAGGCGATGCGCCTCGCGGTCAAGGCCGGTCCCAGCGTCATCTCCCCCAACCGGGACGAGGCCGAGGAGCTCGTGGGCCATGAGTTCAACGATGAGGCCGAGACCCTCGTCGCGGTCAACGAGCTCCGCTCCCAGGGGGCCCACGAGGCGATCATGACCCTTCCCGACGGCTGCGTGGCCAGCGTCCTGGTCGAAGAACTGCCGGTGGTCTACCGGGCCTGGATCGCCCCGCGGGAGGCGGTGGCCAGCGTCGGCTCGGGGGACGCCTTCCTGGCCGGTTACGTCGCCGGCCGCTATCTCGGCATGGCCCCCGGGGAGTGCCTGCGGTATGCGGTGGCCTGTGGAGCCGAGTCGACCCAGCGGCTCGGAGCCGGCCTGGTAGACCCGGATGGGGTCGAACGGCTCCTTGACGAAGTCCGGGTCGAGCCGCTCGAGGCGCCGGCCGCGACCCTCTGAGCGGTATCGTCGAAGGGTGGCATTTGCGCCGCCGGCATACCGGAGTCCCAGCGCTTGGCGCCGGGGCCGGCCTGCCGGGTTTCGTCCGCCCCCGAACCTAGGGTCCGTATATGGAAATTGAGATTGGCCGGGGCAAGAAGGCCCGGCGCGCATACGGCTTCGACGACATCGCCATCGTGCCCTCGCGGCGCACGCGGGATCCCGACGATGTCGACATCTCCTGGAAGCTCGGTCCCTACCGCTTCGAGCTGCCACTGCTGGCCTCGGCGATGGACGGCGTCGTCTCCCCGACCACGGCGATCGAGATCGGCCGGCTCGGAGGCCTGGCCGTGCTCAACCTCGAGGGCATCTTCACCCGCTATCCCGACGCCGACGACCAGCTGGCCCGGATCGCCGAGCTTCCCAAGGACTCGGCCACCCGGGAGATGCAGGAGATCTACCGTGAGCCGCTCAAGCCGGAGCTGATCGGGGAGCGGATCGCCGAGATCAAGGCCAGCGGCGTGGTGACCGCGGCGTCGCTGACCCCGCAGCAGGTCGTGACCCACTACGAGGCCGCCCTGGAGGCGGGCCTGGACATTCTCGTGATCCAGGGCACCGTCGTATCGGCCGAGCACGTCTCCAAGACCAGCGAGCCGCTCAACCTCAAGGAGTTCATTGCCGAGCTGCCGGTGCCGGTGATCGTCGGCGGCTGCGCCAGCTACCACACGGGCCTTCACCTGATGCGCACCGGCGCCGCCGGGGTGCTCGTCGGGGTCGGGCCAGGAGCGGCCTGCACCACCCGCGGCGTCCTCGGGCTCGGGGTGCCCCAGGCGACGGCGATCGCCGACGTTGCCGGGGCCCGCTCCACCCACATGCTCGAGACCGGCGAATACGTAAGCGTCATCGCCGACGGCGGCATGCGCACCGGCGGTGACGTCGCCAAGGCGGTGGCCTGCGGCGCCGATGCCGTGATGATCGGCTCGCCGCTGGCCCGCGCCTACGAGGCGCCCGGACGCGGCTACCACTGGGGGATGGCCACCTTCCACCCGACGCTGCCGCGGGGGGCCCGCGTCCAGACGGTCCAGAACGGCTCGCTCGAGGAGATCCTCGCCGGCCCGGCCCGCGAGAACGACGGCACCTTCAACCTGATGGGCGCCCTGAGGACCTCGATGGCGACCTGTGGCTACCAGGACATCGCCGAGTTCAACCGCGCTGAGCTGATGGTTGCCCCGGCCCTGCAGACCGAGGGCAAGCAGCTCCAGAGCTCGCAGGGGGTCGGGATGGGCAGCCGCGGCTCGGCAGCGTCTTCCAACGGTGGTTCGAACGGGTCGCCGGCCGACAAGTCGGGTGCCATGAGCACGACCCCGGCGTGAGCCCCGGCTCCACGCACGAAGCCCACAACGTCGTTACCGAGGCGACGGCGGCCACCGGGCTGGCCGACGAGGGAGCGCCGATCGAGCACCCCGCCGGGGTCGACGAGGTCGTCGTCCTCGATTACGGCGGCCAGTACTCGCAGCTGATCGCCCGCCGCGTGCGCGAGTGCGGCGTCTTCTCCGAGCTCCTGCCCCACCACGTGGGCGCAGAGGAGGTCGCCCGCAGGCGCCCCAAGGGGCTGATCCTCTCCGGCGGCCCGGCCTCGGTCTACGAGGACGGGGCCCCCGAGCTCGACCCCGGCCTTCTCGAACTCGGCATCCCGGTGCTGGGCATCTGTTACGGAATGCAGCTGCTGGTCCGCGAGCTCGGTGGACGCGTCGAGTCGGCAGAGGTGGGGGAGTACGGGCGTTCGGAGCTGACCGTCCGCGAGCCGGGCCTGCTCTTCGAGGGCCTGCCGGGCGAGCAGCCCTGCTGGATGTCGCACCGCGACACGGTCTACGAGGCGCCGGAAGGCTTCACCGAGCTGGCGGCCTCGACCCAGTCCCCGGTTGCCGCCTTCGAGTCGCGCGAGCGGGGGGTCTTCGGGATCCAGTTCCACCCCGAGGTCGTCCACACCCCGTTCGGCCAGCAGATCCTCACCCACTTCCTCCGGGATGCGTGCGGCTGCGACATGACCTGGTCGGCGGCCTCGATCGTCGACGAGCAGATTGCGGCGATCCGCGAACAGGTCGGTGACGGCCGGGTCATCTGTGGCCTCTCGGGGGGCGTCGACTCCTCGGTGGCTGCCCTGCTCGTGCACCGCGCGGTCGGGGACCAGCTGACCTGTGTCTTCGTCGACCACGGCCTGATGCGCAAGAACGAGGGCGAGCAGGTAGTCCAGACCTTCCGCGACGAGTTCAGCGTCCCGCTGGTCGCGGTCGACGCCGAGGACCGCTTCCTCGAGAAGCTCTCCGGAGCCACCGAGCCCGAGCAGAAGCGGAAGATCATCGGCAACGAGTTCATCCGGGTCTTCGAGGAGGAGGCGGGCAAGCTCTCCGGGGCGAAGTTCCTGGTCCAGGGAACGCTCTACTCGGACGTGATCGAGTCCGGCGGCGGTACCGGCACCTCGACCATCAAGTCCCACCACAACGTCGGCGGCCTCCCCGACGACCTCGAGTTCGACCTCGTCGAGCCGCTGCGGTCGCTGTTCAAGGACGAGGTGCGCGCGGTCGGCGTGGAGCTGGGCCTCCCCGAACGGCTCGTGTGGCGACAGCCGTTCCCGGGGCCGGGCCTGGCCATCAGGATCGTCGGCGGTGAGGCGACCAAGGAGCGCCTCGACCTGCTGCGTGACGCCGACGCGATCCTCCAGGACGAGATCCGCAGCGCCGGCCTCTACCGGGAGCTTTGGCAGTCCTTCTGCGTATTGCCCGACGTGCGCACGGTCGGGGTGCAGGGCGACGAGCGCACCTATGGGTACGTGGTGGTGATCCGCGCCGTCACCTCCGACGACGCCATGACCGCCGACTGGGCAAGGCTGTCCTACGACCTGCTCGAGAAGATCGCCTCGCGGATGATCAACGAGCTCAGGGACGTGAACCGGGTGGTCCTGGACATCACGTCCAAGCCCCCGGGCACCATCGAGTGGGAGTAGCCCTGCGGGGCCGCCCGGGCGCCCCGGGGCCGCTATTCTCCCTCCCTGCGCCGCGTTGCCTGCCGCTCGCGGCGCTTTCCACGCAATGAAGACCTACGTTGCCAACAGCACCGACCGCGACCGCCGCTGGCTGGTCGTCGACGCCGAGGGCCAGACCCTCGGGCGGCTGGCCACCCAGATCGCCGACGCCCTGCGCGGCAAGCGCAAGCCCGAGTACACCCCGCACGTTGACACCGGGGACTTCGTGATCGTGGTCAACGCCGAGAAGATCGCGGTAACCGGCAACAAGATGTCCGAGAAGATGTACCGGCGCCACACCGGATATCCGGGCGGCCTGAGGGAGCGCACGCTGGCCGAGATGCTCGAGCAGCGCCCCGAGGAGGTCATCCGCAAGGCGGTGAAGGGGATGCTCCCGCGCAACCGCCTCGCGCGCCGGCAGATCACCAAGCTGAAGGTCTACGCCGGCCCCACCCATCCGCACACCGCGCAGAAGCCCGAGCCGATGGAGGTCGCAGGCTGATGGCCGACGAGCCGCAGGACGAGCCGGTCGAGAAGCCCAGGGGCGAAGAGCCCGCCGCCGAGGAGACCGAGGCGGCCGAGCCCGCCGCCGAAGCCGAAGAGCAGCCGCAGGCCGAAGAGGCGCAGGCGCCTGAGCCCGCCGCCGAAGCCGAGGGGCAGCCGCAGGCCGAAGCGACCGCCGAACCCGCCGCCGAGAAGAAGTCGAAGGGGGGCACCGGGAAGAAGGAAGGCGGCGACGAGCCCGCAGCCATCCCGGGTGCCGACCTCGAGGTGGACATCGTCGCCGAGGGGGAGGCCGCGCTTCCCGGAGAGGAGCAGGCGGCCGACGAGTACTCCGAGCACATCGAGGCCGAAGAGGTCGTGGAGGTCGAGGAAGAGGTGGTCGAGGAGCCGATCGTCGCCACGATCGCCCTCGCCGCCGACGCCCGCTACCAGGCGACCGGCAAGCGCAAGACCGCTGTCGCCCGGGTGACCCTCAAGCCCGGCAAGGGCGAGTACCTCATAAACGGCAAGTCGCTCGACGAGTTCTTCCCGCGGGACACGCTCCGGCGGAACATCCGCGAGCCGCTCGAGGCCGTCGGCTACGAGGCCAAGATGGACGTGGTGGCACGGATGCACGGCGGGGGCGTATCGGCACAGGCCGATGCGCTGCGTCACGGCATCTCGCGGGCGCTGCTGGAGGCCGACCCCGGGCTTCGCGGCGCGCTCAAGAGCCGTGGCTTCCTGACGCGCGACGCGCGGGCCAAGGAGCGCAAGAAGGCCGGGCTCAAGAAGGCCCGCAAGCGGCCGCAGTTCAGCAAGCGCTGAGCCCTGTGCCGCGCGCAGGTCGCGTGACGGTGGGAAGGGCCGGGGGCTGATGGCCCGAAGGCTGTTCGGCACCGACGGCGTGAGGGGGGTTGCCGGCGAGAAGCTCACCGCCGAGCTGGCCCTGGCGCTGGGGCGTGCCGCCACCGAGCAGGCGGGGGGCGAAGGCTGCCGCGTGCTGATCATCCGCGACACCCGCGAGTCGGGCGAGATGCTCGAGGCTGCGCTGGCCGCCGGGGTCGCGGCCGCCGGGGGAGAGGTCCTGCTTGGCGGGGTTCTCCCGACACCTGCCGCCCCGCTGCTTATTTCGCGATACGGGCTGGATCTCGGGGTGGTCGTCTCCGCGTCCCACAACCCCTACCGCGACAACGGAATCAAGTTCTTCGGGAGCGACTCGCTGAAGCTCTCCGACGAGGTCGAGGAAGAGATAGAGGGCCGCCTCGAGGCGCCGGCCCCCCCTCCGCAGGCGCCGGGACGCATCCGCGAGCTGCACGGGACGGCGGAGGACTACCTGCGCTCCCTGGAGGAGCGTTTCGCGGACCTGGACCTCTCCGCGCTGAAGGTCCTCCTGGACTGCGCCAACGGGGCCTCCTACCGGGTGGCTCCGGAGATATTCCGCAGGCTGGGGGCCGAGGTCTCGACGCTGGGAACCGAGCCCGACGGACGCAATATCAACGACGGGGTCGGCTCGACCCACGTCGGTTCGCTCGCTGCCGCGGTGGCCGGGGGTGGCTTCGACCTCGGCTTTGCCTTCGACGGCGACGCCGACCGCGTGCTGGCCGCAGACCGGACGGGGACGGTCGTCGACGGAGACGAGCTGATCGCCCTCGCAGCTCTCCACCTTCGCCGCGAGGAGCGGCTCGGGGGTGGCGTCGCCGTCACCGTGATGACCAACTACGGCTTCCACACGGCGATGCGCGAGGCGGGAATCGAGGTAGCGGTCACCGACGTCGGCGACCGCTACGTCCTGGCCGAGCTGCTCGAGCGCGGCTGGAGCCTGGGCGGTGAGCAGTCGGGCCACATCATCGACACCGGGTTTGTCCCCTCCGGCGACGGCATAGCCAGCGCACTCCTCACCCTCGAGGCGCTGGCGGGCGCAGACCTCGCCGACCGCTCGGCGATGACCCGGCTCCCGCAGAAGCTCGTGAACGTCGCCGTCGCCGACAAGGCGGCAGCGATGGCTGCCGTCGAGGAGGCTGCAGCCTCCGAGGAGGAGGGCCTGGAGGGCCGGGGGCGCGTCCTGGTGCGCCCCAGCGGCACCGAGGAGCTCGTGAGGGTGATGGTCGAGGCGCCCGACGAGGGCGAGTGCGAGGCCGTCTGCGGCCGGCTGGTGGCCGTCGTGGAGTCTGCCTCCTAGCTGCCCCCGACCCGCCGGGACCATCCCTCGCGGTAGCTAGGCTCCGGGGCCAATGTGCGGCATCGTCGGATACGTAGGCGACCGTTCGGCCGAAGCGATCCTGCTCGCCGGGCTGGCCCGCCTCGAGTACCGCGGCTACGACTCGGCCGGGATCTCGGTGATGGCCGACGGGCAGATCGAGGCCGTCCGGGCCGTGGGAAACCTGGAGCACCTCCAGGAGGCGGTCAAGGCGCGGGCCGGTGCCGATGGCGCAGTGGCCACCCTCGCCCGCGAGGCCACGATCGGGATCGGCCACACCCGCTGGGCGACCCACGGCCGCGTGAACGAGGAGAACGCCCACCCCCACTTCGATACCTCCGACCACGTTCACGTCGTGGTCAACGGGATCGTCGAGAACTACCTCGAGCTGCGCGAGGAGCTGACCTCCGGCGGCGCGGTCTTCACCTCGGAGACCGATGCCGAGGTGATCGCCCACCTCGTTGCCTCCCGGCTCGACGGCGACCTCGCCGCCGCCGTGCGCTCCGCCTTTTCCCGGCTGGAAGGCCACTTTGCCTTCGTGGCCATGAGCACCGAGGCTCCCGGGCTGCTGGTCGGCGCACGGATGGAGTGCCCCCTGATCGTCGGCGTGGGGGAGGGGGAGAAATTCCTGGCCTCTGCCGTCCCGGCCTTCCTTTCCGAGACGCGGAAGGTCCAGTACGTCGAGGACGGGGAGATCGTCGAGGTGCAGGCCGACGGCACGCGGTTCAGCGATGCGGCCGGGAACGCGGTCGAGCGGGAGGTCACAACCGTCGACTGGGACGAGGAGACCGCCGAGAAGGGCGGCTACGAGACCTTCATGCTCAAGGAGATCCACGACCAGGCCGACGCCGTGGCCGAAACGATCGCCGACCGCACCGTGCGCGAGGACGGGGTGGACCTCAGCGACGAGGGAGCGCTGACCGACGAGCAGCTCCGTGAGGCCCGTCGGGTCGTCGTGGTGGCCTGCGGGACCTCCTACCACGCCGGCCTCATCGGGCGCTACGTGATCGAGGAGCTCGCCCGCGTTCCCGTGGACGTCGAGATCGCTTCCGAGTACCGGTACCGCAACCCGATCGTCGGGCCCGGGGACCTGGTCATCGGGATCACGCAGTCCGGCGAGACGGCCGACACCCTGGCCGCCATGCGGCTCGCGCGCGAGCGCGGCGCGACCGTCCTGGCCATCACCAACATCATGGGGTCCCAGGCCACCCGTGACGCCGACGGCGTCCTCTACACCCGTGCCGGGCTCGAGGTCTCCGTGGCCGCGACCAAGACCTTCGTCTGCCAGGTGGCGGTCATGTACCTCCTGGCCCTGAGGCTCGCCGAGCTGAACGGAACGCTGGACGCCGGGCAGCGTGCCGGGCTGGTGCGCCAGCTCAAGCAGGTCCCGAGCCTCATCACGCAGCTCCTGGAGAGCGTCGACGGGCCGATCGAGCAGATCGCCGCAGAGCTCTGGCAGGCCGAATTCTTCCTCTACCTCGGGCGGCACGCCGGGGTTGCGGTGGCCCACGAGGGCGCGCTCAAGCTCAAGGAGGTCTCCTACATCTCCACCGACGCCTACTCGGCCGGCGAGATGAAGCATGGGCCGATCGCCCTGCTCAGCGAGGCGACCCCGGTGGTGACCGTGGCCACCGACTCCCCGGTCCTCGAGAAGGTCCTCTCCAACATGCAGGAGGTCAGGGCGCGCGGGGCGCACCTGATTGCCGTCTCGACGGAGGGCAACGAGATGATCGCCGAGCAGGCCGACTCGGTGATCGCCATCCCGCGCACCGACTGGATCCTCCAGCCGCTGCTGGCGGTCATCCCGCTCCAGCTTCTGGCCTACCGGATCGCCCGGCTGCGCGGGCTGAACGTGGACCAGCCGCGCAACCTCGCCAAGACGGTCACGGTCGAATAGCAACTTTCCCCCCGTTCCCCGGCTGGCGGCGGGGGTAGATTCAGCCCGTGACGAGAGTTGGCATGGACCTGCTGGAGATCGGGCGCCTCGAGCGCGCCCTGGAGCGCCGCCCCGGGCTGGCCGGGCGGCTGTTCACCGCAGGCGAGCTCGAGCGGGCAGCCGGGCTGGCCCGCCCGGCCCGCAACCTGGCGGCGCGATTCTGTGCCAAGGAGGCGGCGAGCAAGGCCCTGGACCTGCCGGTCTTCCGGCCGCTCGACTTCGAGGTGGTGAGTGCCCCTTCCGGGTCGCCGGCTCTCCGGCTCCACGGCGAGGCGGCCCGCCGGGCCGCCGAGCTCGGCGTGAGCCTCAGCTGCTCACTCACCCACGCGCGGGAGATGGCGGGCGCCGCGGTGGTGGCCGCATGAGCGGCCTTCCCGCATGGCTGGCACCCCTTTCCGACGCCGAGCGCTGCCGCGAGGCCGACAGCTGGGCGATCGGCGAGCGCGGCGTGCCTTCGCTGACGCTGATGGAGAACGCCTCCCAGGGCGTGGCCCGACTGGTCCAGGAGACGGTCCCCGCCGGCCGGGTGGTCGTGGTCTGCGGAGGAGGCAACAACGGCGGCGACGGGTACGCGACGGCGAGGATCCTGCGCTCGATGGGCCGCGAGGTGGTTGTGCTGGAGGCGGCCGACCCCGGCAAGCTCTCCCCGGACGCCGCGGCCCAGCGCGCCGCGCTGCCGGGGCCACCTCCGGCAGCGTTCTCGGCCGAATGGCTGGAGGGAGCGGCGGTCGTCGTAGACGCGCTGCTGGGGACCGGCTTCACCGGCAAGCCGCGCGGCACCGTCGGAAAGGCGATCAAGGCGATCGCCGCATCCGGGATCACCGTGGTTTCCGTCGATGTCCCGAGCGGCATCGATGCCTCCACCGGCGAGGCCGGGGGCGACTCCATAACGGCCTTCGCTACCGCCACCTTCCATTTCGACAAGGTTGGCCTTCACGTCAACCCCGGGCGCGACGCCGCCGGGTTCGTGCGTGTCCTGGAGATCGGGATCCCCGAGGGCGCGCCGGTGGAGCCGGCCAGCGTCGGGCTGATCGATGACGCCGGCGTGCTCGGCCTCGTCCCGCGCCGGGGGCCCCGCTCCAACAAGTTCACCAGCGGCCACGTCTACGTCGCCGGTGGGTCGGTCGGCCTCACCGGGGCGACGGTGCTGGCTTCACGGGCCGCGGCGCGGGCCGGGGCCGGCTACGTGACGGCCTGCGTGCCGGCCTCCGAGCAGCCGGTCGTCGCCTCCCACCTGCTGGAGGAGATGCAGATGCCGCTCCCGTCCCGCGAGGGGCACCTGCGCGCCGCCGGCGCCGGATCGCTGGTCGAGGCGATCGCCGGGCGCCCGGGGGCGGTCGCCCTCGGGCCCGGGCTCGGCGGGAGCGACGGCGCCCACGCCTTTGCCCGCAGGCTCGTACGCGAGGCCAGGGCCCCGATGGTCGTCGATGCCGACGGCCTGAACGCCTTCGCCGGCGATGCCGGCCAGCTGCGAAAGCACCGGGGCGGGGCGGTCTGCACGCCGCACGAGGGCGAGCTGGCCCGCCTGCTGGGGACCTCCTCCCGCCGCGTGCGCGCCCGCCGGCTCGAGCACGTGCGCAAGGCGGCCTCGCGCAGCGGGGCGGTGGTCGTGCTCAAGGGTGTGGACACGCTGGTGGCGGCGCCCGACGGGATAGTCGGCGTAAGCCCCGGGGCCAGCCCGGCGCTGGCCACGGCCGGCACCGGCGACGTCCTCAGCGGGGTGATCGCCTCGATGCTGGCCCGGGACCTCGACCCGTTTGCCGCCGCATGTGCCGGGGTGCGGCTCCACGCCCGGGCCGGCGGCCTGGCCGCGGAGGCGATCGGGCCCGAAGGGGTGGTGGCCGGCGACGTGATCGCCGCCCTGCCGCGGGCGTGGGCGTAGCGGTACGCTGCGGCAATGTCTGCGAGCGTCAGCGAGATCATGGATGCCGACCCGGTATCGGTCGGCCCGGAGGACGGCATCGAGCGGGTCGTCGAGCTCATGCACGAGAACGAGCTTCCCGGCCTGCCCGTGGTCGACGACGAGGGGCTGCTGCTCGGCATCATCACCGAGAGCGACCTGCTGCTCTTCGACGAGAACGAGGACACCGACCCGCCGCCGAGCATCCAGGTGATGGGGGGCGTCATCTACCTCGGCTCGGTCAAGCACTGGGAGGAGCGCATACGCAAGGCCGTCGCCGGCACGGCGGGCGAGCTCATGACCGACGAGCCGATCACGGTCACCGCCGACGCCAGCGCCCACGACGCCGGCCACCTGATCTCCGAGCACCGCCACAACCGCCTTCCCGTTGTCGATGACGAGGGCCACCTGGTCGGGATGGTCACCCGGGTCGACGTCCTCGAGGCGCTGCTGGAAGACCGTTAGGCGGCGCCGTGGCTCAGCGAGCCCTCGCCTCCGTCAACACAGCGGCCATCGAGCGAAACACCGCTCTGATCGCCCAGGCCGCCGGCGATGCGACGCTCTGCGCGGTCGTGAAGGCCAACGGCTACGGCCACGGCATGCTCGAGGCCGCCCATGCGGCGCTGGCCGGGGGGGCAGGGTGGCTGGGGGTCGCCACGGCCGACGAGGCCGTCGCGCTGAGGGGAGCCGGTTTCGAGGTCCCGGTGCTGGTGATGGGCGCCCTGACCGCCGAAGAGGCCGCACGGGCCGTCCAGGCACGGGCCGACCTCGTCGCCTGGACGGCGGAATTCCTGGACCTCGTCGACTCCCTCGGGGGCGCGCCGGTCCACGTGAAGCTCGACTCGGGCATGGGGCGCTTCGGCACCCGCAGTGCCGAAGAGGCAACGGCGCTTGCCGAGCGGCTGGCCTCCTCGCAGACCAGCCGCCTTGCCGGGCTCATGACCCACTTCGCCACTGCCGACCAGGCGGGGGACGAATTCTTCGGTGAGCAGCTGGCCTGCTTCCGGGCCTGGGCGCTACCCCTGGCCGAGCGCTTCCCGGACGCGACCGTCCACGCCGCCAACAGCGCGGCGGTGCTCAGGGATCCGGAGGCCGCCTTCGACATGGTGCGGCCCGGCGTGGCCCTCTACGGGATGGACCCTTTCGGTGAGGACGCCGCGGCCCGCGGCCTCGAGCCGGCCCTCGAGCTGCGGTCGTGGGCGGCGGCGGTAAAGGGCTGCGAGCCGGGCCAGAGCGTTGGCTACGGCCGGGCGTTCATCGCCAGCCAGCCAACGGTGATCGCGACGGTGCCGATCGGCTACGGAGACGGCTGGCGACGCGCCCTGGGCAACCGTGGGGAGGTGCTCGTAGCCGGGCAGCGGCGCCCGGTGGTGGGAATGGTGAGCATGGACAACCTGGCCGTCGACCTGGGACCCGGGACCGGGGTGGAGGTCGGTGAGCCGGTCTTCCTGCTCGGCGGCGGCGCCGGCGCGATCACCGCGGAGGAGGTGGCCCACGAACTGGGCACCATCAACTACGAGGTCACCAGCGCCCTTACCTCCCGGGTAACCCGTGCGTACCACCGGGACGGGGAGCAGGAGACCGCTTGACCACCTCGCCGCTGGCGCTGGCCCAGGAGGAGTTCGCCGGCCAGGAGGCGTGGCTGGTCGGCGGCGCGGTTCGGGACGACCTGCTCGGGCGGATTGCCGCCAGTGAGGCCACCGACATCGACCTGGCACTTCCCGGCGATGCCGCCGGTGCGGCCGAGGCGCTGCGCCGGCGAGCGGGGGCGGGCGTCGCCGCCTTCCAGCTCTCCGACCAGTTCGGAGGCTGGCGGGTGGCCGGAGACGGCTGGCAGGTCGACTGCATTCCGCTCCAGGGAGCCACCCTCGAAGAGGACCTGCGGGCCCGCGACCTGACCGTAAACGCCATCGCCAGGCCCCTTGCCGGCGGCGAGCCCATCGACCCGACGGGAGGCATCGCCGACCTCGGGAGCGGAACCCTGCGGATGGCCGCGCCCGCCTCCTTCGCCGCGGACCCGCTCAGGGTGCTGAGGGTTGCGCGACTGGCGGCCCAGCTGGGGATGGAGGCGGAGCCGCAGACCCTTTCCGCGGCCCGCGCCGCCGCCCTGGCCCTGGAAGAGGTGGCCGCCGAGCGCGTATTCCAGGAGCTCTCGTTGCTGCTGACCGGGACCGACCCCCACACGGGCCTCGAGCTGCTCGGCGAGACCGGAGCGGAGCCGGTAGTGCTGCCCGAGCTGTCGGCGCTGCGTGGGGTCGAGCAGACCCGCTACCACCACCTGGACGCCCACGGCCACACCCTCGAGGTTGTCGAACGGGTGGCCGGCCTCGCGTCCGACCCCGGGCCGGTGGCCGGTGGCCGGGACGACGAGCTCGTCGCCGTTCTCCAGGAGCCTCTCGCCGACGGCCTGACCCGAGGCGAAGCCCTGCGCTGGGCGGCCCTGCTGCACGACATTGCCAAGCCCCGGACCAGGGCCGTCTCCGGCGAGGGCAGGGTCGGCTTTCCCGGCCATGACCGGGAGGGCGCGCTGATGGCCCGGCAGATCCTGGGCCGCCTGCGGGCCAGCGACCGGCTCGCCTCCTATGTCGCGGCGATCACCGAGGCCCACCTGCTCCTCGGCTTCCTCGTCCACCAGCAGCCGGTCGACGCTGGCATGCGCTTCGATTATCTCGACGCGTGTGACCCCGTCGAGGTGGACGTAACGCTCCTGTCGATCGCCGACCGGCTGGCCACGCGGGGCCGAAAGGCCGACGAGGCGATCGCCGCGCACATGGAGGTGGCCACGCCGATGCTCGGGGCGGCGCTGGACTGGCGACGGGACGGCCGCCCGCGCTCGCCGCTTCCCGGCGACGAGCTGGCCCAGGCTCTGGAGCTGGAGCCGGGACCCCGGCTCGGGGAGCTGCTGGCCGGGGTCGAGCGCGCCGTCTACACCGGGGAGGTCCAGGACCCCGACGGGGCGGTCGCCTGGGCTCGCAGCGCGCTTTCCGGCACCTAGCCCTCCTCGGCGATGAGGTCGATGGCGCGCCGGCAGAGGAGGGTGGCGTCCACGACGGTGCCGTAGTCGACGTTTTCGGCGGTGTCGCTGGGCCAGTGGTAGTTGGCGGGCGCCTTGTACTCGGTAATCGAGCCGAGCATCACCGTCGGGTACCCGGCCTTCATCGAGATCAGGCCGTCGGTGGCGTTGCGAAAGCGCAGCCCGCGCACCAGTTCGATGCCCTCGTCCCGTGCGGCGCGGGAGAGCAGATCCTTCAGCTGCGCCGGGTAGTCGCGCATCACGAGCATGCCCTCTCCCTCGAGCTCCATCAGGGTCGGGGAGCCGACGGTGTCCACGCAGATGAAGGAGGTCGACCCACGGGGGAGGTCCGGGAAGTGGCGGCGTCCGAAGGCCTGCATGCCTTCCATGAATGACTCCTCCGAGCCGGTGGAGACCAGCAGGACCCGCACCCCGCTGACCGGCCTGGCCCGCAGCGACGATGCGAGCCCGAGAACCGCGGCCACGCCGCTCAGGTTGTCGTTGCCCCCGGGGACCACCGAGCGCGAGCCGATCTCGGCAAAGACGGCGGCCGCCCCCAGGGAGAGGACCGAGCCGAGCCGCCTCAGCAGGCCGCTGCCGGTGAGCCCGGCCAGGAAGACGGCCAGCGGACCGGCGAAGACCGGGAACATGACGGGCGGGGTGGTGTCGGCCTTCTCGAGCGAGCCGGGGAAGCGCCGACCGAAGAACTCCGGGACGGCGGGCGAGAACAGCAGGCTCCAGTGGGCGGCGTCGTGGTGGGCGACCACGACGACCGTGCGCTCGGCGTCGGCGTCACCGGCCACGGCGACGACGTTCCAGGTGGGCCGCCGGGTAAGCAGGCGGCGCAGGAGCTTCGGGCCGCCGCTCACGTCGTCGGCGACAAGCGCCGCCGCCGCGCCGCCGGCCACGAGCCAGGCCAGTCGGCTCCGGGTGATCGAGGCGAGCCCGGCCACGAGGGTCAGGAGCCCCAGCGGCCACCAGTAGCCGCCGTGCGCACTCTCCCGCTCGACCACCGCCGGCGCGCCCAGCGCGTCGAGCCGCGAGGCAATCCAGCGAGCTGCCCGGTGCTCTCCCTCCGAGGCCGAGCCGCGCTCGAACGAGGCCAGGTGGGCGATCGCCTCCCGCGCCTGTGCCTCA